>RECM01000232.1 GCA_007694035.1 Balneolaceae bacterium
GGGTTTGGTCTGGTCTGGTCTGGCCGGGTTTGGTTTGGTTAGGTTTGAATTGATTTGATCTGATTTGATCTGGTTTGGTCTGGTTTGGTCTGGTTTGGTCTGGTTTGGTTCTGTTTGGCCGGGTTATTTTTCATCAGCTTTTCAGGCCCGTAGAGGCCAGGCTTTTGATAAAGTGTTTCTGGAAAATCAGGTAGGCGATCACAACCGGCAGTGCCAGGAGCAGCGCCGAGGCCAGCTGCGCGCCGATGCTCGAATCGGCCCCGCCGCCCACGGCAAACAGCGCCACCATCTGGGGCATGGTCATCCAGTCCTGGTCGCGGATGATGATGAGCGGCCACAGCACTTCGTTCCAGTTGGCAACGAACGTGAGGATGGCCACCGTAACCAGGGCCGGTTTCGACAGCGGGTAGATCACCCGGTACAGGATGCCCATCTCGCTGCATCCGTCCAGCCGGGCCGCGTCGATCAGGTCCTGCGGGATGGTGAGAAAGCTCTGCCGGAACAGCAGGATGGAAAACCCGGTGACCATGGTCGGTATGATCAGCCCGGCCAGATTGTCGGTGAGGCCGAATTTCACGATCAGGATGTAGGTCGGGATCAGCGTGACCTGGAACGGCACCATCATGGTGAGCAGGCTTACGGCGAACAGGGCATCCCGTCCCCGCCATTTGAGCCGCGAAAGGGTATACCCGGTAATGGAACCGAACGTGACCACCGAAATGGTGACCGCCGTGGTTACGATAAGGCTGTTCACAAAACCACGGCCGATGGGGATGCGGTTGAATACCATCATGTAGTTCGAGAGGGTCCAGTCGATGGGCAGCAGGTCGATGTTGCCGATCTCCCCGTCGGGCTTGAACGTGGTGAATATCATCCAGATGAAGGGATAGGCAAACACCAGGGCTCCGATTACAAGGGCGGTATAGAGGAGGGTTTTTTTCATTACTGGTACAGCTCCGATTCGACGAAACGCCGCTGAATGATCACTACCGTAAATATGATGGCCGCAAAGAACAGCCCGAGGGTGGCCGCGTAGCCCATGTGCCCGAAATTGAACGCCTGGTTATAGATGTAGAGCACGGCCGACAGCGTTGAGTTCATCGGCCCGCCGCCCGTCATCACATAGGGTTCAATGAACAGCGAAAAACCGCCGATTACCGATAATACCACCACGGTGACCATGGTCGGGTTCAGCATGGGCAGGGTGATATGGTAAAACCGCTGCCAGGTGCTGGTACCGTCGAGGCGGGCGGCCTCATAGAGCTGCGAGGGGATGCTCTGCAGCCCGGCCATGAACAGGATGATGTACAGGCCCACGTTTTTCCACGTTGCCATGAGCGCGATCGACGGCATCGCCCACTTGCTCGATACCAGCCAGGGAACGTAGGGCAAGCCCAGGGTGGCCAGAAACTGGTTCAGCAGGCCGTTGTCGTACGAAAAGAGCTGCTGGAACAGGATGGTCACCACCACGCCCGAAACCACGACGGGCAGGAAGTAGAGTGTCCGGAAAAAGCCCCGCGCCCTGATCTCCTCGTTCAGCAGCACGGCAAAAAAGAGCGCCACAATAATCTGCAGCGGAATGTGCAGCACCAGGAAAACCCCGGTGTTGATGATCGACTGCAGGAACACCTCATCGGCGAAAATCCGGCCGATATTTCTCATGCCCACGAACTCCATCGGGGTCACAATATCCCAGCGGTGAAAAACCAGGATGAACGAAAACACCACCGGATAGACAAAGAAAAGCAGCAGGTGGGCCAGGTAGGGCAGGCCGAGGATCACACCGGGGTTAATTTTTTTCGTGAATCGTGCCATCACTTGTTCCACTCCCGTATTACACGGATCGCCTCGATCATATCGCGGGTGGCCTGTTCAGGAGGGATTGCCCCGTACACCGCAGATTTTTCATAGTACCGGGCAACGGCATCCAGAATTTCCTTCAGGTCACGGATGCTGTCGACGCCGCGCGTATAGGCGGCCTGCTCAGCGAACCGGGCCAGCATGGGGTTTTCCCTGAAAAATTCTTCAAACTCGGGATCGGTGAGCAGGTTTTTACGCACCGGTATCTGCCGGGCAAAACTGAGCAGCCGGTAATCGGCCTCTTTGGTGGTGAGGAACTTCACAAATTCCCAGCTCGCTTCGGGGTGCCTGGTCGTTGAAAAGATCACGATGTTTTTGTGGTCCCCGTATGAGTAGGTATCGCCCACGTAATCGTCGGGCACCGGTACAGGGGCAAAATCGTACCGCAGCGAGGCCGGGGCGTTGTTCTCGAGATAGGCGATATTCCACGGACCGGTAAATTCCGTAGCGATGATGCCGTACAGAAACGCATTGCCCTGCAGCGAGGAGCGGGGAAAGTAGCCGTTGTTGTACAGGCTCTGGTAGAACCCGAACACCTGGTCGGAGGCCTTCCGGTCGATGGCCAGCTCGCCCTTGTCGAAAAAGGTTTTGCCTCCTGATGCCGTGATGTAGCTGGTGTAGTAGTCGTAATACCGCTGCCACCAGATCGGGCGGATATCCCTGAAGCCCATCCACTGATCGTACCGGCCGTCGCCGCTGCGGTCTTTCGTGATTTTCGCGGCAGCCTCCAGAAATTCGCTGTAGGTGCGCGGGAATTCATCAATACCCGCATCCTCAAACATGGCCACATTGTACTGCACCATAATGGGGTTGGTCTTCCAGGGGATCTGGTAGATGTGGCCGTCGGCCGAACGCACGCTTTCGATGATATCGCCGGGCACCCTGGCGGCCATCACTTCCTCGAAATCATCGAAACGGTCGAGGGCATACAGGCCTTTGGCCCGGATAAAATCGTTGGTGACCCCCGGCCAGATGTTGGAGCAGATATCGGGCGTGGTTCCGGCCACCATGGCCGACAGCAGCACCTCTTCGCTCGACTGCCCCGCCGGCAGGGCCTGCAGTTTAACCTGGATGCGGGGGTTGTCGCGGTTCCACTCGGCCACCAGGTCCTGCGCCATGGCGTACTCCTGCGGATTGGGAGCCGACCAGTACGTTAAGGTTGTAACCCCGGTGCCGGAGTCGCCGGAGGGATCAGACGAATTGCCGCATCCGCCGGCAACAGTTATAAAGGCCAGCAACAGCAACACCCATCCTCCCAGGGAATCCCGGATTATGTGTCCGGTGTTCTCCTTCCGGTAATATGGGTCGGTTTTTTTCACTTTTAAAATCCAAGTCCCAGCGATATGGAGTGGATGTCGCCGAGGCGGCCGGCGTTTTTGTAACCGTAGCTGAATTTGGCCAGGACCCCGTTAAACAGCACCTGGTTTACACCGATACCGCCGTTGATTCCCACCTCCACATCTTCGAGGAACAGCGATTCGTAGCCCGCCCGGAAGAAAACCCGCTCCTGGAACCCGTACTCCATGCCCACATTCAGGCTTTCGTAGTTCGAGCTCGGGTGCAGCGCGTCGATGGCAATCAGAACCGTATGCATTCGGGTCTGTACGGGACGCAGGGCCACGCCAAACTGGAAATTGAGCGGCAGGTTCCATTTGTCGGTCTCGAAATTGACCGGCACCTGGTCGTTATTGCCGGCACTTGTGGGATCGGGATCCACAAACGTTCGCAGGTCCCTGCCCGCCATCTGCATGTCGGTGCCGAAATTGGAGATGGATGCCCCGATTACCAGTCCGCCGAAGAAATCGGTGCGGTATTTGGTGCCCAGATCGATCGCGAACGCCTGTGCCCTGGTATGCCAGATACGCTGCTGTATGAATTTGACGGTGCCGCCCACACTGAACCGATCCCCGACCTTGCCGGCGTACGTGATGGCGGCCGACAGATCGGCGGCGTCGAAGGTTTCGCCGGTGCCGTCCTGGAAGTTTTCGGTACGCACCAGCATTTCGGGTACGCTCAGCATGGTTAGTGAAAAACCCACATTCCCGATTTTATCGAAATGGAAAACCGCGCCCACGAAGTTAAAGTCCAGGTCGCCGATCCAGCGGCTGTGCGATATCACGATTTCGTGCTTGTCGAGACCGGCAATGCCGGCCGGATTCCAGTACAGGGCCGACGCGTCATCAGAAACCGCCACGAAGGCGGAGCCCATGCCCATCGCCCTCGGGCCTACGCCGATTTTCAGAAATTCGGCGGCGGTGGTGCCGGCTTTAGAGACCCGCTGCGCGTGTACATCGGTCGCTGCAAACACAAACAGGGCTGGTATGCACACAAACAAAAGGTATTTCATGACTGTTTTCATAGGGCCTGTCTATTTAATGACTGCAAATTTTCCCCTGTGCTGGCCAACGCCTTTGGCATCAACATGGAACAGATAGACCCCGAAGGCCAGGTTCATCCCGTCTTTGGTGGTCAGGTCCCACGAAATCTGGCCGTCGTCGATACTTGATTCGTGATGAAGGGTTTTTACCAGTTCGCCGGTAATGGTATAGATGCGGATGGTGCAGGAGGGTGGCAGGTTCATGAAATAGATTCTGCGTTCGCCCCGGCCCGACCGGTAGGTATTTGAGGGTTCAAAATTACTGGACGCGACGTAGGGATTGGGCACCACCATGATATTATCCATTGATGACCGGGCTACCTGGCTGTCGAATGCGGCGCCTTTGATGCTGAACCGGAATTCATCGGTCGACTGAAAGGGTTTATTGGTGTTAAATACCAGCGACGATCCCGGCGATGGCGGTACGGGAACCACGCCGGGTTCCAGTACGGGATCGGGGGCGAACAGCCGCAGCATCCAGCTGGCGCGCCAGTTCCCGCCGGCAAACACCGGTTCAAGGCCGGGCTCGGTGCCCATCAGGATCACGATGAGCTCACCGTGATCGTATGCCCCGTTCCGCAGGCTGGCAATATCTTCTATGAGGGCAAACCGCGCACGTTCTCCGGTTGTGCGGTTAGTTATATAGAAAGGCACAGGGATCTCCTGCATACCGAAGGCCACCCGCATGGAGGTATCGGCTATGCCTGATGTAAAGTGGATTTCGAAATCGGCCGGATGGGGAATAAACCGGGACGCGAACAGTGCGCTGCCCGACGACGGCAGTATCTGGGGTATGTAATTACCGCCCGGACCGGTGTAGGCTATGCTTCCGTTATCGACCGTAATGGCAGGCGGACCGACGATATCGATCGCGAAACCGTCAATAAAGGGAACCTGGCCCCTGCCGTTTCGCAGGGTTTCTTCAAACAGGGGTTCATCCTGCCCGGGTGTGGTAAGCACGGCTACCGGATTGATTGATGTCTGCCAGACGGTTTCATTGCGGAATGTGAGCACATATTCTTTCTCACCCTGTACAGCCGTGGGCGCCAGAATATCGACCCCGATGGTTCCCGTACCGATGCGCTGGGTTTCAACAACATCAATTTCCGGGGCGATATAACCGGCAGCGGCTGCCCTGGGTACCGCGATGCCTGTATTGATATCGGTACTGATATTGCCGGCAATATCATTTTTGATGATGGCCGAGGTTACACTTGGCGAAATACCCCGCACCTGCCCGTTTGCGTCGGTCACAAAGTTGCCGTTCGCATCTTTTTCAACGAATCCCCGGTCGTAGGGTACCAGGGCATAATAGTAGGTCCTTCCATTGATCACGTCGCGGTCGATGTAACTGTGACGCAGGCCGGTATCGTTTCCCAGGTTGAACTGTACCCCGTTTACCGCCACCGGGTGCAGCCCCCTTATGCCGTTGATCAGATCGTACTGTGCAAGGGGTTTCTGATAGATTGTATTGCCATAGGAGTCGGTAATAAGCAGGTTCTGCTCAAAATTGGGCTCAGTGGACCGGTACACCATATAGCCTTCAAAGTCGAATTCACCCAGAAACGGATCGTACGACTTTTCGGCCTTGTCATCCCAGAACAGGGTAACCATGCCATCGCCGGGGATCACGGTAAGGGTCGATTTGTCGGGTGGCTGGGCGAACTGGTAATCGGCGTTATAAATCTGTTGTACGGTCTGTTTTTTGCGGGCCAGCGATGAGTTCATCATCTGCCGCGGATCATTGAAATCCTTTTCGGCAAAAAGCAGGGCCATCGAAAAGCGCTCGGTTTGCCCCGCTTTGAGCGGGAAAGGGCCGGAGGAGAAAAACATACCCAGGTTACGCCCGCCTTCCAGCAGAATATCCTCAAAAGGCGGCAGTGCGCTTGAAAAAATGCGGAAGTTTTCCTCATCGTTGATCAACTGATACGTATGCACATCGAATACCGCGAAACCGGTCAGGCCGATCTGGTCGGATTCATCCTTGTCGAGGCCGTCAAAGTTGGGTTCACCTTCGGTGGGGATGCCGTCGCCCTCACCCTCATCCCGCCCCGGATAGTTGGGATGGTTGGGGCCGAGGCCGTCTTTGCCAAGGTCATCGTTAAGGGGTTCGCCGGGATCCCACTGCCCGTTTCCGTTCAGGTCGGTATATGGCCGCCAGTCCATATCCTCATCGCCAGTCCACCAGTATGCGACCTGGTAGGCCGGCCTCAGCTCGAGCGGACCGTAGAACCGTTCGAATTTTTCCATATCGTAATGGGCATTAACATAGGCCCTGATGTTGTCCTGGCCTTCGATTAGCTGGCCCGGTCCGCTGTCCCTGCTTTCATCGGTTATGCCGTCGCCATCGTTATCGATGCCGTCGGTTGAGTTCCCCGGCGATTCCAGGAATGCGTAACCCGCTGTTCCAACAGGGCCCCAGCGGCCGGGTGTGCCGATGCCGTCGTAGTCCCAGGCAAAAGCGAGATCCAGCTCCTTATTGTAGGCGCCTTCATCGTCGCCGGAATCGTCGGTGCCCCCGATTCCCCAGTCGATATACTGCGCGAAATAGACCTCCTCATAGTCTACCTCACACTCATTTTCGATCTCATACAGCCAGAATATCACATCCTGGGCCAGCGGATGGTTCCATTGAAACGCGCGGGCCCTCACCTGCAGGCCCATGCCGCCCCTGGTTTCATCGCCCGGGCAGGGGTAAAAATTGTGGGGTGCCTGCGTCCATTTAAAGTGTTCGGCATCATCAAAAACGAACAGGGTTTCGAGGTCCGCATTTTTTACACCTTTGCCAAACCAGCCGTTCCATTGTCCTGCCCAGTCTATGGGCCTGTCGGGCCAGGATGCGGGCCAGGTCGATTCGTCGTCGCTCCGGGCAGGTGAGCTCTGGCGCGGGTTAGAGTAGCCTACCAGCGGGGCCCAACCCCAGGGCACTTTGGTAACCGGGTCGCGGTTGATGAATTCCCTGTAGTTGGTACTCATCGGGTATATGGTTTTCCCCTGGGAATCTTTCGTTTTGGCCGATACGATAAAAGCCACACCATCCACATAGGAGCGACCGCTGCCTTTGGGCCATTCACCCGATGGCTGATCGGGCCAGCGGCCGATTTCGCCATGGTTCGAGAACAGGGTGCGCACACGGTTTCCATCCATAATGCCCCACTGGGTCCACCGGTTGCTGCCGTGGTTTTCGTTGAACTGGGCGAAAACGTCGGGGGTGAGGGTGAGAAGCAGCAGGGTAAAAACCGTCATGGTGAGCGCAGCGGAGCGCCCCCTCCCCGTCATGGTGAGCGCAGCGGAGCGAAGCGAAGCGAAGTCGAACCAGTTGGGCAGTGCTCTGCACTGCCCGGATGGGGTGGGTTTTTGCGCAGGGTCCACATTCCGGAGGCTTTTGGCAAAGCCTCCACGTGCTTCGACTTCGTCCCGGTACACCGGGACTGCGCTCAGCATGACGAGGGGGACGCGTACCGGGACTGCGCTCAGCATGACGGAGGCGCGGACCGGGGCTGCGCTCGGCGTGACATTTTTGGTATACACTTTTGTTCGCATGGTGTTAAAAGCTAAACTGGAAGCCGAGGGTGACCCTTCTCGGGGATGAATAGAAATCGGGGCGGTACAGGAAATCCTCTTTGGAATTCAGCCCTTGTGCCTGGCCCGAATAGTATCTCAGGTTTGGAAAAACCCGGCCCGTGTCGTTATACACATTTACTTCATTGCGGGTGTCGAACAGGTTATATACCCGCACAAACAATCCGCCGGTGAGGCCCATTAACTGAACGCTTTTCGACGCGTACAGGTCGAAACTGTAGAAACCCGGTTTGCGGTCGGAGTTTTCGAGGCCTATGCGCTCGTTGGCCACCGACGGGGTGTAGGGCAGGCCGGAGCCGAATTCGCCTGCAAGGGTAAATACCAGGTTTCTTGCGGTCAGAAAACTGATGCTGGCCTTGAGCTGGTGCCGGCGGTCCCAGTCGAGCGGTACGAGCTGTTTTTCGGTCTCCACACCGGCCTGCTCATCAAGCAGCCGCGATTCGGGATCACTGGCATTGCCCGATGCGAACTGCAGGGAGTAGTTCATATTGAAGCTGAAATTGCGGTCCATCCGTTTTTCGAGCGTCACGATTACACCCTTCGACTGACCGTAATCCCGGTTGATGTACCGCCCGTATTTCGACAGCGGAAACGGCTCATCCACACCGGGCTCTATCACTTCGATCCGCGTGCCGAGCAGGTTGCGGATGTCCTTGTAAAAAATGGTTACACCCAGTGCCAGAACATCCGTAAACCCGTACTGCAGGCCGGTTTCATACGATATGGTCTGCTGCGGCTTCAGGTTTGGGTTGCCGAACACCCTGCCCAGGCCGACCTCGGGATTGTAGGTGTAGTCGGGGTTGGTATAGAGATACTGGAAGGAAGGGATCTGGAAAAAGTGCCCGTAGGACACGTGAACTATTCCGTTGTCTGAAATCGGATAGGCAAGCCCGATGCGCGGGGAAATCTGCCAGTTCGGATCGGTTGGTTCACGCGGGGAGTTGGCCGGCCGGCCGTAGTTCTCGGGCACCTGGCTGTTGGATTCAAAATAATCGAAACGCACGCCCAGGTTCACCACCAGGTAATCGAACTCCATTTTGTCCTGTATATAGGCGCTGATCTCCATTGGCTGCTCATCATAAAACACGTGATCGGGCGTGCCCTGGGGCGGAATCTCGGGCATAAAGCCGGTTGAAGAGTTGTTCTTTACCTTAAAATCCCTCATCCGGATGTTGTGCAGTTTTATCTGCGCGCCGGTTTTTATCATATGGCGGCGGTTTAGCTGGCTGGTTACATCCAGCGCCCCGACCAGCGTTCTGGTCTCCCGGCTGAAGTGGTCCATGATGGCACCGCCCCTCACAAACGAGAAATTCCCCCCGAGAAAACTCTGGGCATCATCACGCGGGTACCTGGGGTCGAGTGGATCCTTATACAGGTACGACTTGCTTCTGTTGATGAAATAGGCCCCTTTCAGGGTCGCGAACGATCTTGAATTGAAGGAGTAGCTTTCAATCACGTTCAGGGTAAGCGATTCACCGTAGTTGGTAGGCGTACCATCGGGATTGTACTGGTAAAAATGGTTGTAGTTCTGGCCTTTGTCTTTCTGATACAGCGCGTTGATGCTCAGCTTGTTGCCCTTTATAAAGAAGGATGTGAGCTTCACATTGAACGTATTCTGCTCCCCCCAGTTCATCGGTACATAGCTGCTGTCGCCGAGCATGGGAACATACACGTTGCGGCCGTTTACGTTGACGATTTCGCCCGAATCGTTGCTGTGCCCGATGGGCCTCACCATATTTTTACCGTAAAGATGTCCCTGGTCGTAGGTTCTGCGGGCCGACAGGAAAAATCTCAGCTTATCGTCAAAAAGGGGAATCGGGCCGCTCAGGGTACCCTGAAAATCGTACACATGGGTGGGTGATATGGAACCGATATTCTGAAAATCTCCGGTTTTAAGGGTCATGTAATCGCCGCTGTAGGCCGCAAAACTGCCTTCCAGGGTTGAACCGCCGTCTTTGGTTACGATGTTCACCACGCCCGACTGCGCCTGGCCGTATTCCGCGTTGAACGTACCGCTTATCACCTCCACTTCCTGGATGGAGTTGTTTTCGACCTGGTAGGCGAAGGAATTGTCGAACGAATCGTTGATGGGGATACCATCAACAAGGTAAGCCACCTCCCCGATTCTGCCGCCCCTGAAGTGGCCGTTGACCACGCCCGCCTGCAGGTTTACAATATCGTTGAAATTCTCGACCGGCAGCAGGGCGATCTCCCTTGCCGATACCGATACGCTCGACGAGGTAAGGTCTCTCCTGATAATGGGCCGCTCGGCAATCACCACCGCCTCGGCTCCCGTAATCACCATTTCAGTGAGTGAAAAATCGATGGTAGTTGTCTGGCCGATCGAAATGCGGACATTCTGCACAAGTTGTGTCTGAAATCCCAGGTATGAGGCCCGCAGTTCATAGGTTCCGGGCCTGATATTAAGGATCACATAATAGCCATCCGTATCGGTCATGGCACCCTGTTGCGTACCCACAATGGTCACATTAACCCCGATCAGTGGCTCGCCTGTGCTCTCTTCAATAACCCTGCCTGTAAGTTTTCCGGTTGACCGGCTGAATGCATCTATCGTTAACGTAAGCTGGCCAAGCAGGATCAGCAGAACGACTGCGGCTATATTCGGACGCATGTTTTTGGTTCTATGGAAAAACCGGTCCCGGGTGGAATGCCCGGAACCGGTCTTTGAATGAATGTTGGCTGCTGAACTATTTGATCAGCATCATTTTCCGTGATTCGCTGAACGTGTTCGTGTTCAGACGGTACAGGTACACGCCGCTTGGCAGACCTGATGCATTGAATTCAACTGTATGCCTGCCGCTGCCCATCATGGTGTTTTTAAGCAGTTCGGCCACTTTCTGACCCAGCATGTTGTACACTTCAAGGGTCACCACATCGGCATTGGGAAGCTCAAATCCGATTTTCGTGGTCGGGTTGAACGGGTTCGGATAGTTTTGCTCAAGATGGATTTTCACTGCACGCTCAATCGTTTCCCTGTCGTCTATCGAAACAACCGTACCGCCAATGTTAAGACCACCAAGTCTCACTATACTTACATCATCCCAGTAGGTGACGCCTGCAAAGCCGTTAAAGTAGCGCAGACGCACTTCCATACCGACCGCATTCTCGTTCGGATACACCACAAAAGCGTACTGGGTCCAGCCCGAGCTTTCAACACGCGGAGCCATTGGAATCACCTGGGTATTGTACTCCCCGTTCAGGCGGATGTCCACACCGTTGATCTCGTTGTAACCGGCCGCACCCGATTCCAGGCTGCTGTACCACAGCGCGGTCATGCCGATGTTGTTCTCGCCGGTGCCGATGGTCTCGGGATCGGGTACGTCTTCGTACTTCAGCCAGTAACTAACCAGAACCGGCTCACCAGGGGTAACCGGTACACGTTCGCTGATCGCAACGGCTTCCGATGCATTCGGGTCGAGCTGCTCGATGCGCAGGCTGTAGTTACCGCTTCTGCTTTGCTCGCCGGTACGGGTCATCATAAACTGCAGCGAGGCCGGCCAGTCGGGGTTGCCCATGCTGAAATCGCCGGGGAACCAGTAGTACCAGGTATCGCCCATGTCCATATTGGCGTTGAACCAGTCGCCTACCCAGCCCTCTGCCCCGGGGGCCGGACGCAGGAAGATATCGTCCATATACACGGTTCCGGTGGCGTCGGCGCCCTTGCGGAAGGTAATGGTAACGCTTTTGGCGGCGCGTTCACTCGGCAGGGTAATGGCGCCCAGCGATTCGCTGCTCAGCTCCACCCATCC
>RECM01000088.1 GCA_007694035.1 Balneolaceae bacterium
AACCGGTGCACATTGGCGAAACAGGTTGGGCTACCACCTCTAATGAACACTATGGTGAAGGCGGTGCAAATGCTATTGATGAATACAAGGCAGGTATTTACCATCGGCTGATAAGAGACTGGTCCGACGAAAATAATGTGACCGTTTTCTATTTTGAAGCATTTGATGAACCCTGGAAAGATGCACAGAACCCATTGGGATCCGAAAATCATTTTGGATTGATAAACCTGCAGGCTCAGGCAAAGTATACCATCTGGGATCTTGTGGATGCGGGAATCTTTGATGGACTTACAAGAGATGGAATGCCAATCACAAAAACATATAATGGTGATCTGGATTCATTGCTTCAGGATGTGCTCGTGCCCCCTACAGATGCAGAGATCAGGGCTCGTTTAGAAGAAAGGTTGAGACAACAAGAAGTGGAATAGCCAGACTGTAGAATTTGCAAATCAAGCAATGATTCCATCTGATTGCATCGACTCGTTTCAGGGATGTAAAAAGAGTGCAAAAACGGGGAGTCATCGGGCGATTCGACGTAACTATTGAATTAAAAGGATCTAGACCAATGGCAATAACAGCAACTACGAACAGGGGAAAGGTGCCGTTCCTCCAAAAAGCGTCGTTCGGCGCCGGCCACCTTGTACTTAACCTTTTGCCCGGAGCATTAGGTGTCTTTATGTTCTTTCTGCTAACGGCTTTTGGTATGGATCCGTTTCTTGCCGGTTTGCTAGGTGGGCTGCCCAGACTTTTCGATGCCCTGACAGACCCTATAATGGGATTTATTTCCGATAACACGAATACTCAATGGGGACGTCGTCGGCCATATATTTTTATTGGTGCGATATTGAGCGGCATATTTTTCGTTTTACTTTGGCAGCTTGACGAAACCAATTCCGTAACCTACAATTTTTGGTATTTCCTGATCATGTCGATGGTTTTTCTGGTTGGGAATACGATGTTTGCAACGCCATTAATCGGCCTTGGCTATGAAATGACAGACGACTACAAGGAGCGTACCCGGTTAATGGCTTTTTCTCAAACCATTGGCCAGATTGCATGGATGATAGTTCCATGGTTCTGGGTGCTCGTTGCCAACCCTAATCTATTTGCGAGTCAGGCAGCTGGTGTTCGGCAACTGTCAATTTTGGTTGGGGTGGCCTGTGTACTTTTAGGTTTATTGCCGGCAATATTTTGCAGGGGAATCGACAGCGATAAAATTAAAAACAGAAAAGAGCTATCCTTTAAAACCATTTTTTCAAATCTCAAATCTCTTCTTGAAGGAATCCTGTTAATTGCTAAAAACAAGCCATTTGCCAGACTTTGTGGCGCCACGTTTCTTGTTTTTAACGGTTTTCAAATGGTCGCATCATTCAGCTTTTTCATTATCGTTTTTTACATGTTTAACGGTAACTATGAAATGGCTGGAAACTGGCCGGCATGGTTCTCTACCATTACCGCCATTACAACCGCTTTTTTGGTAATTCCTATTGTATCCAAAATCGCGGAAATGACTGGTAAGAGAAATGCATTTATAATTTCTACAACTCTTTCTATTATTGGATACATCCTGAAATGGTGGGGCTTTAACCCGGACAATCCCTGGCTGATGTTTATGCCCATACCATTCATGGCGTTTGGCCTTGGAGGGTTGTTTACACTCATGTTGAGTATGACAGCTGATGTTTGTGACCTTGATGAACTCAAAAATGGAATGCCCAGAAAAGAAGGTACATTCGGGGCCATCTACTGGTGGATGGTAAAAGTTGGACAGGCTTTAGCACTTGTTTTGGGTGGTCTGGTGCTGAAACTTGTTGGTTTTGATCAAAATGCTGCCACCCAATCTGTCGAAACACTCACAAACCTGCGTATAGCAGACATCGTAATTCCTGCAATAACCGCAGCTATGGCTATTTGGATTATGTGGGGTTACGACTTGTCGGAAAGGAAAGCAGAAAAAATTGGAAACGCATTGATTCGTCGCAGAGGCAAACTCTAACAGTATTCACTAACCCGTAAAGATTACGTAAATGTCATATAGAAAAGAAAAATTCCAAAATTTCAGGGGAACTGATGTTCCCGATCAAATACAACTTTTGAAAGAGATGTCGGGCGACGATCTCAAAAAAACATTCAGGGAAATACTTGAAGATGGTGTGCATGGTTTTTGTTACAGCCTTTACGAAGAGGGCCAAAAACCCGGAGATGTTATTTCAGCTGAGCAGATACGCAGAAGGATGACCATCCTCCAGCCTCATACAAGCTGGATTCGCTCTTTTTCCTGTATCGAAGGTAACGAGAACATTCCAAAAATTGCCAAAGAAATGGGAATGAACACACTTGTTGGTGCATGGCTTGGCGATGACCCTGAAAAAAACCGGGAAGAAATCGACGCTCTTGTCCAACTGGCCAGGGAGGGATATGTGGATATCGCCGCAGTAGGTAACGAGGTATTATACAGAAAAGAACTTACCGAAGATGAACTTCTTGGGTACATTGCTGAGGTAAAAGAAAAACTGCCTGATATTCCGGTCGGTTATGTCGATGCCTATTATGAGTTTTTTAAAAGGCCCAGGTTAGCAGAAGCATCCGATGTAATTCTCTGTAACTGTTATCCTTTTTGGGAAGGTACTGCGCTTGAACATTCGCTTGATCACATGAGGCACATGTTCCAGCTTGCGCTGGATGCCGGTAATGGCAAAAGGGTAATTATAACAGAAACCGGATGGCCAAGTGATGGCCAACCTCTTGGTGGCGCTCAGCCATCAACCGTTAATGCGATGAAATATTTCATCAGTGCACAACTCTGGGCAAATGCCAACAATATTGAATCATTCTATTTTTCTTCATTCGACGAGTCCTGGAAAGTCGGCAATGAGGGAGATGTTGGCGCATTCTGGGGTGTATGGGATAGTAATGGTAAGCCAAAATTTTTCTGATGGATACGTTTAAAAAGCTTGGTATTCCAGCGGCTGCAGGTATTTGTTATTCCGGGTTTCGCGACGGACAATATCCCGGTGGTACCTATCCAACGTACGATCAGGTTCTTGAGGATCTGCTGATTCTGCAGCCACGCTGGAAATACCTTCGGATGTATGATGTAGATGAACATGCAAAAACAACGCTTGAGGTAATCAGAAATGAAAAGCTTGATTTCAAGATGTTGCTCGGCGCATATATCGAAGGAGAGATGAACAATTTTAACTGCCCTTGGGGCGGGGGCCTTTTCACTGAAAAGGAAATTGAGGCCAACAGGGCATTGAACAAGGGCAAAATCAAACGCTTAATTGAGCTTGCCCATGAATATCCCGATATCGTATTCTCCCTGTCGGTGGGAAATGAAGCCTGTGTTGAATGGACGGATCACTATGTTCATGAAGACCAGGTTTTGGAGTATGTACATGAGGTAAGAAAAGCGGTGAAACTGCCGGTTACTTTCTGCGAAAATTATGTTCCCTGGCTCCACAAACTGGGAAAACTGGCAGAAGGGATTGATTTTATTTCTATTCACACGTATCCGGTATGGGAGTACAGGCATATAGATGAGGCAATTGATTACACCAAACAAAATTATTACGCGGTTGCCCAAAAATATCCTCACAAGCCGGTTGTTATTACAGAAGCAGGGTGGGCCACCAATTCAAATGGACGCGGCATAAACCCGGAATTTGTAAATGAAACCTACCAGAAGATGTACTTCGAAAAGCTGATGCTCTGGGTGGAAAAAGAAGGAATTTTAACGTTCTTTTTCGAAGCTTTTGATGAAGCCTGGAAAGGGTCGCCGGAGCCGCTCGAACCGGAAAAGCACTGGGGCCTCTACAAAAAAGACCGCACACCTAAGCTTGCCATGCGAGCTTATAAAGAACAAAATACCGGCAATTGATAACAGCGGTGTACTATGGATCAAAAAGGAATTATCCCGAAAAGCAAGCAGGATGTGGTAATTTTAATTAAATTGAAATAGTAGTACGCTTCATATAGAAAGGATGATATGAATCTTGAATTATTGATACTACTTCTTGGAGCTATCCTCGTATTACTTTCAATTTTGGGCGGTATTAAGTTCAGCTCAAATCGATCAGGAGTTTATGTATTTGTAACATTGGGTGTTATCGGTATCAGCCTGATAAGCTATGGAGGATTTACCTATGGCTTGCTTAATCAAATGGGTCAGATGGAACATGTTGTTACTGCTTCAAAACTTAAAGTTGAATACCCTGTTCAGCGGGTTCAGGTAATCTCTCCGGTAGAAAATGAACGTGTTCGCTGCCGTGTGCTTACAATGGGCGTTTATCCTGAAGGGCATGAAAAAGATATCTGGGTCCTGCTGCGCCCTTCCGACGATTTTTATTATCCACAATCAGATCATACCAATACCTCGTTTAAGCGTAATGGAGAATGGCAGGTTATAACACGGTTTGGGGGGTCGAAAGATGAGCATTTCGATATTATTGTGTATGAAACCGATGCCGCCGCTTCCCGGTTTTTCACTTCAACGATTGAAGAATGGAAAAGCAACTTGTTTTATCCGGGCCTTACTGATGATGAAATTCCTGAATCTGCCAACGAAGTTGACCGCATTACGGTAAGCCTTCAGGAAGATTGCAGGGGGGTATTCTGATTCCTCTATTTTGTAGAATGCCTTGTTCCCGGTCAGAGCCGCGGGCGTAGCATTCTTTCCGATTTCAGCGGAGTGAACTAATCCCGATGCATCCGGGATTGAAGTTCATCAGCTGCAGGCTCGGCAGACGGTTGTGTGAAATAGAAGGCTGTTCCCTTGTCAATGGCTGTCTCCAATCGAATTGAACCGCCACCGCGTTCAATCAGGCTTTTCGTGATCAGAAGCCCGAGTCCGCTGCCTTTCTCGTTCATGGTGCCCGGTCGTGATTTCATGTGCTCTATTTCGAAAATATTCCCGGCGTTTTCCTGGTCCATGCCAATGCCCCGGTCAATCACACCCAATTCGGTAAGATGCCCGTTCGCAGCAGCTGTAATGGTTATGGTACCCCCCGGATTTGAGAATTTGATGGCGTTTGAGAACAGGTTTCTCAGCACTGTCTGAAGTGCATTCAGGTCGGTAAACATAAGCACGCTTTCGTCGGCCCGAATTTCGAAGCGGATATCTTTCTTACGGGAAACAGCATCGTACAATTCAATATTTTCCGTAACCACATCGCGGATGCGGATCGGTTGCGGATTGAACTCGATCTGCCCGCGTTCCACGATTGTCCACTGCAGCAGATTTTCAAGCAGATTGAAAAATTTATTGGCCGACTGATGGATCATCCCTATATATTCGCTGATCTCATCTTTTTCAAGGGTATCGTACTCATCGTGCAGCAATTGGGTAAGGCCCAGAAGCCCCTGGAACGGACTTCTCAGATCATGGGAAATGATGGAGAAAAGTCTGTCTTTGTTCGCGTTATGACGGTTCATCTGCTCATTCTGCCCTTCAATAGTATCCCTGTAGGCCTTGATTTCAAGCTGTGTCTTAACCCGGGCCAGCAGCTCCGATTTCTGGAACGGTTTGGTAATATAATCGCTGGCGCCCAGACCGAACCCCTTCACGATCTCGTCGGCGTCACTCTTGCCCGTCAGAAAAATGATGGAGATGTCCTTGTAGTCGGGGTTCGACTTGATCTGGGTGCAGACTTCAAAACCATCCATTTCAGGCATCATTATGTCGAGCAATATCAGATCGGGCTTGGCTTTATCGATAGTGGCAAGCGCCTGTTTACCGCTGGTGGCCGCAGCCGTCTCATACCCTTCGTTTTTCAGGATATTGCCAAGAACCTGCAGGTTTTTAGGGATGTCGTCGACGATCAGGATTAGTGGATTTTGCATGGTTTATAGCTTTGAATACATCCGTTTATTCGGTAAAAAAAGTTTGGAAGCACGTTTAAAAACATCCTGCCAACATAGTAATACCTCAAATAGACGCTTTTTGTTTAATGTCGTTATAAAGTTTCTCAAAAAAATTGATAGTACCCGGCAGCCGCTCTACATCGAAAGATTCAACCTGATCAAGCAGAAGTGCGGCATAACTGCTTATCTCCCGGTTTCTGCTGCTGATGCCCAGACTTTCGAGTTTCCGGCCGAACGCCCGGGCATTGCTCATAATCAGGGTGTTTCTGAGCCTCTCCCAGTCGTTCTCATGGAGCTGACGCAATCGATTTAATAATTCATCGGTATTGCCGGCACCGTCATCGTCGCTGTACGTTCGTTCAGCAGGCACAGGCGGCAGGTTGCCAGGGATGTTATGGCCGCTATCCGTAACAGAGAAACCGGATATGGGAACGTCTGACCCGGTAAGGGCACCGGTGTCAGGCTTTGGTGTTTCGATGCCGGGAGCAGTCGATTCAGGCCGTTCATACCTGTTCATCCAGCCCGATTGCACCTCGCCGGCAGAAGTTTCCGGAATGCACTCAACCCCGGGAATCCGTATGGTAAATGTGCTGCCTTTGCCGGGGGCACTCACCACGCCGATGGAACCACCCATCTTTTGTGTGAGCCGTTTGGTGATGGTAAGCCCAAGGCCGGTTCCACCGTACTTGCGGTTGCTCTGCCCGCTCTGCTGCCTGAACGATTCAAAAATGATTTTTTGCTGCGACGGTTCAATTCCAATACCGGTATCCTCAACGGAGATAATGAGGTTGGTTCTGTTTTTCGAAGAATCGCGTTTGTCCGTACGCACTTTCACCCTTACATAACCCTGTCCCGTGAATTTGATGGCATTTCCAATCAGGTTGAGCAGAATCTGCCGGATACGGATTTCATCAAGTATCAATTTGCGGGGCATATCAGGGGCGACTTCGGCACGGAATGTAATCTTCTTCTGAAGCAGCTGCAGGCTGAAAATACTCTCGATTTCGCGGAGCAGGCTGTGTATGTCTACAACATCGTGCTGCAGCTCGATCCGTCCGGACTCAATCTTGGAAAGGTCGAGGATGTCGTTGATTAGCTGAAGCAGGTTCTGGCCGCTGGACCTGATGTTTTCGAGGTAATGCCTGTTTTTCGGGTCCTGGATATTGGAGCCCAGCAGGTCGGCAAACCCGAGGATGCCGTTAAGGGGTGTCCGGATTTCATGGCTGATATTGGCCAGGAATTCGGATTTTGCCTTGTCGGCCAGTTCTGCCCTCTCCTTGGCACGTTTCAGGTCATTGATATATTTCCGGCGCTCTCTTATATCCTGCAGAATGGTTGCAATACATACTGGTTTTCCGGTCTGGGTATCCCTTACCAGGAAAAGGGTTTGGCGTACGGCGACCGGTGCCCCGGTCACCTGGTTGATCATAGTGGTTTCACCGGTCCATAAACCCTTGTCAAACACTTTTGGGAGTGCTTTTCTGCGGAGCAGTTTGGCCCCGTCTGGTGTGTACAATTTCTCGAGCGGCTTGCCGAGAACATGGTCGGCCGTGCGGATTCCCAAAAGATTACAGCCCGACGGGTTGATGTAGATCAGGAGTTTATCCAGATCGCTCATTGCTATGAAATCGGAACTGTTTTCGACCAGGGATACGAATTTGAGCAGTTCCTCGTCCCGCCTTTTCCGGTTTGTGATGTCGCGCGATGACATGAGAATGGCGTAGGTCTCGCCCTCCCGGTTCATCAGTGGTTTGCCCAGGGTCTGAAACCAGAGGTAAGTGCCATTCGAGGCCCTGAAACGATATTCTGCCAGACTGATCTGCTGCTCGCCTTTTTTTACACCATAGGTAAAAAGGCGGATAACATTTTTCCGGTCGTCGGGGTGAATATGATCGATGGCTTTGAGACCAAGCATCTGAATAGGCTGGTATCCCAGTGTTTTCTCGGCCGATGGCGACACATAGGTGTAATGGCCCTTCAGATCGAGCTGGCAGATGATATCCATGCTGTTGTCGGTGAGTACCTTGTGCATGTGCTCACTTTCAAGCAGCGCTTCACGGGTTTTTTTAAGATCTGATATTTCAGCTGCCGAAATGTGTTGCTCACGAAATCCGGTACGATCGTAAGTAACACTCCGCAGAGAAAGCACGAACAGAGCGTCATCGTGTTCACCGGTCTCAACTTTCAGGGCGGTACAGTCCATGGCCAAAGTCTGGCCATCGCCATGCATCAGGTACAGGATGGATCGGTTCTGACCGTTAGTTACAAGTCCCTCAAAAAAATTATCAAACTCTGACAGGCTGCCGGTATCAAGGAAATGTCTGAACGGCTGATCAAGGAGGGTGCCTGTATTCAGACCTAACCGGTCGGCGGCATTCCCGTTCACATCAACGCTTACTCTGTGGCTGTTGAGTATAAATACTGCATCAGGCAGAAAGTTCAGGGATGCTGAAAGCGTTTCAGAGACCAGGTCTACAGCGGTGTCGCTTTGTTTACCGGTCCCGTCTGGCTCAATGTGGTTAGTTGCCATGATCTCACAAGCGGTTTGTCTGGACCCGTAAATTATAAAATTTTAAACTTAATACAGAGGGCATTGTTCCGCATACTTAGGGTATTGTTCCGGTTTATATACTCAATTGCAACATTGTTGCATTTAAATGGTTAATACGCTATCTTTCAGGCCGAATGTTGTCACAAAATCTTCATATCGACAAAATTGGAGCCGGATTATCGCTGCTCTGCCTTGTTCATTGCATGGCTACAGCGTTTATGGTAGGCTTACTTCCCCTGTTTGCCATGATCGGCGATTTTCATACCTGGCTGCTGGTCCCCCTTATTCCGGTTGCAGGTATTGCCATATACGATGCGGTCTGTGTTCACAAACGAATAATGATCGCCCTTTTTATTCTTGGTGGTATAATCCTCATATCCATAGCCTGCCTGGTTTTTCATGGCTCCGCATACGAATTGCCCGGCATGATTACCGGAAGCGTACTTCTGGTAACAGGGCATTATCTGAATCACAGGAGCTGCCGGCATTGTAAAGTACCTACTCCCTGATCTATTTGCCGGCAACATCCCCCCGAACTGTTCCTCCCACCACAAGGGCCGCCGAAATAATGAGCAGGTTTTTAATGATATACTGGCCTTCCATAGTGGGGGCGTAGGGAAAATGACCGGGTTGAAACGTAACGGCGGTGAGTATGATGAGAGGCAGGAAGGTGCCCACCATCTGCATGGCGAGCAGTGGAATGGCAATTCTGATGGTCGCCCGGAAGAGGAAGCATACCCCGATGATCACTTCCCACCAGCCTATGATTATTACCCAGGTGATGGCGTCGAAGAAGGGCATCCAGCCGACCGTAGCCACAACAAGCGGCTCGGCCGGAGATAGTCCGGCCGTCTTGAGAAGCCCGAACCAGATGAAGATGATGCCCAGCGACACACGGAGGGCGATGGTACCGGTGCGGTGCATGAAGCCGGCAATTTTTTTGTCAATAATGTCGAAATCCATAGCGGTTACTGGTTAAATGGTAATAACACAAAAGAGACGTGAACTGAAGTTTCAGGAACGGTTATTCAGATCGTTTCAATGCAATATAATGCCAGCAAATTCCCGCAAGAAGTAAAATCAGCCCTGAAATCCATATAGCCGGATCGATCCAGAACGCGAGGAACAGGCACCCGGCCAGGCCACCGGCTGGTATCCAGGCAGGATAAAGTTTTTTATCGGCAGGCAGGCGCAGTGCGGCAAGGTTGGTAATTGCGTAGTAGATCAGTACGGTGAAGGCGCTGAACGACCAGGTAAGGGCTACATCCCCAGTTAGGATCAGAATACCGATGAGCCCGCCGGTAACCCAAACCGTGGCAGCCGGGCTTTTTGTTTTTGGGTTTACACTGGTCAGAAATCCCGGCAGATCGCTGCGGCGGGCCATACCGAACATGACCCGTGAAATACCAAGCACCAGGTTCAGCAAAACGCCGAGCATGGCGGTGATGGCCGCGAATGCGATCAGCGTTCCAAGGCCCGGAATTGCCAGGGCCTGGGCCACAACCATCAGCGGAGCAGCTTCACCATCAACGGTTTTGCCGAATTCAACGGGGCCGAGTATCTGAATGGCTGTAAGCGCCACGGAAATGTAGAGAACAATAATGATGATCATGCTCAGAATGATGGCTTTCGGGATGGTGCGTGCGGGATCGACCACCTCCTCGCCGAGTGTTGCAATCCGCCCGTAGCCCGTATAGGCTACAAACATCAGGGCCGAGGCATAGAGAATAGATTTACCGGAAAAATCGGAGAAAGAGTCGGCAAGTGGCTGAACGGGAATTCCCTCCTGAAAGGTGCTTCCCGCAACAAGCGCGAGCAGCCCGAGCAGGGTGAGGGAAACGATGGCTATATTGGCAACATTACTGCGTTGTATGCCGCCCGACACAAGGAAGGTAATCACCAGCAGTATGAACAAACCCGAACCCACATAGAGCCAGGGCAGGCTGGTGATGCCGAACAGATAGAAGATATAGCCGGCACAGCCCAGTGCAGCAGTGGCGGCGGAGGCGGTTTTTGCCAGCAGGAACATCCATCCGGCCGAAAAACCCCAGTAAGAGCCAAGTACGCGGTATCCGTATTCGTAAGTACCGCCGCTGACGGGAAAATTTGCCGCTAGCTGGGCGCTGCTCAACCCGTTGAATGCCGCGAGTATACCGGCAATAACGATAGCGATTATTATGCCGTTACCGGCAATCTGCGTGGCTATGGCCAGGCTCACGAAAAGGCCGGTTCCGAGGATCGAGCCGAGGCCCATCATTATGGCGCCGGGCGTTTTAATCGATCTGTGGAGTTCCGTCATTCGGGTTCGTATTGTGGATGTACCGGTTTTCCGGATGTTCAGAGCTCCACGATCTGAATGATGGCACGTACAACGTACAATGCCCACTCCAAACCGGATGTCCGGAAGTATGACCAAACCGGATACCGGGCCGGGCCATTACCTGCCTAAAAATAGAAAAAAACCAGCTCGTTTTGCCGGTTATTTCCTGCCCGATGCCACCACAAATTCGCCGGGAATTTCATATCCGTCGCCAACGCGGAATTCTGCAATAGAATCGAGATACTCCGCATGGACTCCGGCCCGGGTTTCTTCATCAAATTTCTCGTAGGCAAGGGCCACGGGCCCTCCGGAAAAAGCGGCGGTCAGTGCGAGTTCCTGATTCGGATAACTGAGGGTAACATGAAACCGGTCGACCTCAATATCCTTGAACCCGGCCTGTGAAAAGGTATGCACTATTGTGTTGCCGGTGCCTTGCTGGAAGAAGAGAGGGCAGACATCCGAGCTTACACGCCGGTCAACAATCGGGAATATTTCCGCCCAGCCGCATCTCCTCCGCTCCCCCCATATCGCCACAACCGCCCGGCCATCCGGTTTCAGCAGCCTGTTCTTTTCCGACAGGGCCTTTACAGGATCCGGTACATACATCAGACCAAGCCCGCAAAGGGCCGCATCAAAATGCCGGCCATTCAGCTCGATTTGTTCGGCATTCATTCTCTTGAAAATGACATTGCTGATCTGTTTTTCTTCAGCGAGGGAAGCTGCCCGCCTGATCATTTCTTCAGACAGGTCTGTTGCCACTACCTGGCCATCGGGAGCCACAGCCATGGCAGCCCGGAAGGTGACCAGCCCGCTGCCGCAGGCAGTTTCGATAACATCCTCACCCTGCTTCAAAGCGGCCATATCGAGCAGCCGGTCCTGTGCGGGCTTCAGTTGTTCTTTCCACGAATCGTCATAATAGCGGGATGCTTTGTCCCAGCCATACCGCTGAACACGGATTTGAAGTGCAGGTTTCATGATCAGTCCTCATGTTTTGGTTCAATCGATTTAATCGAGATCTCACTGGTAACCGGTATGGCCCTTCTGAAGTCATCCAGAACCGGGCTTAACCGGTCTGCATTTTCTATCACAGCGAGTATCTCTTCTTTTTCAGCCGGGCTCTCTATGAATACCCGGTAATGCAGCGACTCAAAGCCGGGCGGGCGGTCATCGATTCCAAGCATACCCCTTGCATCGAATCTTGACTCAACTTCCACTTCAATATGGTCAACAGGAATTTCCATCACGGCCGCCTGTTGTGAATAGGCGATGGCCAGGCAGCTGCCAAGGGCGCCGCGTTCAAGAATGCCCGGCCCCGGACCGGCATCGTTGCCGCCCTCAGACTTGCCGATGTCCACCTTGAATTTCCAGTGTTTGTGCTCTACCTTGCAGGTTGTTCCGTCAAACAGCCGCACTTTGGTAACCGCGTTACTTTTACCGATCTGTGGACGGAGTTCAACCGCTTTTCTGTTTCGTTCGAATGCTTTTTTTATTGATGCCGGATCAGCCATGGGTTTAGTTTTTTAGACATGAGACATGAGACATGAGACGCAAGACACAAGACACGAGACGAAAGTAAATGGCAGCGAAAAGGCAAAAAGCAAAAGGCGGCAAAAAGGCAGAAAGCAAAAGGCAAAAGTTTAGAAGGCGTGAGGCAGAAGGGGGGGTAAGAACGGGGGCTATTACTTCCCCATTCTATTGTTCTCTTGTTCTATTGTTCACTTGTTCCCAAGCCTGCCTGTTTGCCTGCTTTTATTGCCGGAGTCGGGGATCGTCTTCAGGGTTGACGTAGTTGATGATCCAGGGTCCGACGGAGGTGAGCTGAATTACCGTTTCCCCATCTGCAATGGCAAAATGCCGCATGCCGGGGGGCATGGATGTATAGCTGCCTGGTTTGAGCTTTTCTGTTGTTTCTCTGTCGATCTTTTCTCCTGAACCCAGTAAAAAGTTTCCGGATATGACCGTAACCCGTTCTACATTGGGATGCCAGTGCGGGTATATATAATACCCGTCGGGCATTTTGATACGCATGGTAAAAACCCCGGCTTCCGAGGGGTTGCCTTCCAGTATGGCGACCTTGCCTCCCGGTTCAAGCGACGCGGGTGCATCCTGCCATTCAATATCTCCGGCAGGGTAGATCAGGTGGTGTTCAGGGCCATCATCGGTGACTGGAACCCTCTCATGCTCCTGAGCCTTTGAAAGGTCAGCCGCAATTAATACGCTGAGGATGATACCGATTAACAGATTCCACTTCATGGTGAATCCTCCTGTATTTAAATTGATACTTTATTGATTGTATCCTGATTGTTCAGATTTTTTAATCCTAACTGTACCAACAACTTATAAAATGAGATACGAAATTTCCAATAAAATTTTTTCTACACATGATCTACGATTGGCCTCATCTGCGGTGCATCATATCCCGGAAAAATGCTCACAGGGTGAACTGGTGCCTGACCGGACCTTTTTTGAAATTGGTTTGATCCCTTAAGCTGGTGTGGCCGGCATTATCGCAGTCAGGTCCCACTGTTACCAAAGTCACCCCTGAAAAATTGCTTGAGCAGTTTCTGGAAATGGTACACGCCCTGCTCCATCTCAACTGAAAACCGGCCTTTGTCGTAGGCACGAGACTGCAGGCCGATCTGCACCTGTTCGCAGATATCCATATCCTCCTGTTGCACATTTTCGCTGTATTCCATGTCAGAAATGAGCAGGTTATCGGTTTCGGGCGCGTCGGGATTGGTGTAGTAGTAATCGAAGATAACCCGGCAGGTGGAGGCCGTAACCGGCTCAACGAGGTTCACCTGCAGACGTCCGGGAAGGATGTTCAGCATCATGTTCGGGAATATGAAATAGTACCATGCCTGATCTTCACCACCGCCTGATGAATAGATGCTCTCTTTGGCCCTGAGCGGGCTGTACTGAAGCGAATACCAGGGGAATAGTTCGGTACGGTAATCCTGAATGCTCAGCAGGTCGCAAAGTTCGGGATGCACATGGGGGATGTGGTATCCCTCAAGGTAGTTGTCGATGTAGGCTTTCCAGTTGCATTTCACATCATAGAACACCCGTTTTTTGAATCCCATATCGTTCAGGCGTACCGGGCTGATGCGGCCGGTGATGCCGTCGAGCAGTTCATCCAGCCCGGCCGGCCCCTTTTCACTGCGCAGAAAAAGCATTCCTTCCCAGTGCCGCAGTTCAACTGGGGTGAGCCCGAAGGCGTCTTTGTCGAACAGTTCGGCATGACGGAAATGGGGCACACCGCGCAGTGACCCGTCGAGGCGATAAGTCCAGCCATGGTATTGGCATTTCAGCATTTTGGAGTTGCCCTGGCACGTGGCTATAGGCCCGCCACGATGTTTGCAGACGTTGTAAAACGCCTTTAGTGCACCATCGTTATCACGAACAAGCAGGCATGGTGTTCCGGATGCGGATACAGGTTTGTGGTCGCCCGCTGCCGGAAGAACATCGGCAGGGCCGGCATACTGCCAGCAAAACGGGAAAAGATGCTCTTTTTCAATCTCCAGCACTTTTTCGTCGGTATACCAGGCAGAAGGAATGGTAAAAGCGCGCTCGATCGGCTCGATCTGCAGGTCGGTTTTGTTAAATGAATTGACAGGTTTCAAGAAGGGGGTGGTTAGGGTGTATCTGAATATGGTAACAATAGAACAATGGAACAACTGAACAACTGAACAACTGAACAATAGAACAATAGAATAGGGAATAGGGAATGGGGAAGTGTTTTGATCCGTCATACTGAGCGCAGGCTGAGCATAGCGAAGCCGGAGTCGAAGTACGCAGTCCTGAGCATGGCCTGAGCGCAGCGGAGCGGAGTTGAAGGGCGCAAGCCTGCGCAGCAGGCTGTAGTCGAAGTATGTGTGCAGTGCCGCGCACTGCACAGCCATCGGCGGTAAGGGATATATCGATACGTCGGTACGTCGAACAATCTTTGAATCGGTAAATCAATTCAGGCGTATAATTTACCGCGATTTTGACCCGCAGGGTAAGGATGAAATTCCCAATGAAGAGGTGGGCAAATCACTTCCAAACTCAAATGCTCACTTGCTCCGTAGATCCCTAACTCAAAGCATACTATCAGCACCGCCGATGTCACTTTCCCAATTCTGAAGCCCACTTCGCCGTTCAGTTGTTCAGTTGTTCACTTGTTCCCCAATTCGACCCCGGCCATAACCACCGCCTCGAATAATTACCCGAAATCGTTCTAACCAAAACCGCTCTCAGTCTTCCAGCGGCTCGAAATAGAAACTGAATTCGTCTTTGCCGGTCACATCCACCACAACCTTGCCGCCTTTGCCGAGTTCGCCGAAAAGTATTTCATCAACCAGGCGGTTTTTGATTTTTTCCTGGATTACGCGGCCCATAGGCCTTGCTCCATATACCGGGGAGTAACCAAGCCGGGTAATCAGTTTAACGGCGGCATCACTCAGTATGATCTCCACTCTTTTCTCGCGCAGCAGGGTGTCGAGTTCGGCTATGAATTTATGAACGATCTTGTTGAGGGTTTTTTCATCGAGATGACCGAAAATGACGATATCGTCGAGGCGGTTCCGGAATTCGGGTGTGAACTGTTTTTTGATTGACGCGTTGGGGTCGCCGGTCACCTCTTTGCCGCCATCAGCGAAACCGATGCTGCTGCGGCTCATCTCGCGTGATCCTACGTTTGAGGTCATGATCAGAATCACGTTGCGGAAGTCGGCCTTGCGTCCGGTATTGTCGGTGAGTGTGGCATAGTCCATGATCTGAAGCAGGATATTATACACATCCTGGTGGGCCTTCTCAATTTCATCGAGAAGCAATACGCAGCTTGGATTCCTCCGGATGGCATCGGTAAGCAACCCGCCCTGTTCGAAGCCCACATAGCCGGCAGGAGCGCCGATCAGCCTAGAAACGGTGTGTTTCTCCATATACTCGCTCATGTCGAAGCGGATGAGTTCCATGCCAAGTGTTTCGGCCAGCTTCCGGCTGAGTTCGGTTTTTCCTACGCCGGTAGGCCCGCAGAACAGGAAAGATCCGATGGGCTTGTCGGGATTGCCGAGGCCCGCCCGGTGACGCTTAACCGCGGTGGTAATGCCGTTTATGGCTTTCGACTGACCGAATACCACTTCATTGAGTTTTTTATCAAGGTCTTTCAGGCTCTCCTTGTCGGTCGATGAGATGCTCTGCATGGGTATTTTCGCCATTTTGGCGATGAGTTTCTCAACATCGAGCGTTGTAACGAGCTTGCGGTCGGCGCTGTTCAGCGATACCTGGGCACCGGCCTCATCGATCACATCGATGGCTTTGTCGGGCAGCTTTCGGTCGTTTATGTATTTTGCCGACAGCCGTACGGCGGCTTCAATAGCGCTGGAGCTGTATTTAAGGCCATGAAACTTCTCGTATACCGGTTTGAGCCCTTCAACAATCTTGATGGTGGTGTCAACACTTGGTTCATCCACATCTATTTTCTGGAAACGGCGCGAAAGGGCCCGGTCTTTTTCAAAATGGTTTTTGTACTCTTCGAACGTAGTGGCACCGATGCAGTGCAGTTCGCCGGATGCGAGCATGGGCTTGAGCATATTGGATGCATCCATGGTACTTGTTCCGGCCGCGCCTGCCCCCACTATAGTGTGGATTTCGTCGATGAAGAGAACTACGTTTTTCTCTTTCTGGATCGTTTTCAACACCCCTTTCAGCCTGGCCTCAAAATCACCGCGGTATTTAGTACCGGCCAGCAGGGCCCCCATGTCGAGGGAGAGAAGGCGTGAAGATTTCATCCGCTCGGGTACATCGCCCGATTTGATGCGCTGTGCAAGCCCCTGGGCAATGGCCGTTTTTCCAACACCGGGATCGCCCACAAACAGCGGGTTGTTTTTCTGCCGGCGGCTCAGAATTTCGATACTGCGCTGAATCTCAAGATCGCGGCCAATAACCACATCAAACTGGCCTTTTTCGGCACTTGCGGTCAGGTCTTCGGTAAAAAGTTCCAGAAAATTCTGCTTGTCGGGACGGGTCTCGGTTTCGGCTTTCCCCACTTTTTCGGCCTGAAGCTCCTGATCTGCCGCTTCAGGAAAACCGGGTTTGCTGATACCGTGCGAGATGTAATTGAGTACATCAATCCGGTTTATGCCCTGTTTTTTCAGGAAAAAGCAGGCATGGCTGTCTTCTTCGTCGAAAATGCAGACGAGGATATCGCCGATGGAAACCTCCGCTTTGTCGGCAGATCTGGCGTGTATCAGCGCTTTGTGAAGGGAGCGTTTGAAACCGACAGTATGAACGGGATCAGAATCGGAGGTATCGGTCTTTTCGAGTGTTTTATAGAAATTGGTGATGTCATCGTTCAGCTGCTCGATATCTCCGCCACAGCTGCGCACGATCTGCGAGCCCTCATCATCTTTTATGATAGACTGCAGCAGATGCTCAAGCGACACAAAAGCGTGTTTGTGCGATTTGGCAATCAAAAACGTGTTTCTCAGAACCTGGTCCAGATTCTTATTGATCATACTTCCTCCATCGTACACTTGAGCGGGAAACCTGCGGTCTGACTTGCCTGGTGTACCATGTCAACTTTTGTTTCAGCAATCTGTTTTGTGTAAACGCCGCAAACACCGGTTCCTTTGTTGTGAACATCTGTGGTTATCTGAATAGCTTCTTCTACAGTACGTTTGAATATGGAAACAAGTACCTGAACTACAAAATCAAAGGTAGTATAATCGTCGTTGATCAGCAGAACACGAAACTTCGGTGGTTCCTCGGTTTCTTCGCGTATCTGATCGGACAATTCAATTTCACTTTCAATTCCCGGGTAAGACATTTCTTGTTAACTATAGCGCCGGTATTAACATTTCTGACGACTTCAAAACTACATCATTATATTCCGGACACAAAAAATGTTCCGGTTTTTCCGGTTTTTGAAGAAGATTTCCATGATTTTACATAAGCTAATATAGTTCAGCAACGTTTCACAGGATACAGTAAACCGGAATGAAATATATATGTTAAAATACTTTAACAAGTTATGTAAATTTTGTGACTGTTGCCGTACAGATTGGGAAGTGAACCCGGTTGCAAGTGTATATTGATTATTTCCGGTCTTTTCCGGAGTATTCGCCGGTTTATTTTCCAATTATCAAATCTGTGGTTTTAATGCTCAATGCCTTAGATTAAACGGCGGATGAGTATATTAACCGGATGAGTATATTTAACTGTAAAAAGTGGAATACTAAAGCCGGGAAAACAACGCAATTACATCAAAAAAGTCAGGAATGAATGGTGCCCAGCAGGCCGGATAAGAAAATTTTCAAACTGGATGTCGATTTTGACAGCCGTTATGCGAACAAGTTGTTCGGCATGGTAAAACGGCCGCTGGAGAAGATTCTGAGCATGGATGAACTGAATCTAACCTACTGGAATGCGAGAGATGTGGAAGAAAATGACAGGCACTTCTCTGTCAGTCTCCTTGAATCTATGAATGTCCGCTATGAAATTACGGACAAAGACCTCCTCAAGATTCCGAAGACCGGAAAGATCGTTGTTGTATCGAACCATCCCTTTGGCGGCATAGAGGGTGTGATCATGGGTGCCATTCTGAAGTCTGTGCGCCCTGATTCCCGGATCATGGCCAACTTTCTGCTGGAGCGCGTACCTGAATTGCGCGACCTTTTTATTTTTGTAAATCCCTTCGGTTCGAAGAGTGCGGTAAGGGCCAACATCAATTCGCTCAAATTCACCATCGAACACCTGAACAATGGCGGGGCACTTGGTGTATTTCCGGCAGGCGAGGTGGCCCATATGAAGTGGAGTAACCGGGAGATATCCGATCCCGAATGGAGCGATACTATTGCGCGTATCATCCGGAAAACGGAATGCCCGGTGCTGCCCATGTATTTCAACGGGTTTAACGGTATGATTTTTCAGCTCGCCGGCCTTATCCACCCCCGCCTGCGTACCATGATGCTTCCGAGAGAGTTTGTGAACAAAGTGGACAAGAAGATTGAAATCCGCATTGGCAAGCTAATACCCTTCAGTAAAATCAAAAGTTTCGAAACGGATGCCGAAGCGATCAGCTATCTGAGGCAGCGCACCATGCTGCTCAAGAACAGGGATGAGGCTGACAAGGACGAATCCCGGTCGTCGATGGCCATCACGATGAAAAAAGAGGGTTATGCCCCGGTGATCGATCCGGTAGATAGTGAGCTGCTCGAAGATGATATAGTAAACCTGCCGGCACGGCAGAAACTGCTCGAAAGTGGTGAATTTGATGTCTATTATGCCAATTTCAAGCAGATTCCCAATATCATGCGGGAAATCGGACGGCTCCGGGAGATCGCTTTCAGAGATACGGATGAGGGCACCGGCAAGGAGCTTGACCTCGACTGGTACGATGAACACTATATGCATTTGTTCATCTGGAACCGGGAAAAACGTGAACTGGTAGGCGCTTACCGGCTGGGCAGGACAGACAATATCTGCAAAAAAATCGGCAGTGAGGGTTTGTACACAACCACACTGTTCAAAATAAAAAAATCGCTGCTTCAGGATATCAATCCGGCCCTGGAAATGGGTCGTTCCTTTATCCGGCCGGAGTACCAGCGCAGTTTTGCACCGCTGTTACTGCTTTGGAAAGGCATTGGGCATTACGTGCACCGGTATCCGAAGTATAAAATACTGTTCGGGCCAGTTAGTATAAGCAATGATTATGAAACCAGTTCCCGGCAGCTGATGGTAGCATTTCTGATGGTCCATAATTTTTTGCCCGAGATGGCCAAAAAAGTTAAACCCGTAACTCCGTTTAAATCGTCGGGCAAAATCCGTATGACCCACGGCAAAAAAGATAAAGGCCTGATCGATATTGATGATGTTTCGGATATGATTTCCGACATCGAGGAGGACAAAAAAGGCATTCCCATTCTGCTCAAACAGTATCTGAAACTGGGTGGCAAACTGCTCGGGTTTAATGTAGACCCCTCGTTTGCCGATGCGCTCGACGGTCTTATTCTTGTGGATCTTACCAAAACCGATCCGCGGATACTCAATCGTTATATGCCTAAAGGCGGCATTGAAGAGTTTCTGGAATACCACTCCGGCAAAGCGAAAGCGGTCGAAGGCGAAAAATCACAGTAAATTCTCGCATACTAACTACACGTATTACCTTGTTGTGATCCCGGTTAGCTGCGGTCTGCCGACGGTGCCGCTTACGGGCACATAAACACGGTTGCCATCCCACTGAAGCTGCCAGCGCATGAAGGTTTCGAGCCCGCGCACAAGCTGAACAACTGATGGGTCCATATCATATAATTCGAACGTACCACCGGCAAGTTGCGATGCCGGCAGATCTTCTTCACCCAGAAAGGTGACCATGTTGAAACGGACTTTCGTAAATGCCGTTTCGGCTTCCCTTACAGCAAATTCAAGCCGGTTTTCAAGCAGAAGCACCTCGCCTTCGAGCCGGGAGATTGCCAGCGGCTGGAACGGTACACCGAGCATCCTGAACATCGGCTGAAGCTGCTGTTCCATGGCTGTTGAAGGATTGATAACGGCCCGGCCGGCCGAAAACCGCAGCACGAGGTCGTCGGTATTCAGATCGCCGTTGAGAATATCGACCGTGGTAAGCAGTGTGGCCTGCAGGTTCCCGGCGTTCAGCACACCGGGGTTGCCCGGAATGGTTACCTGATAGTCTGGTGAGGTTGCATCCAGGTGAAACTCGAGGTCTATCCGATGGGGCAGCAGAGAATCGCCGGATACATGAAGCTGGGCGTTACCGCGTAGTTCTGCCCTGTTGGCCTCATTCTCCGCTACAAATTCCCTGATATGAAAACGGTGATCTTCAGGGGTGTATTCAACGTCGATTGTGATCAGACCGGTGTTCATCAACCCGTTGCCGGCAGTAAATCCGGGCAGCGATGTTACCGAACCGATACTAAACTCCGGGTTCTCAAGCTTCACGCTGAACCGGTGATGCCCGGAAGGCAGGATACCGCTGAAGACGGAATTGCTAAAGTCCTGCAGGCTGCCTTCCTGCGTCCATACGGCCTCTTCCGAAATCAGAAATAGCGCATGCTCATCGTGCTGGTACATGAATGATGAGGCCTGAATATCATACCGGGCTATCTTGCCGAATGTGGTTTCAGATGGTGAGAATACGATCCTGAAAAAATCGGCATGGCTCAGTTTAAGATTCAGCTCACCCGAACTGAACCGGGCCGGATAATCGGTACCGGTATAGGTGAAATCCGATATGGTGACCACCGCGGCATAGGGACGTGTATGTACACGGCTGTATGTGAGGTCCCGTCCGGGCTCCTCAGAAAGGATGCTGAGGGCGGTTTCAACCGATTTGGTCACTATAACCGAAATGCTGAAGTGCAGCCCGAAAAGAATGATCAGGATGATGAAAATGGTGATGAATAGTCGTTTCATAATAATTGCACAGGTGGCATTAGCCGGGTTATAATTTCGTCGGGGGTGAGCATCTGTTCATCGCTCTCAATCATATTCCGTAACGTGAACCGGCCCTGATTTAGCTCTTCTTCACCCACAATTATGCAATACCTGGCCTGTTCACGGTTGGCATCCTTCATCTGGGCCTTGACCGACCGTCCGGCAAAATCCATCGTAGCCGCGATACCCGTCGCTCTGAGTGATTTCAGCGTTTTAAGGCCCCATTTTTCGGCCTCTTCGCCGCGGGTAACAATGTAGACATCGGGAATGGGATCAGCCCCGGGGGTTATTCCAAGCGCATCGCAGGCTATCAGGAACCGCTCCATGCCCGACGCGAATCCGACAGCAGGGGTTGGCCTGCCTCCGATCTCTTCGATGAGCAGATCATAACGTCCGCCGCCGCCGAGGGCGTCCTGAGAACCCAGGTCGGGACTCACCAGTTCAAATGCGGTTTTGGTGTAATAGTCGAGCCCGCGAACCAGGCGGGGATCTTCCGTGTAGCTGATACCCAGCAGGCCGAGACGTTCCTTAACCCCGGCATAGTGATCCAGGCACTCCTCATTCAGATAATCGGTGATGAGGGGCGCGCCGGCGATAAAGGGCTGGTCTTCCTCCTCCTTCGAATCGAGGATGCGCATCGGGTTGGTCTCAAACCGCTGCTGCGAGATCTCGCTCAGGTGGCTGAGTTTGGGCCTGAAATAGTGCTGAAGGGCCTCTTTGTAGGCTTTGCGCGACTCAGGATCGCCCACCGAATTCAATTTCAGGGTGGTGTTTCTGATGCCGGCCTTCTCATAGATTCGGGCCATAAACGCGATAATTTCCGCATCGGCAGCGGGAGCATCACTGCCGATCAGCTCAGCGCCAAACTGGTGAAACTGCCGCTGCCGGCCTTTTTGCGGCCGTTCGGCACGGAACATGGGCCCGATGTAGTACAGCTTCTGTGTGCCCCCGCGCTGGTCGAGATGGTGCTGGATATAGGCCCTGGCAACAGGAGCAGTACACTCGGGCCGGAGCACGTAATTGTCTTCGCCGCGGCTGAAGGTGAACATCTCTTTCGATACAATGTCGGTAAGCTGCCCGATACCCCGGGCGATCAGTTCGGTTGGTTCGAGTACCGGGGTGCGGATTTCCCGGAAATGAAACTCACGGGCAGTTTCGTGGATAATCTTTTCGATAGCCTGCCACTGTTCCGATTCCCCGGGCAGTATGTCGACCATTCCGTGATGGGTTCTGAAGCTGTCTTTTGCCATGTTTGATGCACTGTTTATTTAGTGCGCAAAGATACGGTGAATGGGGGTAAAGCGCATGGAAAAGTAAGCGGGTACCAGTACAGATTTATTCAGGCAGTAACTGAACTCCGGCTGCCGGACAGCTCAGTAAACCATCCTCCCAAAAATCTGTGCCACACTGTTCAGCCACTTCACCCGGCGGCTCATTACATACACATGATAGGGGTAGGTTACCACTTCAGGGCCAAACCGCATGAAGAACTGGAATACCGATTCAATGGATGAGCCCTCGAAATCGAAAATCAAATCCCGTTGCCGTGCCCATTCAATACTGTGCGCCATCATTAAGGACCCTGCGTTCAGCTTTTTGTGATGCCAGTTGATGCCGCTCATGATGTTATAAGCCCGGTAGTTATCTTTGAGCAGCACCTGTGTACCAATTACTCCGAAATCCTCATGTTCCGCCTTGAACGCTGTGCAGAGGTTGTGCTCAATCATTGTGGTGAACAGCCGTTCAAATTCATCATACCTGAATGGATGCTGACGGCCGGCCCGCGCGAATGAAGTTTGCGTGTGTTTATATATGACCGCGGGATCATCGGTTTCAGAAATAGCGACTCCTTTCAGGGAAGCCCTGCGTATCTCATAGTTAAGGCCTTTGCTGTAGTTTGGGGGGGTACCGGGGTACTTAAGGCAGGTACGGATTTTCCGCCGCCGGGTGGGCACAGGTAAATTCAATCCGGGCATTTCGCTGCCGGGAAGAAGGCTCAGGGCGAATACATCAAAATTCATGAGGCCATCTATGATACCGCTGATCACATGATCCAGGGTCGCTTCGTCCAGATCGTCTTTCCAGACCGGGCCGTAGTAGGGGGTAAGCCGCGGTTTGACCACACGTTTCAGCCCCATACGGCGGTTCAGAAGCCAGGGGAAACCACCAATAATCTGCAGGCCGTCGAAGCAGGCCGATATGTGCAGTTCACCTTCCTTCCGGTGCCGTAACCAGGTGGATGTGTGGAAAACAGTCCCGTTTTTTTGTCTCAAGCAGAAACGGTCCCAGCCGGTGAATTCCTGTTCCTGCAATTCCCTGAAAACGAGTGCCATAATGGTCAGGTTTTGAGGGCCTCCACAACTGTTTTTACCACGTATTCCTGCTTGGCGGTACTCAGTTCGGGATAGATGGGCAGTGCGAGGGTCTGCTGTGCGGCGCAGTGTGATGCGGGGCAGTCTCCGGGCTTGTAACCCAGGTAGGCAAAACACTCCTGTTCGTGCAGGGGCACCGGGTAATAGATCGCATACCCGATATCTGCCTTGTCGAGTGCCGCCATCAGGTGGTCGCGCCGGGCTGTACGTATAACATACTGGTGGTAGATGTGGCGCCCGCCGTCATCCGGGTTCCCGGTTGTTTCGGCCGGAAGCACAATCTTGTCACTTTTATCGCTAAAACCGCAGGCTTCACCGGCCATGGCCGAACAGCGGGTATCGCATCCGAGCATGTCGTGGGTAATACCGATCCCCTCTTCGGTAAACAGGCGGTTGTATTTCATCGCCTTGTCGCGGCGGGCGGCCGACCAGTCGTCGAGATACTTCAGTTTCACACGAACGATGGCAGCCTGAATGGCATCGAGACGGCTGTTGATGCCCACCATTTTGTGATAGTATTTGGGTTTGCCGCCGTGCAGCCTGATGATGCCTGTTTTTTCGGCCATGGCATCATCCTTTACGGTTATCAACCCGCCGTCGCCGTAAGCCCCGAGGTTTTTGCTGGGGAAAAAGCTGAAGCAGCCGAAATCACCGAAGGTACCCGCCTGTTCATGCTTGTAGCTGGCCCCGATGGCCTGTGCCGCATCCTCGATCACCGCCAGACCGTATTGCTCGGCCAGTTCCAGCAGCGGATCCATATCGGCGCACTGCCCGTAGAGGTGAACGGGGATGATGGCCTTCACGCGGTCGGCATAGTTTTCAAATCGTTCGCACAGGGGGTGCTCGCCTTCGAGAAAGCTGCGTACCAGCGACGGCCTCAGGTTGTAATCGACCGGGTTGATGTCGATGAACACCGGCTCCGCACCCAGGCGGGCAATGGCCCCGCCCGTTGCAAAAAAAGTGTATGGCGATGTGATTACCAGGTCGCTCGGTTTGATGTCGATAGCCATTAGCGCCAGCAGAAGTGCATCGGATCCGGAGGCGCACCCGAGCGCGTGCCGGGCCCGGATATACCGTGCCAACTCATTTTCGAGGGTTTTTACCTCTGGACCCATTATGAAGTACTGTGACTCGAGCACACGGTCAACCGCTGCTTTTATCTCATCGCGGATGGAATCGTATTGCGCCTTAAGGTCGAGCAGCTCGACCGATTGTATTGAATTGGAAGACATTAAATTATTTCAGTGTAAAAAATTCAGTCATAAAAAGGGTTCATTACCAGGTTCAAACGGACATTGAGATAACCTCCCGGCATCAATCTGAGTACATCACAATGCCAGGCTCACTTTTCCATCGTTGATCACATATTTTTCACCGGTTTCCGTACACTGAGCCGTTCCGCTGTTGCCAAAATCGAGCCTCTGGCCTGCCCTGGAAACCCATCCGATCTGTCTGCCCGGCACACCGACCACCAGGGCGTAGGCGGGTACGGGTTTCGTGATTACGGTTCCGGCTCCGATGAAAGCATACTCGCCGATAGGGTTACCGCACACAATAGTTGCGTTCGCGCCGATACTGGCTCCGCGGCCTACCGGCGTCAGCATGTACTCATCCTTCCGCTCCACATGGCTTCGCGGATTGATCACATTCGTGAACACCATGCTGGGCCCGCAGAACACGTCATCTTCAAGAATAACCATATCGTATATCGACACGTTGTTCTGTACACGTACATTGTTGCCCAGCACCGCTTTGCTGCCCACATAAACATTCTGCCCCAGCACACATTTTTTCCCGATTTTCGCGCCGGGCATCACGTGAACCCAGTGCCATATTTTCGTGCCCTCACCGATGTTGTGCGGTTCGTCGACAATCGCGGTTTCGTGGATGAAGTAATTATTATCAGCCATAGATATTCTGATATTCAGTAATTCTTATGTAAGGAGAGGTCAGAACCTCAAAATACGTGATTTTTGTTCTGTTCATAAACACAGATGGTACAGATGAGCGAATATTATGAACAGGCGGAATTTGGTGCATGATCTGGGGATTTAACAGGAATTTTGAACAGGCGTGATTATGAACAATAGAACAATAGAATAGGGAACAATAGAATGGGGAAGTGGGTTTTTGTGCATGATACCGGGGATATACCGGATTTTTGAACAGGCCGGTTTTTGAGTTAGGGATATACGGAGCAATAGAGCAATTGAGTTTGGAAGTAAGGGATCAGTTGCCCCCCCTTCTGCCTCACGCCTTCTAACTTCTGCCTTTTGCTTTCTGCCTTTTCGCCGCCTTTTGCCCCCACTTTTGCCTTTTGCTTTGCGTCATGTATCTGATTTAGGTAGGGAGTAGTCAATTATTCAGGGGGGGGTAAAGATTTCCGTCAATTTCTGTATTCTGTGGCAGCTCACAAGAATTTCGATATTATTAAACGTGGCAAACGGTAATATCGATTAACGGCATATAAACTACCCTGTGAAAATCCTGATCATCAGCTGCTGGTATCCTTCGGATGAGGCTCCGTCTCAGGGCATGTTTGTACATGAGCATGCCAAAGCGATGGTGGCAGCGGGTATAGAGGTGCGGGTTCTCCATTTTTACACCTACCCTTCGCGCGAACTGTACCGCCGGGATGTGTTCAGCGAGGTAAGGGACGGGATTATGGTTTACCATGTTCAGGTTTACAGCCGGTTTCACAAAGCTGCATTGCTGATGAAAAACCACCTGGGGAAACACCTGGCATCGGTTATGGATACCATCCTTGATGAGTTTGACCCCGATCTGCTGCATGCTCATGTGGTATTTCAGGCCGGGATTATGGCCCGGCGGATGTCGCGGATATTTGAAATCCCGTATGTGATTACGGAGCACTGGAGCGGACTCGACTGGTTTTCAAAAGCAGTGCATATGCCGGTGGGTCAGGCCCGGCGTGCGTACAGGAATGCGGCAGGTGTTTCGTCGGTGTCAGAATTTCTGGCCGGCAGGATGCGCGAGTATATGCGTGTTGAAAGGGAAATTGAGATCATCCCGAATGTGGTCGACACGGAACTGTTCAGGCCTGGTCGGGCGGATGAGAACCCTGATGGGAGCAAGGCCGCAAACGGAGGCGGAATAAATCCCGTGAGGTTGCTGTGTGTAACAAGCTTCGGGAAAGGTCGGAAGGTTACCAAACGCCCCGAATTGCTGGTGGGTGCACTGGCCCTTATGCCTGATGATGAGCGGGGAAACTACCACATAACGATAGCCGGGGCCGGAGATGGCCTTGAAGAATTTCAACGGCTTGTGGCAGAGAATAATCTTAAAGGCCAGTTTGATATTGCCGGATTTACCCCCCGTGAAAAACTGGCAGAAATGATGAGGCATGCTGATGCACTTGTGCATCCCACCGAGATCGAAACGTTCGGGGTGGTGGCAGCCGAAGCCCTGTGCTGCGGGCTGCCGTGCGTGGTGAGTAACAGGGGCGCCCTGCCTGATCTTGTAACCCACGGGGAGAATGGACTACTGGTACCTGAAAACACCCCGGAAGCCTGGATGGAGGCATTCCGGAGCATATCGGGCTTGATCAATATATCAAATAAACGGCAAATATCTCAGGAAATATCAAAAATTGTAAGCTATCAGGCCGTCGGCTCCAGGTGGAAAACCTGGTTCAAATCCCTCCCATTGTCGTCATACTGAGCATGGCCTTCGACTCCGATCCGCTGCGCTCAGGCCATGCGCAGGCTTGCGCCCTTCGACTCCGGCTTCGCCATGCTCAGGTCATGCTCAGCATGACGGCGGCGAGCGAACGGGTTTGTTCGCGGCGGCTGTAGCGTTTTATGGCATCGCGGTCGGGTTCAGGCCGCCCGCCTTTTTTCCACTTCCGGTAAGCCTCCGAAATGATATTTTCAACAGCCGCTGAATCATCGAAACCGGCCGTGTTACCGGCCTTGCATTCACTGATTATGGCAGCAGTATCGCCGTTTTCAGGGCCAATGCACAACACAGGCGTCCCCGATGCGAGGTATTCGAAAAACTTGCCCGTAATGATGCCTTCCGCCCCTTCCGTTCTGAGGATGCACAGCAGCAGCAAGGCCGATGTGGTCTGATAGCGCATCACTTCTGAATGAGGTACGTAGCCGGTGTACTGTACCCGGGAGTCAAGCCCGTTACGACTGATACTCTCTTTAATGGCTGCATCCACCTTGCCAACAAGTACGATTTCCAGGTCGGCGGCAAACGAGCTGTCGGTTTTTATCAGCCTGCCGAGCACCTCCCAAACTTTCTCCGGATTGGCTGCCGGCTGAAAAGCCCCGGTATGGGCAATCATGAATGATGATGATGGTTCGTATCCCGGGTTTTCAAAATCGGCCGGATCGTAGCCATTGTGGATCACATCCACGCTGCGCCCTCCGATTTCCTGGAGTTCATCGCGAATCAGGCTGCTAACCGTGATTACGCGGCTGGCATTTCGCAGTACCGATTGCTCAAGTTTGAGCTGCTTCTTCCGGGTTCGTTTGGTGAACAGCAGGTCGTCGTTGTAGTAAAAACGTGACCAGGGATCGCGGAAATCGGCCAGCCAGGGGGTGCCAAACCGTTTACTCAGCTCAAGGGCTATCAGGTGCATGGAGTGCGGCGGACCAGTGCTTACAATTGCATCGACGGGGTGTTCTATCAGGTAAGCGGAGAGCCGACGCACTGATGGGCGGATCCAGAACCTGCGGGCATCCGGGATCAGGCAGTTCCCCCTGAGCCATCTTGATGCGGTTTCAAGCCAGCCGGGTTTTCCCGAATCGCTCACAAACCCCACCTGTATGGCTTCATCCGCTTTGCGGCCGGTCAGTTTTTTATACAACCCATAGGGCTCGAAAATAGGGTGGGTAATGATCTCCGCCCCGGCGGGGATGTCAGCCTCCAGAGAGTGGTCGATAGCCGGCCGTTCCGGGTTTTCGGGTGTATATATGACGGGAGTCCAGCCGTTTTCGGGCAGGTATTTCGCGAATTTCAGCCATCGCTGTACCCCCGAGGCCCCGGTCGGGGGCCAGTAGTAGGTGATGATAAGGACCCGCTTTGATGACATTGGCATCGGGTTCAATGGGGATGTTCAGCCGGATTTCTGCGCCTTTTAAACTCCAGGGCAATGGCCCCAAGCCCGATCAGCATCAGCATAATGTTGGCGATCCACGAAATTGTGGAGCTGATTTCGTGGCTGCGGGGATTGTACTCAAAACGCACGGTGGCATTTCCCTCAGGCACGGCCACACCTCGAAGTACATAGTTGGTTTTGTGGATCCCGGTCTCCTGATCGTTAACATAGGCTTTCCAGCCGGCCGGATAATAGATCTCGCTGAGCACAAGAAAGCCAGGCTCGCTGCGGCTGGTTTCGACCACAATTTCCCGGCGGTCGTAAAGTACAACGGTTGCAGTGGCTGCGGTATCCCTGCGCACAACGATTCCGGCATCACTCTCAAGGATGGCGAACGAGGCCGGATCAAAATTGCGGCCGAGCCGTGCCAGTGCATCTCCCGGTCCATCTGCCACCACGAGAGAATCCGCGAAAAAGGCTTTCGGCATCACGTTCCGGTTCTCCATCACCACACCATCAGCACCTTCATAGACGGTGAAAAAACCGGGAAGGTTGAACTGCTGGCGGCTGACAATATATTTCGTATTCAGCATGCTCAATACCGGATTGTTCAGGCCGCCGTCGGTATAGATGGCCTGTTCGATCAGGTCCTGATAGATGCTCAGCTTGGCTCCCGAATATCCGCCGATCGTCGGGTAGAAGAAAGAGGGTACCGCATTGTTGAACGGGTTGTCGGTAATCGGAAACGCACGGTAGGGGTAGCCCTCACCGGAGTCGATCCGTTCACGAACATATCGGTCAACCGACCGTTCACGGGCTTCAAGCACGGCCGTTTCACTCTGGCTGTTGGGTACCTTGTCGCCATACTGGATATACCGTTTTCCGGCTACAATAAGGTCAAGCGAGGTCAGTACTATCAGGCCAATCAGCATGGCATTGAAGGGGATTTTACCTGAAATTGCAGCAATTACAAGGCCTGCTCCAAACAGGATATAAACCAGGGTCCTGAGGCTGTCGTTACGGGCTTTTTTCTCCCGTTCAGGAAAAATCTGCTCGTTCAGGTAGTTGGCCACCACCTGCCTCACCTGTGGATTGTCGGGCGATACATTATTCTGCTGGGCAACCTGCATGGCCAGCTGGCTGCGCTCGCCGGGTTTTTCATAACTCAGCGAGGTCAGGCTCACAAAAAGCAGGATGAGTGCAACGCCAGCGGCCAACCCCGCTGGAAGGTATATGGCAGCCGGTCTCCTTATTTTTTCCCTGTACAAATCGTGAAGTGCTCCTATGCCGAAAACCGCAACCACCGAAAAACTGAATGTGGTAACCATCAGCCACATCTCGGGTGCCCTGAATTTGTTGTAAAAGGGCATATAGTTGAAGAACAGATAGTTAAACGTGCTGAAATTGCTGCCCAGCGAGAACAGCATGGTGAGAACACCGGCAGAGAAAAAGACCCATTTGGTCTGGTTTTTCGACCGGAAGAGCCCGATCAGCATCAGTAGGAACGCGATCGCCCCGAGATAGTGCGGGCCGCTGGTAAATGTTTTGTCGCCCCAGTAGGTGCCCTCGTTCGACGAACCGCCCATGATTTCGGGTACCACAAGCGTGGTTAGTTCAAACCATCCCTGCGACCAGGCCATGGCGTAGTCAATTCCAAGGCCGCTGGTCTCCTCCAGCTGCGAACCGCCCCGGATGCTGTAGGGGGTGTATTCGTAGATGCTCAAATAGGGCTGTACATTGCAGATGAAGGCAAACAGCCCGGCAGCCGCGATCAGCGACGTTCTTTTGATCCAATCGGGCATAACCTGACCTTTCCAGGCTTTCCAGGTATCGTATCCCCACCAGATGGCAAGTACGTACATGAAGTAGTAGGTGACCTGGGGATGGCCGGCCCGAAGTTCAAAGTTCATCACCAGAGCGAAAACGAAAAATCCGAGCAGCGGCCTGCGGTATTTGGTAAGCAGAAGATATCCGCTCAACAGCCAGGGGATGTAGCTGAAGGCGTAAAATTTGGCGTTGTGGCCTGCACCGATAATGATCGGGATGTAGGTGGTGAAACCGATAAAAATGGCACCGAGCAGGGCCGAAAGCGAACTGAATCCCATCAGCGTAAACATCACATACGATCCGAGAAGTATAACCCAATACGGGAAAGCGGGGTAGATAATGCTCAGCGACGACGACAAGAATGAATCGAGATGGGGTACCGAGCGGGCGTAGTTCACAAAGTAGGAGGGCATGCCTGAAAACATGCTGGGCGACCAGAGCGGCTCGGTACCGGTTTCATTGCGGTACTGTATATCGGCCTCGGCCCCGGCCCGCCACTGTATGATGTCGTGGGCCATGAAACGCTCTCCGCCCACTATGGTATCGGGCGACAACAATACGGGAAGCAGCAGCAGGGCGGCCACACAGATCAGATGGCGGTGGGCCGGTTTGAGGGAGTCCCAGAAATCGGGTTTGGCAGGAAGGGTGGTAGCGGCAGTTGCCGCCCTCTTTTTCTGTTTTTTCGACATATGTTTTTATTCGATCACGCGGGGTACACGGAAATAGTCGGCATCGGCATCGGGTGCGTTTTTCAATGCCAGGTCATGGTCGAGCGGCTCCAGGGCTACATCCTTGCGGAAGTGCTCGTCCGGTTCGATCACATGTTCAAGCGGGGGTACATCCTCAGTATCAATATTGTTGAGAAGATCAATATACTGAAGGATCTTGTTCATGTCTCTTGCGAGCAGTTCAACCTCATCATCAGGCAGATTGAGCCGGGCCAGATTGGCCATATAGAGAACGTCGTTACGGGTTACAGACATAGATATCCGGTTTATTCTGGTGGAGCGTAAATTTAGTGAATTAACTGTGGAATCTGTAACGGCGAATTTCCCGGATACCGGGTTGTATACTTTGAGACCGGTGAATGCGATTTTGCATAAAATGTCGCATATTCAAACTCCGACTGATATAATATATCCGACGGTGCAGCCCGGGAAACCCTCCGGCAGGTGCATCCCGGTTTTAACGGTTACTGTTTTTTATTGAAAAGGATCGAATTACACTATGCTGATGAAGAAGGTAGTGGTGAAAAACGCTGCAGGGCTGCATGCCAGGCCATCATCGATGCTGGTACAGCTTGCCTCGAAGTTTGAGTCAGAGTTTCACATTCATATGTACGGCTACCGCATTAATGCGAAAAGCATACTGGGTGTGATGACACTGGCGGCGGAATGCGGGGCCGAGCTGGAACTGGAACTGGACGGCCCTGACGAAAAAAAGGCCATGAAGGCCATCGTTGATCTTTTCGAGAGCGGGTTCAGTGAAATGTCGAAGGAGAAATACCGATGAATGATCAGATTCACGACCCCGCTCTTAAGGCCGGGGAACAGCTTATTAACGGTCAGGCGGCCTCTCCGGGCTACGCGATCGGGATTGCATCGCTGTTCAATACCAGCGATCTGGTCATTTCTACAGAACCGGTAGATGAAAGCCAGGTGGAATCGGAATACGCGCAGTTTGTAAGGGCCAGGCGCATTGTGGTATTCGAACTGAGAAAAATATTGGAAATCGCTTCAGCGACCGATGAGGAGGCGCATGGAATCATACAGGCCCAGATCCAGATCGCTGAAGATCCCGAGCTTGACAAAAGCATTCGCAGGATGATCATGGAGAGGCACTTCGGGGCCGACCGTGCCGTGAATGAATCCTTCCTGTACTATATACAGCTGATTAAAAACACCGGAAACGCCCTGATGATCGACCGTATTGTCGACATAAGGGATATACGCGACCGGCTCATCAGGCAGATCCAGCACGGAGAGCTGGTGAGCGGGGTTGTTGAAGGCTCTGTTGTGATCTGCGACGAGCTGATGCCGTCTGATATTCTGCTTTTCAGCCGCCATAAGGTTACCGGTATTGCTGCAAACGAAGGGGGGCTTACCGCCCACGCCACCATCATAGCCAATTCGATGGGCATCCCGCTGGTGATCAATGCCGTTGGAGCGACCCGCCTGACCTCTCCCGGCGACCTGGTTATAGTGGATGGTGTAGACGGCAGGCTTGTTGTGCGTCCGGATGCATCCACACTGGAAAGCTACGAGCGTGCAAAAGAGCGCTACGCCCTGGAACTTGCCGAGAGTGCCCTGATTGTGGAACTGCCATCGGTAACAAAATGCGGCACGGAGATTGTACTGATGGCCAACATCGAGTTCGAAGAGGAACTCGACAATATAAAAAAATACCGTGCCCGCGGTATCGGGCTTCTTCGCACCGAATCGTACTTCATCGAAGATGAGGGGCTTGAAGAGTACAAAAGTAAGGAGGCGTTTTTTGAGAAAGCCGTGAAGGCGGCAGCCCCCGGCAGCGTGACCATTCGCCTGTTTGACGTGGGGGGCGATAAATTCAGCGACACCACCACAAAAGAGCCGAATCCGTTTCTTGGATGGAGAGGCGTTAGGGTGCTTCTCGACAGAAGGCAGTTATTGAGGAGCCAGCTTACCGCCATCATGAATGTGGCCGGGCGCAATCCGGGCAAAATCAGGATTCTGGTGCCCATGGTTTCGGTGGTTGAAGAGATTGGTGAAATATGCAGGGAGGTTGACGCAATCACTGAGAAGATGCGGAGCAACGGTAAACCATTCGACCCTAAGCTGAAAATCGGCACGATGATCGAGATACCATCGGCGGCGCTCATAGCCGGAAAACTTGCCGGCGAGACCGATTTTTTCAGTGTCGGAACCAATGACCTGACCCAATATACCCTTGCTGTTGACCGCGGCAACAGGCTTATTTCGAAACTTTTCCAGCAGATGCATCCGGCGGTATTTCAGCTGATCAAAAAGGCGGCCGATGCGGCCCATGAGAAGGGAATAAGTATTGAGGTATGCGGTGAGCTTGCGGCAAACCCGGATGCCGCGCTGTGCCTGGTGGGCATGGGAATAACAGACCTGAGCATGTCGGCCGCGTCCCTGCCGAGGGTCAAAAAAGCGATCAGAAAATATTCGATAGCGGAAATGGCGGAACTTTCGGCTATGGTGCTGAATGCGGCAACGCAGGACGAGGTACAGGAAATTCTGGAAAACTGGAAAAAGGAAAGAGACGAATCCCACTAAGATAATGGACAGATCAATAATTCAGGCTGTAGATACAATGGATATGTGGGGCAGGGTTTGCTCCTTCCCCGATCAATGGCAGCACGCCCTTGAACTGAGTTCCGAACAAGGGTTCACATTCGACCGCGACAGGATCAGGAATGTGTGCATCATGGGCATGGGCGGATCGGCCATAGCGGGCGATCTTCTGAGGGGGTATGCCGCGCCCGTATCCCCGATCCCGGTAATGGTGAACCGGCAGTATAAATTGCCGGGATGGGTTGGCGGGAACACGCTTTTTATAGCAAGCAGCTACTCAGGCAGTACGGAAGAGACACTCGAAGCATTTGATAAAGCAAAAGAATCGGGGGCCCAGATCGTTTGTATGACCTCCGGGGGCAGGCTTCTTGAAAAAGCCATTGAGTGTGAATGCGACTACATCCGCATCCCCGCTGGTCTATCGCCGCGTTCAGCCCTTGCCTATTTTTTCGTACCGCTCTACAAGATGTTTATAGGGCTGGAACTGATTAAAGATGACCCATCGGTCTGCACCTCCATGCCGGATTTTCTGAAGGAGCAGGTTGAATCGTTCAGCGATACCGACGAGAACGAACCGCTCTACCTGGCAGAGACGATTCTGGATACACTGCCGGTTATCTACTCGAACAGTGGTTACCTGGAGGCGGTAAATACAAGATGGCGCAGTCAGTTGGCCGAAAATGCCAAAATCCTGTCGTACGGGAACGTACTTCCCGAGATGAACCACAGCGAAATTGTTGGATGGGAACAGATGGCCCATCTCACCGGGCGGCTGTCGGTATTCATGCTGTACGACGCCGACGACCACGAGGGCATCCAATCGAGAATGCAGGTAACCCGCAGCCTGATTCAGGACCATGTGGTAAGCCTCAACACAATTGCCGCCAGAGGCCCGAACAGGCTGGCCAAGATGTTCTATCTGGTACAGTTCGGCGATTTCCTGAGCCTGTACTATGCCTATCTGAACGAGACAGACCCGACACCGGTCACAAAAATCGAGATGCTGAAGAGCAGGCTGATGAAGTGATAAGCGATACAAAATCTGAGAGGTGACACCGACGGTGGTGTTGGTATGCCTATGAACAGTAGAACAGTAGAACATTAGAACAGTAGAACAATAGAATAGGGAATAGGGAATGGGGAAGTGACAGGTGGTTCACTATTTCGAAGGTAACAGCGACGGTGGTGTTGGTATGCTTTGAGTTAGGGATCTGGGGAGCAATAGAGCAATTGAGTTTGGAAGTAATTGGATAGGGTTTACGGGAGGAGAGCCCCCCTTTTGCCTCACGCCTTCTAAACTTTTGCCTTTTGCTTTCTGCCTTTTCGCCGCCTTTTCGCCGCCTTTTCGTCGCCTTTTCGCTGACTTTTTGGCGAACGGGGAAGTGGTTTGGAAGGATATTACTGATAGCAAGCACTGCTCCCGGCATTACACCATCAAAAAAAATGCAACAAGTATTGATGGCGAGGGAATGAGGGCACCAATTACTTTATAAAATAAAGTAATTGGTGCCCTCATTCTCTTAGCTTGGACAATATAACACGTTAAAACCAAAGTCTGGAAACGGTTCCAAACCGGGCAATAGTAAACTGAAGGGGCGTAATTAGCTAAATAAATTATGTGTTACCGCAATATGAAATTATTAAAACCGCAAAAATTTTGTTTTTGCTTAATTAATTTAAGCTTTATATTTTATGCGCACCTTAACAACCAAATACAAGAGAAGATGATTGAAAAAAAATTCACCCCGAAACGCACCATTTGCAAAGTTAAATTTTCCGTACCGGCCGATTGGGCCGAAAAAGGGATCGCTGTAGTCGGTGATTTCAATGAGTGGGATGTGGAGGCCAACAAAATGGCCCGCAAAAACGGTGGATGGGAAACCGAGATCCGGTTTACACCTGAAACCGAAACCAAATTCCGCTATTTCATCGACGGCAAGCGCTGGGCAAATGATGATAATGCCGACGGATATCTGCCGAATGCATACGGTACTGAGGATTCAGTACTCAAAGTGGGCAAATAACCGGTTATATCCGCTTCTTAAAAAAGAAGAATCCATTTGAAAAGGCCTCATTGTTTGAGGCCTTTTTTTTTTATAACGTTGTGAACGATGTCCATAAAACCGTTTCAGATTGGGAAATTCCAGAAAATTCTGCAAACCCGCCATTTCGGGCGGCCGCTATGGTATTTCCGGTCACTGGATTCCACCAGTACCCATCTGAAAAACAAGTCGCCTCAACAGCTTCCGGAAGGCCTGGTTTGCATAGCCGATCATCAGCATGAAGGCAGGGGGCAGTACAAACGGGCATGGTTTTCTGAACCCTGTGCCAACCTGATGTTTACAGTAATCCTTAAACCTAATGACACAGGGCGGCTGCAGATACTCCCGCTGCTCGCCGGTTGTTCTGTTCTCAAGGCTGTTGAAGAGATGACCGGCCTGCCGCTGATGATGAAATGGCCAAATGATATTGTAATGGCATCTGAGAAACTTGGCGGAATACTCGCGGAATCTGTATTTACCGGATCCAGGATCGACCGTCTGCTGGTTGGAATAGGGCTTAATGTAAATCAGAACGCATTTCAAGGCCCCGATCTGGTAAATGCAACTTCCATCAGTATTATGTCCGGAGGTCCTGTAGACAGGGAGGAGCTTCTGTGCCGGATCCTGTTTGAACTTGAAAACAACTACGCACTTTGGGAACAGGGCGACATCCAGATTATCCGTTATATAAACAGGCATATTATCGGATACGGGCAGTGGTGTCCTATTGAGATCAACGGTAACCGGATGGCCGAACCACATAAAATTCTTGGTATAGACCCGCGCGGGTTTTTACTCACCCTCAACGCAGACGACATCGTTAAGACATTCACACATGAGCAGGTCAGGATTTTTTGCGATTGAAAAAGAGTTCACACGTTCGCTGGCCGGGTTGCCCGACGGGATGCTGAAAGAGGGTTTCGTGGCCGGTATCAGTGGCGGGCCCGATTCCATGGTAATGCTCCACCTGTTTCATTTGATGAACCTGCCGGTGACGGTTGCCCATGTTAATTACGGGCAGAGAGGCCAGGAATCAGACCGGGATGAAGAGGTGGTTAGAAGGGCTGCAGCAAATTACGGTTACGATCTGAGGATACTTAAAGCGGATACATCCGAATTGAAGAAAGGGAATTTCCAGGATAATGCCCGTAAAATGCGTTACCGTTTTCTGGTTGAGGTGATGCAGGAGAAGGGGCACGGCTCTATTTCCCTTGCACACCATGAAGACGACCAGATCGAAACCATCCTGTTTAAAATACTCAGGGGTGCAGGTCCCGGCAGCTGGACCGGTATGAAAGTCTGGGAAGAAGGCCTGTTCAGACCGTTGCTGAATTGCGCGAAGTATATGATCGACCAATATGCCGACGTCAAAAACATCACCTGCCGGATCGATCAGTCAAATCTTGAAACTGATTATGCGCGAAACTATCTGAGGCTGGTTGTTTTCCCTGAATTACAGCAAAAAATACCAGGTTTCAGGCAAAATATAATAAATTTGCCTAAAATTGTATCATCGATTGATGAATCGATGGCCTGGATAGCCGACAGGATACTCGATGAAGATGGCCGCATCCCTGCCGGAGAACTGCTGGGCATGGATACATCCCTGCGCAAATCACTGATCCTGTACCTCGTGAAAAACCGGTTTGGTGGCATATCGCTTTCGGCGGGCAGCCTCGACCGCCTTGGTGAATGTGAATCGCTGCAGACCGGTAAATTTCTTGATTTAGGTTATCGGATAGCTCTGTACCGCGATCAGGACTATTTTTTGCTGCAGGCATCAGACGATACGGATGGTGGAAAGCACGGCACCGACGCACCGGGCGGTGCTACGATCCGACTACCGGACCTTGAAAAAGGCAGCATCAACATTTATGGAATTAAATTTGAGATAAGCACAGCCCGGATGCCGTTCACCGGCGAATGGCTGCAACTGGATGCCGACAGGCTGCCTGATGAACTGTTGCTTCGGCGATGGGATAAAGGAGACCGTTTTACCCCGCTGGGCATGGATGGCAGCCAGCTGGTATCAGACCACCTCACGAACCGGAAAATTACAGGGCCGAAAAAAAAAGAGGCACTTGTGCTTGATGCTTTTGACGGAACCATCTGTGCCGTTATATTTCCGTCCCCGAATCCCGGGAAAGAGGCCGGCACTATTGATGCCGGCTTCGCCCTCGGCGAGAAATGCAATCGAATACTCAGAATAGAAACCCAATGAACTCAAAAACCCAGGCTCCCGATACCGTTATCTGTAACGGTAAACAATTTAAAATTCTGCTGCATCAGGATGAACTGCAACGCAGGATTGCCGAGATGGGTGCGGAAATAAGTAAAAATTATAAAGACAAAAAGCCGATTTTTATTGGGGTTCTGAACGGCGCATTCATTTTTATGGCCGATCTTCTCAGATATGTTGATATACCATGCGAGGTCGATTTTTATAAACTGAGCAGTTATGGCGACGAAAAAGTGTCGTCGGGCATGGTGACCGAACGTAAAGATATCGATGCCGACATAGCGGGGCGGCATATCATCCTGGTTGAGGATATTGTGGATACCGGCCTTTCAGCCAATTACATCATCAACATTGTTGAGAAGAAAAAACCGGCATCGGTTGCCCTGGTATCCCTGCTCCATAAACCGGACGCCATTAAATACCATGTGGATGTAGACTATGTAGGTTTCAATATCGAAACACTGTTTGTACTGGGATACGGCCTGGATTATGCACAGGAAGGCCGCAATCTCCCGCATATTTATGTGATCGACGAGAATTGATTTCAAGCGTAAACACCAGTATATTTGAGATCTGCCGGAGAGATGGCTGAGTGGTCGAAAGCGGCACCCTGCTAAGGTGTTGTATCGTTTACGCGGTACCGTGGGTTCGAATCCCACTCTCTCCGCATCTGATGCCTGCACCGGTATAATTGTCCGGTGCAGGTTTTTTTTTGTGCGCCCGGCAGGGTGCATTCACGTGGGAGTGAAAGTCACCCGTGCGCCTGACCAACCATTACCTGGCACGTTCAATGGCTTCATGAACCGGCCCGAAATGAATAGTGGCCCGCTCGGTCACGGTTACTGGCCCGGCCCTTGATGTGAATTAGACTGGTCCGTCATGATTATTGATCTGGTACGTCATAATTCCGGATCATGCAGGTTCGCGGGGAGGTCCAGCACGGTATCTTCCGGCAGAACCTCAATGTCGTAAACAAACCAGGATGCTCCTCTCCTGGCGAGTTCAAATGAGATAATATCGCCGGGTTGAAGCGCTGCCGCCTCATCCGGATTATCAAGCCTAAGGTTCATTCTCATCGCTCTCATTACGCCGGGTATTTCTTCGTGGACCACTGCAATGGTCAAATTTTCTTTGTTAAACTGCATAAAACGGCCTTTTACAGAGTATACCGGGGTAACGGGTTCGGTAAGTTCAGGTGTCTGCTCACGCTGTTCACCGGAACAACTGGCAGCGGCGATAAGGAATAAGGCAAATATCAGGGTACAAAAGGAATAATAATTTTTCATGGTTTCACATCCTGTAGAATATTCAATGTTGCCCGACAGCGCCAGGCATCTATTATCGGTTATCTGTTGCATCATTCTGCATTGCAATACCGGTAAAAAAAAGCTTATCCAATACACGATGACCAGATCTTATTGCTTACAACAGTTCCATTATTAAGATATGAAGCTGCCGTGATCAAATGGGAATAAAATCATATAGGGGAACTCAAAAGGGTCATTAAAATGAGCGTTTCCGATACGATGATCTGTTTTGTAATTTGAAAACTGTCATACTCTCAAAACGGTCCGTTCAACGGTTCACAGAATCCAATTTAAAACAGATGATCCCACCCTACACAACTGCCGATACCAAACAGGTTAAGATGCTGCAACAAAAAAGCATCGCTCTCATTGCCCACGACAACAGGAAAGCGGAGCTGACCGAGTGGGCTGATTTCAACAAGGGCACCCTATCGATGCACCGGCTGTACGGTACCGGAACAACGGGTTCACTCTTGAAGGAGGAAGTTGGCCTGGATGTTCACTGTTTCAAAAGCGGTCCGATGGGCGGTGATCAGCAGATTGGTGCAAAAATTTCGGAAGGGGAAATCGATTTCCTCATTTTTTTCTGGGATCCGCTCGAAGCACAGCCCCACGATGTGGATGTAAAGGCCCTGCTGCGGCTGTCCGTTTTGTATAACATTCCGGTAGCCTGCAACCGCTCAACCGCCGATTTTCTGATCTCATCACAACTGATCCATGAAGAATACACACGCATTATTCAGCAGAAAAAAAGATTGTTCAAGGAAGATTAAAACCACCATCTTCCTGATTTCCAGCCTGTTTTTAACGGCAAATACCGTGTTTGCGCAACATCCCGCAAGGACGGCAACCGGAGCAGCTGCATCTCATTTCAAGCCGTCGTTTGAAGAATTGGCATCCGATAGAATTATCCTGTTTGAGGATTCTTTTGAGATGTATGAGGATTTTAGCGACTCGCTTGGCGAATGGACCCTCCTCGATCTGGACATGACTCTAACATATCTGATCCAGGAAGCCAGTTACCCCGGCGAAGGGCAGTCAATGGCGTTTATTGTCTTCAATCCCCTGACAACAGAACCACCGCTCGACGGCCCGTGGCTTGCCGCCGTCGGCAACAAGTACGCCGCATCTTTTTCATCACTGCCTGGCGAGGGCGGTCCTAACGATAACTGGCTTATTTCCCCGCGTATAAGGCTCGAAACGGAATCGGAAGTCAGGTTTCTGGCCAGATCGGTAACAGACGAATACGGTCTGGAGGAATTCAGGGTAGGTATTTCAACCACAACACCGCAGCCGGTCAACTTTGAAATGATTACCGGTGACGACGCCGTTCTGGCCCCGGCCGAATGGACCGTTTTCCGTTTTGACATATCAGAATACGATTCAGACAGTGTATATGTGGCCATTCAGTCGATTTCAGATGACAGGTTCGTTTTTATGGTCGATGATTTCCAGGTAACCGGTGTTGAGGGTCCGAGCGTATCGATCGAAAAAGAGATTGACCGGCCGGTATCGGTTGTTCTTCATCAAAACTATCCCAATCCGTTCAACCCGGAAACAACAATACGATTCTATCTTGATGCGCCGCGAAATGTTCAGGTGAGCGTATATGAGCTGTCAGGAAAGAAGGTTGAGGATGTGGCTTCAGGCAATTATCCGCAGGGGTATCATACGGTTTTGTTCGACGGTTCAGGCCTGGCCAGCGGAGTGTATATCTACCGGCTGCAGACAGACGATTTTTCGCAGACGCGCAAGCTGATGCTGTTGAAGTAGGGGGAAATTTCCTGTCCCGGTTTGTGTATGTACAAGGGCAGATATCCGGGAAATATTTGGGGATTCAGGTGCATATGGTAGTTCCGCTCCAGCGCGGTTACCCATAGTCAGGCAACTTTTTTCATTGAATTTGCCGGTTTTTTTGAAAAAAATGTTGCCCGCCGATTTTTTTCACTAAACAGTTGCCGCACAATTTTTTAATGGGTACTGCGGAACTGTGGTAAACCTTTCTTTCACATTCACCATCGTAAAAAAAGCTTTTCGGTGGGAACTCTCGCAACTGATTGTGCAGTTTGCACTAACGTGTTGCACTATAAATCCTTCTCGAAACCTGTGCAGAAAAAGATGTTATCCCTGACCGGGATTTATCAGGTGTTTCTTACCCATAACCCAAAAAATAGAGTTCATGTTGAAAATCAAACTACAGACTATCTGGTTGTCCCTGGCTTTTTCAGTACTGCTTCTGAGCGGTTTTACACTTTCTGCCCAGGCCCAGGATGCAACCGCCCGGCTTCAGGTGATCCACAATGCCGCCGATCCCGCCGCAGCCTCGGTTGATATATACGTAAACGGCGATCTGTTGCTCGACGATTTCGCCTTCCGTGCGGCCACCCCGTTCATCGATGTGCCTGCCGG
>RECM01000145.1 GCA_007694035.1 Balneolaceae bacterium
AGCGTTTGCCAGTAGGCCACACTCAGCATGCCGTTCAGGCTGAAATCATAGGCCGCTTCCGGAATGGTGGCAAAGGCCTTTTTGTAGCCCGGCATCACACTGCCTCTAAGATTATCCCATAATTTATAGACCAGGATACCACCCATTAGCGTCACAACGCTCAGAATCAGCGGCAGGTTAATTCCGTGCCAGAGTGCCAGGTAGAACTCAAGCGGAACACCTGCTACGGCCGTTGCTGCCGGCACCATGATTGAATCGGACAGCAGGAAGGGCAGGAAGCCAAATACAAGGCTCAGAACACCCAGCACGGCCGGGCCTATCCACATGCTAAAAGGCGCCTCGTGTACGTGCTTCGGCGTCTCTTTAAGTTCGCCGAAAAAGGGACGGATGATCACAATACCCGACGAGGCCACAACCGCGATATTGGCCAGAACGGCAACTATAACGATCAGTACCGGTGCCGGAGAAAAACCAAGTACAGCTTCATAGACCAGCTCCTTGCCGATAAAACCCAGGAAAAGCGGAATCCCCGCCATCGAAAGCGCGGCAATGGTGCCGAATGCAAACGTGTACGGCATCACCTTGCGAAGGCCCCCAAGCAACAGCACATCGCGGGTGCCGGCTTCGTGGTCCACGCTGCCGGCCATCATAAAGAGGGCGCCCTTGTAGAGTGAGTGACCGAGCAGGAAGACCACCATGGCCTGCATGGCGTAGGGGTGACTCATGCCTATGAGCATGGTAAGCGTACCGAGCGCCATCACCGTTGAGTAGGCCAGAACGCGCTTCATATCGGTAAAGGAGAGTGCCAGCCAGGCGCCAACAAGCATGGTTACCGCCCCGAAACCGGTTACCAGCCACAACCACCACTCGGTGCCGCCCAGAATCGGATTGAACCTTGCCAGCAGGTACACTCCCGCCTTCACCATGGTGGCCGAATGCAGGTAGGCGCTGACCGGTGTGGGCGCTTCCATAGCGGCGGGAAGCCAGTAATGGAATGGAAATTGTGCCGATTTCGTAAACGCTCCGGCGCATACCAGGATCAGAATCGCGATATAATAGCCGTGTTCCTTGATCACATCCGCTTCATTGAACAGCTCGGTAATTTCCATGGAGCCGCCGGCCAGAGCCATAAGGACCACGCCTCCGAGCATGGCCAGACCGCCGGTTCCCGTTACCAGCAGGGCCTGCAGGGCCGCCCGGCGCGAGGACTCTTTTTCATGGTAATAACCAATAAGCAGGTAAGATGTAAAACTGGTCAGCTCCCAGAAAATAAACAGGGTGAGCAGATTGTCGGACAGCACTACACCGAGCATCGATCCCATGAACATGAGCACCGACAGGTAGAACCGTGCGATATCGCGGTCGCCCTTCAGGTAGCCGCCCCCGTAGATCACGATAAACGTGCCAATACCGCTTATAATCAGCGCGAACAGCAGGCTCAGCCCGTCTATATAAAACGAAAAGTGGATGTTGATGTAGGGAACCCACGGTGTTGTTTCACGGAAGGTTTCGCCGGATGCGATCAGGGGAAGGAAGCTGGCAAAAAACACAAACAGACCCGCCGGAACAATGGCCAGTACCCAACCGGCATAATCCTTCAAAAACCGGTTGATCCAGGGGGCAAAAACAGCGACCACGAAACCCAGCAAAACAGCCATGAGTACACTCATAAACCGCCCCCGCGCTTTTTATCATTAGCTTTTTTTACGTAAAGATCCTGCATCTCATCGATGATAGTCCCTTTCCAGAATTTCACACCCGAAACATAGGCTGCCCGGCCGATAAGGTGTGCGGCAATCGGAGCGGTCAATACGAGAAAGATGATGGTGGCAAGTGCCCTGGTAACAACCCCGATATCATCGAAGGTAATCATCAAAGCTACCAGTATCAGCCCGGCACCCAGCGTACCCGCCTTGGTTGATGCATGCATTTTCATCAGGATATCGGGAAGGCGATAAACACCTATTGCCGCCACCAGAGTGAAAAGGGCACCCATTACCAGGAATATGGACGTGATGATCTCGTTCATAAACTTTCGTCCGGTTTTTTGGTATGGCCTACCTGCTGCACATATCGGGCGAAGGCGGTTGTGCCCAAAAACGCGATCAGGGCGAGTACGATGGCGGCATCAAGAAAGGCTTCTTTCCCCGTGGCAATGGTATAGGTGGCAATGAAGCAGATTACGATATAGGCAATCAGGTCAAGGGCCACCACCCGGTCGGGCAGCGTTGGCCCTTTAAGCAGTCTGATGAACGCAAGCAACAGGCTCAGACACAGGGCTATATACACTCCCGTTATCAGATTCTGAAACCAGATTAATTCGAGTATCACCATTGATTTATTCAGACAGGGCAGCTTTTCTTTGCCATTCAGAGCCGTGTTGGATTACTTTTACGGCTCACAGTATATAAAAAAATACAATATAAGTGGTCCTGGGCGGCCTGATAACACCTTTTGTGTTAAATAATTACCTGACCGGTTCCCAAAACAGGTCAGAAAATAAATACTCCTAACTCCCCCTCAAAATAAATCTTGACCGATTTTACAAGAATAAACGACTATAGGCAGAAAGCAGAAGGCAAAAAGCAGAAGGCGACGAAAAGGCAAAGGACAGGCAAAAGGCAAAAAGCAGAAGGCGGCGAAAAGGCAGAAAGCAAAAGGCAGAAGTTAGAAGGCGTGAGGCAAAAGGGGGGCTGTCTCAACTACCCTGAGCCCCCACTTCCAAACTCAATTGCTCAATTGCTCCCCAGATCCCTAACTCAAAAACCACTTCCCCATTCCATATTCCCTATTCAATTGTTCTATTGTTCTATTGTTCTGCTGTTCCCTTATTCCCTAATTCAAAGCAGGTTAACAGCGCCGCCGTGGCTGGCTGCCAGATTGTTTGGTTCCAGCCTTTTGGGCTGCATTTTTTAATTCTGCTTCAATCGAACAGAGCCGCCGGATGTTCTGATATTCACTTCAACAGATCCGTCGCCGACAGTTCCTTCAATTTTGCCGCTTGAAACGGTACCCTTAAGGCCATCCAGATCTGATGATACACGGCTGCCGCGAACGTTCAGGCTCATGCCGGTACCGGCTGGCAGGCTGGCGTCGATATTGCCCCCGCTTGTCTGCAGATCGATCAGCTCACTGGCCCCGGTTATGGCTGCCGTAATGCTGCCGCCACTTGTGCGTGCCGAAATTTTGCCGGCAACTCCCTCCAGGTTTATACGCCCGCCGCTTGTGCGCGCCGTCACCTCGCCCGCCTGGTTAACAATGCTCAGGTTTCCACCGGAGGTCTGGATATTCAGGCCACCTTCGTGGTTGTTTACCCGGATGTTCCCCCCCGATGTATTGGCTTCTGTACTTCCGCTGATATCGGAAATTGCAATGTTTCCGCCGGATGTCCTCATTTTCTGGGCACCAATCAGTGATGATACGGATACATTACCCCCGCTGGTCCTCAGGTCGGTATCTGAATTTTCAGGGGCATGGATAACAAAAGAGATGCTCTGCGACGACGAACCTCCAAACCAGCCTCCCGCAGACGATTTTCTGCGCGCACTGGCGGTAATCGCATTGCCATCCTGCTCAATCGTAATTTCAAAATCTCTCAGGTCTGTATCGGATGGCGACAGGTTGCGGCCGCGCTGGCGCACAAACATTTCCACCTTTACTTCATTGCCCGCTACCCCGTTTACGGTAATATTGCCACCCGAGGTGGATGAAGCGATAGAAGCGTGGCCTGTTACCCTGAACACCTCCGTCTGATACGGATTATCGGATAGCACATTCATGCCAAAATCTGTGGCAACGGCAGAATCCGATGTATTCAGGTTCATAAAAAAAGCCGCTCCGAGCAGTGCGGCGGCAAAAACTGTTTTGATTGTCACAGTATCCATATTTTCTGTTGAATTACTTTTGAATTACTTTGAAATGCATTGTGATACATCACTTTGCTACGGATTGCTGCAGTATATGTTGCATGTGACCATGGCGCATGCCCCTCATCACGGCACCATCCGGCAGCGTATGTTAATTCCGGGCCTCGTATTCACCATTCATGCTTACAAATTTTTAAACGGAAAAACCGTTAAAATCGATAACTTCAGTCCATTATTATATATTACCCTACTCCTGATCATGAAGCTACCCTTTAACCTTGCCAAACGTTTTGTTGCCGGTGAAGATTTCGTCTCGGCGGCACCCAAAGTAAGTGAACTCAACGAACTCGATATCAAGGTGACCCTCGATCTGCTCGGCGAGAATGTAAGGGACCGCAAGCAGGCCGATTCCAACCTGCAACACTACACCGACCTCCTTGACGGGATTCACGAAACCGGGCTTGAGTCGAGCATCTCCATAAAGCTGACCATGCTCGGCCTCGACATCGACAATACGTACTGCCACGACAACCTGTTCAGGCTTCTGGATGTAGCCCGCAAACAGAACCAGTTTGTGCGCATTGATATGGAGGGAACCGATTACACACAATCCACCATCGACCTGTTCAGGGATGCTCACGCCGAATACGGTAGCAGTACTGTTGGCATTGTGATCCAGGCCTATCTGCACCGGTCGGTGCAGGATATTCCCGACCTGGCCGCTCTGGGTGCCGACATCCGCCTTTGCAAGGGCGCATACAGTGAACCCGCAAAGCTGGCCCTGCAGCAGATGCCCGCTATTCGTGACGCCTACAAAAAGTTCGCGGCACACCTGCTTGAGCATACCGCCTTCCCCAGAATGGCCAGCCACGACGACGAACTGATCAACTGGGTTAAGGAGTATACCACCGAAAAGAACATCCCGAAAGACCGGTTTGAGTTTCAGATGCTCTACGGCCTGCGGCTGAACACCTGCCGGGAACTCGTATCAGAAGGGTACCGGGTACGGGTTTATGTGCCTTACGGAACCGAATGGTTACCCTATTTTACCCGCCGGCTTCGCGAAAGGAAAGAGAACGTCTGGTTTGTATTATCCACGATGTTTAAAAATTAGGGGCCGGCGTATCAACGACCGGTTTCTCACTCCCGGTGCAGCACTACCGGCCACCAAACGTTGATGTAACCGATAAAAAGTATATTGCAATCCGGGGCATCCGTAATTCGGGATACCCGTAAAAAAATCCAACGCACAATGTTAATGAATCCGCATACCGGATGATCCGACTCAGACACTATGCTCTCTCCCTGCTGGCCGGATGCCTTGTGCTTTTTATCCCGCTGGTGCGCGATCTTCACATTGAGTCGGCACTGCTGGCCGCACTTACCGGATGCTTCGTCGCCGTTATCTATGCCGCTCGCGGCGACAGGTCCACCGATCTGCGCCGGGCCGGCGGGCTCATCACTGTAATCTACACCGCCGGGTTGCCCCTGCTCGTCTATGCCCTTGCCGTGGGATGCTACTCCTTCCACGGGCTGGGGTTCTGGATCTTCTACCCCTCGTTCAGCATCCTTTTCGGATACAGCATCACGCGGTTTTTCCGGGTAACGGGCTACCGTCGTCCGGCTGTATGGGGCCTCACTGTTGTTTTGATTGTGGGCCTGGGCGGGTTTCTGCTCGAATTTTTCACCCTCCCGCAGGTATACTTCCACAACCACGTATGGGGCGGCTGGCCGGGACCGATCTACGACGAGGATGTGCGCCTGGGTACATCCGTCATCTTTTTCAGAAGCATAACGCTGAGTTGGGTCGTGCTGCTGTGGGTATTTCCGGATGTGAAAAAAAACAGGGTTTTCCTCTTCCTGGCCGTCGCCATGGTGATCAACCTGCTGCTGAGTTACACCCGCCTGGCCGAAAACGGCGTAATTTCACCGCGTGAGTGGATTCAGCGCGAACTGGGCGGGCACCACGCGACCGAACACTTCGATATTTACTACGACCCGGCGGCCTATTCCGGGGAGGAGCTGGGGATGATTGCCGCCTGGCACGAATTTCACCTGGCAGAACTTACATCCGCCCTCAACATCGATTTTGATTACCGCGACAGCCGCATTGAAAGCTATCTGTACGCCCACCCCTGGCAGAAGCAGAAATTGACCGGAGCGAAGTTCACCAGTTATGTGCCGGTATGGCAGAAAACGGACCAGATGCACATCGCGAAACCGGCCATTGCACCGAGCCTGCGCCACGAAATGGTACATGTAGTTGCCAAACAGTTCGGCAACCGCATTCTGAATGCCAGCTGGAGCATTGGCCTTGTAGAAGGCCTGGCAGTTGCGCTCGATGTACGGACGAACGGGATTGCCACTACCGACCAGCTGGTGGCCGCCGCCAAACCCTATCCCGATGCCCGCGACATGAAATCGGCTTTTTCGGTGACCGGCTTCTACGGCGGACGCAGTTCCGTAAACTACACCACCACCGGATCATTTGTGCGGTACCTGCTCAGCGAATACCCCGTGGAGTCGTTCAGGGAGGCCTATCGCACAGGCCGCATTGAACGCTGCTACAGCGCATCGATGGACGACCTGGTGGCCGGCTGGCACGAATTTCTCGATACGGTTGAGTACGACGATACCCAGCGGGAGGCTGCCATGGCCCTGTTCGCGGTACCATCCATCTTCGAAAAACCGTGTCCGCACCTGGTAACCGAAGCCTTCAGGAACTTCGACAACTACCGCCTGCTGCTGTCGGAAGGCGATACATTAACGGCTCTCGTTTCGCTTGAGGCGGCCATGCGCCTGCAGCCCGATAACGACCGTCTCTGGTCGGCATGGACCTATCATAAACTCGCTATGGGCCGTTTTGAGGATGTGTACACCTCCGACATCAGTACCTATGCCAACTATGCGCCCCTCCGCCTTCAGCAGGTTGACGCGCTGATCCTCGGCAGCCGTTACGCCGAAGCGGAACAGCTGCTTGAAAACGTACTCGCCGACACCTCACTTTCAGGCCGCGGCGTGCAGAATGGCGTGGTGCAGCGGGCCGATATGCCCGCATGGGAGAAACGGCTCCGGGCCGTATACCGCCACCACGAACTTACCGCACAAGAGGCCCTGGCCCACGGCAACGATATCGCGCTGCTCTATTTCCGGCAACTGCTCGCCACGGGCAGCTATGGCAGGATCATCGAACAGCGCGACAGTGCAGAAATGCTTGAATTCCATCCCGCATATACCGACGTTTTCCTCGATCTGGCTGTATTGTTTTCAGTCGAATTACCCGGGGATGCATCCCTTAGAATATTTGAGCATATTGATACCGCATTTTTAAACGAAGTTCAGAAAAACCGCGTTGATATGACCGGCAGGTTTCTGCAGTTCAATTCCAATGCACAAAACTAACCCACACAAACCAACAATAACCACCATCACCACCACCTTTTGCCTCCTGCCTTTTACTTCTGCCTTCTGCTTTCTGCCTTTTCACTGTCTTTTCACTGCCTTTTCACTGCCTTTTCACCGCCTTAATTATAAAAATACCTCCAACAACAAGATAAAATGACCCGGATTACACAACCAGACCCGAAAGAAAAGCTCGTCGCGCTGCCGGCTGCCGTACAGGCCATCGTTGACGGTCCCGGCGACCGCGACACCAAACTGCTTGCCATCGCGCAGCATCTGCACGATCAGATCGATGTATACGACTGGGTAGGCTTCTACCTGGTTGATCCGGATGCCCACCGCGAGCTCATACTTGGCCCTTACGTTGGCGCCCCGACCGACCACACCCGCATCGCTTTTGGTACCGGCATCTGTGGTCAGGCTGCCGAAACGCTCGAAACGTTTGTGGTGGACGACGTGACCAAAGAGTCGAACTATCTGTCGTGCAGCGTAAACGTTAAATCGGAAATTGTGGTCCCTATCATGAAGGGGGATACCCTTATCGGCGAACTCGACATCGATTCAAATACTGTTGCCGCCATGGATGCCACCGATAAAGATGTACTTGAAGAGGTTTGCGCCATTATCGCCGGGCTGTACTGACCTTTTTTTACATCTTCCAAATACCGGTACCAACACAGAATTACGAGAACCATTTACCAAAAACATCCACAAATACCAGAAAACATGATTAAATACGCTTGCAGTTTTATCCTGATGCTGATGCTGGCTGTGCCCGCACTTGCCCAGGACGCCCCCCAGGTCCGGCTGAGCCCTGTTGCCATTGCCGCAACCACCGTTAACGATACCTACATCAGAGTGGTGTACGGACAGCCCCACAAGCGCGACCGCGTCGTTTTCGGCGAACTCGTGCCCTACGGCCAGGTTTGGAGAACCGGGGCCAACGAAGCCACCGAAATCACTTTTACCGGCGACGTGGAAATCGCGGGTGAAACGATTGAAGCCGGCACATACTCCATCTTCAGCATTCCCGGCGAAGAGGAGTGGACTATCATACTGAACAGCGGCCTCGGCCTGTGGGGAACGCGCTACAATGCCGACAATAACGTGTTCACGGCCACTTTCCCTTCCGAAACGATGGATGTTTCATGGGAAGCGTTCACTATCCGCCTCGAGCGCGATGAGAACAAAGTCCACCTCAATATGATGTGGGACGACACCAAAGTGGTCGTACCGATCATGGTGAAGTGACATCCCCTGCTCTGTGAAAATAAAGGCCGTTCCTCTCGGAGGACGGTCTTTTTTTTGGTGTGCCCGAATAGGTGTGCCCGTTTGGGCGCGCCCGAATTGACACGCACGAATTGGTACAACCGAATTGGTACGTCCGAATCGGTACCAGTCCGGTTTGGTGCAAGACCGGATTCTCTGATGCCGGTCTGGATTTACGCCCTCTCGGCAAGATCCAGCCAGCGAACGGTTTTAATCTCGATCTCCTCCAGTATCTCCCCGTAGCGCCTGGATTTCTCCTCCAGGTCCTTCAGATCCAGATCGCCGCTGCCCATGCTTGTCTCCAGTGATTTCTGCTCATCGCCGAGGCGGGCGATCTCTTTTTCAAGGTTAGCGTATTCCTTGCGCTCGGCATAGCTAAGTGCATCCACGGTTTTGGTAACCACAGCAACGGGTGCCGCCGGTTCCGTCTTTTTAACCGATTTCCCCACTTTTTTGCGCTCAGCTTCCTCGTCGGCCATCATTTCGCGGTACTCCTGCCAGTTGCCGTTGAAATCACGGATCACCCCGTCGCCTTCAAAAACAAAATAGTGCTGCACGAGCTTGTCCATGAAAAACCGGTCGTGGGATACCACAATCAGGCATCCGCCGAAATCCAGCAGGAACTCCTCGAGTATGTTGAGGGTGATAAGGTCGAGATCGTTGGTGGGCTCATCGAGGATGAGGAAATTGGGGTTTTGGATGAGTACCATCATCAGGGCCAGCCGGCGTTTTTCGCCACCGCTCAGTTTGGCGACCGGCGTGTACTGCATTTCGGAGGTAAACATGAAATGCTCGAGAAACTGGGATGCGGAGATACGGTTGCCGTTTGCCAGTTCGATCACCTCGGCCACCTCCTTCAGCACATCGATCGCCCGCTGGCTTTCGTCAATTTTGATTCCCTGCTGGCTGTAGTACCCGTACACGATGGTCGATCCCTTGCGGATTTCCCCCGAATCGGCGGGCTCCCTGCCGGTGATTATGTTCAGGAACGTGGTTTTGCCCACTCCGTTTTTGCCGATAATGCCGATCCGCTCGCCCCGGCTGAACGAATATTCGAATTTGTCCATGATGGTGAGGTCGCCGAACCGTTTCGAAACGTTTTTCATTTCCAGGATCTGGCTGCCCATGCGCGTCATGGTTGTTTCGAGGCGCAGCTCTGGTCCGCCGGACCGTGCCTCTGCCTTCTCTTTTGTTTCATAAAACGCGCCGATGCGCGATTTCGACTTCGTGGTGCGGGCTTTCGGGGCCCGGCGCATCCACTCCAGCTCTTTTTTGAACAGTTGGCCCGCTTTGGCTTTTTCAGTCTTCATCACCTCTTCGCGCTCTGCGCGTTTCTGCAGGAAGTAGCTGTAGTTGCCTTTGTGGTGATAGAGTTTGCCGGCCTCGATCTCGAGGATGTGGTTGCAGACACGGTCGAGAAAATACCGGTCGTGAGTGACCATGAGCAGGGTCAGGTTGTTTTTGATCAGGTACGACTCCAGCCATTCGATCATTTCCACATCCAGATGGTTGGTGGGCTCATCGAGCAGAAGCAGGTCGGGGCTGTCGAGCAGCACGAAGGCCAGTGCCACCCGCTTGCGCTCGCCACCCGAAAGCGACGCGATCGGCTGGTCGAGGTTGTGGATATCGAGCTTGCCGAGAATCTGTACCATGCGCTGCTCATAATCCCAGGCGTTGGCCGCTTCCATCGCGGCGGAGGCCTTCTCAAACGCGGCGTGGGTCTCATCATTGTAGGCTTCGGCCTGGTCGTTCACCGCTTTTTCATACTGAAGCACAATGCGGGCCAGGTCGGAGTGGCCGCGGGAGATAAATTCACTGATGGTCAGGGCCTCATCGAGCCGGGGTTCCTGCTCCAGGTAACCGATCCGGATGCCGTTGCGTACCATCACTTGTCCGTCGTCGGGTTTTTCGAACCCGGCCAGAATATGCAGCAGGCTCGATTTACCCGTACCGTTACGGGCAATTAATGCCGTTTTGTTGCCTTTGGAGATGCCGAACGTAAGTCCGTCGAACAGCACTTTCATTCCGTAGTGCTTCGACAGGTTTTCAACAGAGAGGTAGGTCATGGATGAACAGGGTGGAGAAAATTTTTTATGAGCCGTAAAATACGGCTTTTCCGGCCCCGGCACTAAAAAGGAACAAAAACAGGGGTTACATCCGCTGTTGGATCATTTACACCGGCCGGCACGGCAATTGGCTGCAACCTGACAAAATTTTACCCTGCAATACCCGTATTTTAAGGTACAATATCAACAAATCAATCCATGAGAAACAGCCAAAAAGACGATCCCGCTAATAATACCGGAAAAAAATCCGGCCTCAGACGGGCCGTTTATGAATGGGTTGGCATCATTGTGGTGGCCGGCGCACTCTATCTGACGGGGCTGCATGTGGAGGTGATCGGTACCCTGCAGCGGGCAATGCTGTGGACAGGCATTTTCAACGCGAAGGTGGATGTGGAGATGACCGACGGGCCGTTTCTCACCGACAACGACTACAACTTCGCCTTCACGACATCAGGCGGCGAAACCGTGCGGCTTGCCGACTACAGGGGGGATGTGATCTTCGTTAATGTTTGGGCGTCGTGGTGTCCGCCCTGTGTGGCCGAGATGCCGACCATCGAAAAACTTCACAACAACCTGCAGGAGCATCAGAACATCCGGTTTCTGATGCTGTCTGTGGATGAGGAACCGGAACGGGCCGTCCGTTTCATGGAGCGCCGGGGGTTCAGCATGCCGTATCATTTCCCGTTAACACAGCTGCCCCACGCCCTGCAGGGATCGGTACTACCGACTACCTGGGTGATTTCCCGCGAAGGTCAGGTCGTGTACAGGAGAGAGGGAATTGCAGATTACAGTAACCGCAGTTTCAGGAACTGGATGATCGGGTTGAGTGAACAATAAGTCGCAAAAGTCAGCGAAAAGGCGGCGAAAAGGCAGAAAGCAAAAGGCAAAAGTTTAGAAGGCTTCAAAAA
>RECM01000065.1 GCA_007694035.1 Balneolaceae bacterium
GATCATGCCCTATACCAGGCGGTGTGTAGGGTGTTCGGGAAGGTAGGACGGGGGATCATATCCGGTACGAAGCAGGTTGTTTGAAAGTTCGAACCCGCTTTTCCTGCGATAAAACAGGGCCATTCATCTCCGGGTCCTGCCGTAAAAAACGACTATCAGAATAATTGATTACACTTTTGAGGCCAGCATGGCTGAGGGGTTCCCAGCATTGCAGAGTAGCTCCCGGAAAGCCGAAGTTTAACTGTGATAATATTACATAGTGAAAGAAAAAAATCATATACAAAACAATAAAAAGCATTAACAAAGCCGATATGTAATGATAATAGTTGCTATATGTCTATAGTCTGACACACCAAATATTATCATAAGTATCTGATAATATGACATGTTAGAATGGGAAAATGATCAGTGACGGTTTATTATGTAAAGTGTTATTATTAGGTTACGATATGAAATTGAATGTAGTGGAGTAGGTGAATATGTGGTGGTTTCATGTTCCGGATGATTATTAATGCACGTTAAAAAGGTTCTTTTCTATGTACAATGTAGCTGAAAGGCGTAATATAGCGTTGAAAATGCTAAAAGAAGATGGGCAGGTCACGGTTGCCAAACTCAGCGAGCTGCTTGAAGTTTCGGAAGTTACCATCAGGAAAGATCTGCAGTACCTCGAAAAGAGAAATCTGCTCATTCGTACACATGGCGGGGCTATGCAGAATGACTTTCTGGACCATTATCAGCACTTTGAAGAGGCAAGCAAGCATTTCCATGAGGAGAAAACAAGAATTGGCGAAGCTGCTGCCAACCTGGTAAAGGATGGCGACACGCTGATACTGGATTCCGGTTCCACCATTATGCAGGTTGCAAGGCATCTGCATGGAAAACGTAAGCTCACAGTTCTCACCTCTGCCGTTAATGTTGCCATGGAACTGAACCGAAACACCGATATCCAACTGATTATTCTTGGTGGGGTTATCAACCAGCCTTCAGCGGCTGTTGTTGGTCCGTACGCCGAATCGATGGTCCGAGAACACTTCTGTAGCAAACTGTTCCTGGCCGGCGATGGGTTTGATCCCGAATTTGGCCTCACAACTACCAATGCGCTCGAAGCCCATCTGAACAGGGTAATGATACGCTCGGCGCAGGAGACCATAGTAGTGATGTATTCGTCCAAATTCGGCAAGCGCGGGTTAAGCCGAATATGTGGGATGGAAAGCATAAGTACTGTTATAACTGATTCCGGAATACCGGATGGCATCAGAAGAGCGCTCGAAGAAAAAGAGATTAAAGTCATAATCGTGTAACTGCCCCGTTTGCCTGCCTGTCCGACCTCCCTGTTTGACTGCGCGTCCCGATCGCACTGATACAACATTATAAAGCATCGTGTACAGCAATTGGAACTCGCACGTCAAGTTCTGCTTTTTAAGTATTTTTCCTTTTTAAAGAGAGAAAATGTCGAGCTATCCAGAAATGTTGATCCTTTCTATTGTCTCAAATCGGAATTCTGGGTTATTACCGGCTTTACGGAAGTGCTGTTAAATGGTTATGCCAGGCAGGCATATGCACTGAACCAATTAACAGGGATCAGATGCGGCGTAATACATCTGTATCTGAAGCCTGTTTCACAAGCAATCGCACATCTTACTGATGTTGTGGGGGAAACCAGAATGGCACAGCATTGAAAATGTGACCCGGCCGGGACTCGAACCCAGATCTGGAGCTTAGGAGGCTTCTATTCTATCCTGTTGAACTACCGGGCCAACGGGACACCAAATATAGGGAGATTAGCCGATAATGGAAATGAAACAATACTGCCCGGAATTCGTCATGTAGTGCCATATTCCGATAGTATCATCGTTATCATTTACACCTCTTTCTGTAACTCCGAAAATTTCCTCATGAGAATACCGGCTATTTGTGCATTTCTGCTGCTGCTTTCACCTCAACTGTTCGCCCAAACAGTAATCACAGGAAGAGTTACCGACGCTGAAACCGGGGAATCCCTGCCTGCCGCAAATATCCAGATCATGGATACATACCGGGGTACCATCACCAATATGGAAGGCTTTTTTGAACTTCCGGTTGAAACGCTTCCGGTAACGCTCATCATCAGGTACATAGGCTATGCTACCAGGAACATCCAGGTTGAACAGGCAAGTCAGCCGGTGGATGTGTTGATGCAGCCGGTTACCATCGATATGGATGAAGTGGTGGTTACAGGCAAAGACCCCGCACTGAGTATTATGGAGAAGGTAATCGTCCGCAAGCAGTTGTGGCGGAAAGATCTTGCCACTTATACTGCCGAAGCATACACCCGTCAGCGCCTTGAAAACAACGACGGCATTGTGTCAATTACCGAGAGCGTAAGCCGGGTACACTGGGACCGTGACCGCGGTACCCGTGAGGTGCTGATGTCGCGCCGGCAGACAAATAACCTGGCAGAATCCCGTAATTTTGCCGGGGCCGGTTATCTTCCCAATCTCTATGATGATGATATCGAAATTGCCGGATACCGGTTAGTTGGCGTAACCCATCCCGATGCTCTCAAATTCTACGATTTCAAGCTGGAGGGGCTCCGCAATATCGATGATCAGGTGATATACGACATCAGGGTAATACCCAAAAGAAGATTACAGCCGGTTTTTGAAGGCATGGTATCGGTACTGGCAGGTGAATACGCCCTGCTGGAAGTCGATCTCAAACCCGGTCCGGCCGTCATGTTCCCGCCGCCTGTAAAACAGGTTGATCTGCACTACAGGCAGCAGTTCAGCAATTTTGGGGGCGATGCCTGGCTTCCGGTCGACATGCGTATCGAAGGCCTGATCGATATCGGATTCGTAGGCCTGCAGATACCCACCATTATATTTGCACAGATATCGGGGCTTACCGATTACCGTATCAATATTGAGCTGCCCGACTCATTATACCGGGTTCAGCGGCTGCTCATAGTGGATACGCTGAGCACACGGAGCGGAAAAACACTGGAAGAACTCGGGCAGCCTCTGCCGCTAACGATGGCCGAAAAAACCGCTTATGATGAGGTTGACAGTACAAAAACCCTGGAGGATGCTTTCCGGCCTACCGGTTTCCTTGCCGGAATGGTAACCACAGGCGATGAAGAACCGCGGCAGCGATCGGGGCTGGCACGTTTCGGGTCCGGCTTTGAACCTGTACTCTGGTACAACAGAGTGGATGCGTTGCATATCGGTGGCGGATATGAATCTCCATACTGGAAAAGGATGCGGGCCAGGGTATCTCTGGGGTACAGTACAGGCAGCGAAGAATGGGGCTATGGAGCAGAACTGAACTACAGATCCTCATCCCGCGGATTATTCGGAACCGGCCGCACCGGTTTCGAAACGGGCTACCGCAATAATACTGCTGCCATAGGTGAAACTGGTAACTACCCGATGGCCGTTACAGGTATACTTCCCTTATTTGGTGCCCGCGACTATTACGACTATTTCAGGAATGAACAGGTTTGGTTTGGTATGGAGCAGCGTGTGCGAAGCCTTCGAAGCACGGTCAGGCTCAGGGTTAACCATGAAGTGCATTCCGGATTGGAACAGACTACCAGCTACTCAATACCCGGTGGCAAAAAACAACCGGAAAACCCGGTCATTGAAGAAGCTACACTCCGCTCGGCCGAAATCCGCCTGAGCATAGGCGATACACCGGTGCCGTTCGGTGTGGTAGGGCAGAATAACTTACAATTGTCTGTTGAACACAGCGATCCGGCCCTGTTTGGCGGCGATTTTGATTTTACCAGGTACAGCATGACTGCCGCAATCAGGATCCCGACCTTCTATAAACGGCGGCTGTTTCCCAACGCGCTCGACATGCAGCTGATGGCCGGTACCTATTCGGGAGAACTTCCGGCTCAGAGGTTTGGTACAGTGGATGGAAGCCTGGGCCTGTTCCGGCCGTTCGGCACACTACGGTCTCTCACCAACCGTCCCGTTATGGCCCCGCAGTATGCATTTCTGTTCTGGGAGCACAACTTCCGCACCATTCCCTTCGAGGCCCTGGGTATGTATGGTGTGGCACGGAGAGGCCTTGGCCTGGTTGTTCATGGCGCATCAGGCCGCACCTGGCAAAACGGGCAATCCGGGCTGCTTCGCTATGCCGGATCTGATGGGTACCACCACGAAGTCGGCCTGTCGCTTATTGGCATTTTTGGAATCCTGCGTTTCGATACCGCCCTGAGGCTCGATGAACCGGGATTTACGGCAGGTCTGGGTATTACGCGGTTCTTTTAACTACTGTGGCAGGGTTATGTGCGTATAACCGTGATTGGAAAGGTGATCTGTACGGGATTTTTTTCTAGAACGGTCTCGCCCCTGCAGGGTCTATAACTGAATACCGGCGGCGCAGCTCACTCAACGGTAAATGCTTCCAGAATGCTGAGCAGTTTGTTCAGGTCATGTTTTTGGAGGTCTTCTTTCTGCTGATCATACCCGTTTATGAGGTTTCTGATGAACCTGATCAGCATTTCCTGCTCACTGGCAATCCGGAAGTGCTCATGGTCGGGCGTTATACCGCTGTTCTTCAAAAAACTGTAGCATTGATCAACCGATACGATGCCGCCCTTGTTGAACGGATCGATCAGTACCGACTCCGATTCGTTCTGGAACCGCAGCAGAAAATGCAGCGGCATATTGACACCGTAAAACGGCAAACCCAGCCTGTGGGCCAGCAGAATCACTATTAGCGACAAGGTTAGCGGTATTCCGACACGTGAGTCGATCACGGTGTGCAGGTAGGTGTGCTGTGGGTTGAGGTAATCGTCGGTACATCCCCTGAAATCCATTTCCCGGAAAACATAGGTAAGCAAAATTTGCATCTGTTCTTTTGGTGTTACCGCGTAGCGGATGCGGAAATCTATCTCATTGGCCATCTTGTCGATGGCCCGTGTATAAATCTCCGTACGCAGGGTCGGATTTTCAAGCCGTGAGATCACTAAAAGGGATGCTTCGAGCGCCTTCGGCGTTTTTAAACCGCCTTCAAGTACGTTGATGAACTCCTGTTCAATTCCCGAGAAAGTAATCTGCCTGATCAACCGCCGCAGCGAATCCTTCTTCTCACCACTGCGCAGGCTGCTCTGCATCTCATCGAGAATGGGTATGCAGTTCTCCCCGAGAATTTCAAACCGTTTCTTTACCGATTCACGCACAAACGGATCCGGGTCTTCGAGAAGAAAAAGCAGGGATTCTATTTCGGATTTTGTTGTTGTCATCTGTCATGTAACGAAAAGGGAGGCTTGCCTGTTCCGTGCGTTAACGTATTATGACAATTTTTCCCACACCGCGTTCACTGTTGTTTTCGTCAACGGCCACAACGAGGTAGACCCCGGTTGCCACACGGTTGCCCTGAAAATCGCGTACATCCCACGAAGCCCTTCCGCTCCTGGCTTCCGCACGGTTCACAAGCCTGCCGTCAACTGTGAGTATGGATATGGTAGACCGTTCCGAGAGCCCGTCTATAACAACGGGCCCCGAGTTCATCCGGTAGGAGTAGGGATTGGGATATATAAACAGTTCATCCATCTTGCGTGTACCCTCACGCGGGATGTCGGTGTAGCTGATCAGGCCCTCATCAGTTGCCATAAATACGGTGCCGGATTTTTCATCAACGGCGATGGATAGGATTCTGTTGGAGGGAAGCGGACTGTTATCGGTAGTGAAATGGCGGATAACACGGCGGCCGTTTTCATCGATCAGCCATACCCCGTTATCGCGCGAGGCGATCCATTTCCTGTTGGCTGCATCCACAGTAATTCCGGTGGCATTCAGGTCGCGCAACAGGAATGGTGAAGCGGCCGTAGTATCCTCGTTGATCAGAAAGCTGGCCTGGCGGTCCTGAGCGGTACCCGTTAGCACCCTTTCAGGGAACAGGTATCTTGCGATGCCTCTTTCGGTTGCCAGCCATATTTCACCGCGTTTGTCCTGCACTACCTGGTTTACGAGGTCGTTGGGGAGGTTGCCCTGAGTGGGCGCGCTGGACAGTTTTACGGCATTGTTGTTGTCGCTGCCGATGAGCAGCAGGCCGCGGCCCGCGCCGGTACTTGACTGCAGGGTAATCCACTTCTGGTCGAATGAATCGATGGTAAGCGAAAAATAGAGGTCGGTTGTGCTTGTAGCGGCAGATCGCTGATACTGGCTCCATTCACCCATTCCCGGATCGTACATCTGAAGGGTATTATTCGGCGCCAGGTAGCACACAAACCAGATATTTCCACGCGTGTCTGTATCTATTCCGGGAACTACGATAAATGTGTTGCTGCCGGCAATGGGTTCAAGCGGTGAATTGGTCCGGTTTAGAACGGTTATTTCGTCGGTGCTGCGATTGTGCAGAACGGCGCCACGGCCCCAGCTGCCAAAAACGAAATAATCAGGTGAAATGGCAGACGAAAATGTACTGTTAAACTGTACGCCCGCAAGTTCGGGCGTGGTATCGATATTGTAGCTGTTCCAGATCCCGTTGTCAAAAATGAAATAGCCGGTTTGCGGCGGCGAGGGGAATCCGGAACGGCCCGGACCCGGAGATGAAGCCGATATCAGAATGCCATCCGCACTCCTCATACCGGTGAAAAAATTCAGGTAAGGCCCTTCAGGGTTCAGAAATTCCCAGTTGTCTGATGTTAGTGGCGAAAGAATGGCGGTGCCCCTGCTGCCGGTTCCGGCGTACAGGGTGTTTCTTCCGGGATCAAGTATAGCTGAATTGAATACCGTTCCGGGTAGCGCATAACTTGTGCCGCCAATAATATAGACGCGTTGCGCGGTAACCGCGAGCAGATCATCCCCATTGTTGAAATACTGATATTGCTTTGCAGGTGATGAACCGAACATGGTTGTAATCTGCCAGCTGCCACCTGAAAAAATGTAATTACCACTCGAGGTTGAAACATAGATAACGCCATCCAAAACCCCGATCGCATTCATCGGTACCCGCAGATTGCCGTAGTTGCCCTGTCCGTCGGAATTGTCCCAGCCTGATGGTTCCACCAGGTTTGGATTGCTGAGGCTGGCCGCAGCCAGGCCCGATTGCGTGACAACGAAAATCGTGTTATCGCGGATTACAATATCCCTCACATTAACGGCCGACTCAAATCTTCCGAGGTTGGAATACGTATCGATCACTATTCTGCGGTCGGTGTCGAACACAACAACGCCAAAATCTGTGGCTACATAGAGCTCATTGCCATGCAGCACCATTTTATTGATCCGTTTCGACTGAAAACGGGTGCTGCGTGCGATATCGGTAAACCGCTGTATAGTGCCCCTTTCGAAGTTCAGGAATTCGAAGGTCCCGTCAATGTACCCGAGCCAGATACCCCCGTTCAAAGGGTCATAGGCCATTGTTGCTGGCCTGAGACGATACAGGCCGTCGACCGTCGACCATCCGATGAGTGCTTCACCGGGATTGTAGGTATAGAGCCCGCCGCTTGTCAAAGCAATCAGCCCGCCGTTATCGGTGAGCAGTACCTGATCAACATTGGCCAGTGATGTATGTGTTTGCCATGTGTCTACAGGCTGGGCACCGGCGAAATCCGCCTGCAAGGTTAGCATTAAAAAGCCGGTGAACAGTATAAACGAGTGCCTGGTAGTGATCATGAAAAAAGTTCGTCTGTTAATACCGGTTAAATTACGCTGTCTGAATAGGCGATTTCAGTTTTTCCCGATTTGCCAAAACGGATCGGATCGATCTGGTAAGCCAGACTGTAAAATTCTTCGGATTCTTTGTGGTTGTTTTCAAGCATGTGGATATCGCCTGCCAGTTTATAAATTCCGGGATGAACGGGTGCCTCATTCATCAGCTGGTTAAGCAGGTCTACAGCCTTGTCGGAGTCTTTTTCGCCGACAGCGATTTTCAGCCTGAAGTACTTCTCGGTGATCGGCAGGTTCGAACCGCATGCGTCGATGTATTTGAGGCACCTTGAGTAGATGTTCCTGTCGTAGTAATAGTGGATAAGGCGCAGTGCCAGCTCGGCATCAGGCTCGTAATGGTCCATTTTTTCTTCGAGATAACGGAGAATATCCCGCTGGTCAAGAACTATCAAAGCCCTGATCAGGGAGGTAAGGCGTTCCCTGTCGTGTTTGGCCTCCATAATTTTGGTACGCGTTTCGCGGGTAAGCAACCCTTCAGCATAGGCAAGAAGGTCTTCTTCCGGGCGGTAGGTATTCATCAGGTTGCCCAGCATGGCCAGCTGATCAATCTCATCGCTGTCGCCAAAATCGGGCAATTCGGTCTTCAGGCCCCATTTCTGATTGAATATGGCAGCATTGATCCAGTATTCAGGACCGTTTGTGTCGAGACCGATCTCAAGGGTTGTAGCGCCCATATAGTGTTCGGCATATATGTGCCCTGCAATACCGGTTTTCCACCCTTTGGAGCGGAGCTGATAGCAAATATCGGCATCCTCGGCAAAGGCAAGCCCGTATTGTTCGTCAAATTCAGGTGATGCATCAGCCCGGAACATCATACAGAAACTGTCGATGAGGGTGGCCTCCGCAAGTGTTTCCTCATGCCTGGTACCCCCACGAATCTGTGCCGGATTCATGCAGCGGTTTGAAACCGGGCCGATCAGACCGTATTCGGGGTTTTTCTCCATCAATACGGCCAGTTTTCCGGTCACATCGCTGGCCACAACCACATCGTTGTGCATCACACAGATAAATTTACCGGAGGCCGCCTGTATGCCCTGGTTGGCTGCTGCTGCGAATCCCCGGTTGATTCTGTTGCTTATCACACGGATGTTCATGAAACCATCCTGCTCAAGCTGGTCCAGATAGTCATATGTATCGTCGAGGCTGGCATTGTCTACGATGATCAGCTCGGTGGATGAAGCATCAGTATAGATGCTCAGCGCAGCAAGGCACTCTTCAAGAAGAGGCTTGCGGTGTACCGCCGTCGGGATGACAATCGATACCCGTATTCCACCCGGTTCAGGGCTTATTTCAGCATCGGCAACCTCTGCCTCCAGATCCGGTTCAGTTTCCAATGCTGAATCTGAATCTGAATGTGAATGTGCTTTTGTATACTCACCTGCATCCTCATCCTCATCCTCATCCGAATTTGCAGTTGCAGATGCTTCTGCTAGTGTATCTGCCTCTGACTCTGCCTCTGACTCTGACTCTGCTTCCGTGTGTGCCTCAGTCTCTGCCTGAGTATCAGCCTCCAACTCCGTCTCTGTTTCTGCATCTGCAACCGGTTTTCTGCCCGTTTGCCGGCCCGGAACTATTTCGGTTTCTTCTGCCGCCTCTTCATCAGCATCTGCACCGGCGGCTGACCCGGTGAGGTCCTCCCCCTCAAACTCATCTTCAACCACATCTTCAAACTCATCCTCAACCAAATCCTCAACCAAATCCTCAACCACATCCTTAATCTCATCCTCAATCTCACTCTTTACCTCATCCTCATTCCCTTCTGTTTCAAAGGCTGTTTTTTCAGCTGGCAGCACGTTGCTTTCAGTAGTGATACCGGGAACGGGATATTTTTTCAGGCCGTGCTTCAGCTCGGCGGCTTCAACGTAACGGCGCTGGCTCTCGAGAATGTCAACCTTGATCCGCCTGGCCTCCCGGTTGTCAGGATAAAGCTCCATAATCCTGTTCAGCATTTCCAATGCATTTCCGGATTTGCCTTCGCGGCGGAAATAGCGCGCTTCAGCCAGCAGGGAATTCAGGTCGGGCTTGTCATCGGCCGCGGTCAGGGTCATTCGGCCGAGGGCCTCGATAATGCTTCTGTTAAGGGCTTCATTGGCCGGATTCGCCGCCCGCTGTATGGAAAATATCAGCTCGCGGCAATCCCCTTTCGATGGCGGGTTTTCACGGCTGAACAACAGGCCGTCGGCCACATCATCAGTACCGGAAAAGCTGTTAATCCCTCCCCTTATGCAGAGATCGAATGCATGGTAGTGGTTCAGGAAGGGGTTCAGGAACTGGTCTTTCTGAGGCAGGAATTTGCGGTTAAAAATAAACACGGAATCGCAGGGCAGTTTCCCCGTGGTTACCGCATCGAGTGCGGCGGCATGGTCTTCAGGCGTATTGTTCTTGCCCAGGTAGGAATAAATCTTGCTCGAGGTTCTCAGCCGTTCGATACCCTGGCGAACAATCGGCTTGGTGATATCGGCCAATATATCGACAATCCAGAGGTACTGTCCGCCGGCAGCAGCCATCGCTTTGTTCAGCGAGGGTCCGCGCCCTTCCGGCTGTTCGTTGGTAAAGAAAAAGGTGTGGTCGTGGTTGAAGTATTCGATCAGCGATTCTATTGTCTGAACCGTACCGTCGTGGGAGGCGTCGTCGTATATGATGAGTTCGAAATCCAGCCCTTTCATCTCGTAAAGAGCGGTAAGAATGTTCTCGGCCTCATCCTTCTGATTTCTGAAAACAGTGATTATGCTAAGTTGCGGCAGCTTATCCATGCAGGGTCGGGTCGTTTTGGATGGATAAACAGAAGCCGTATTTCCCGGATTCTGACTGGTTGGCGTGCACAAAGGCTCTGTCAAATCCGGTAGAAACAAAAAAAGTGCCCCCGGTGGCCATAGAACAGCTGTAAAGGGGCGGCGTCCGGTTCCATCCGGACATGTTGGATATTTCAGATTGTGCAGCCTGTTGCGAATCGGATATCATAAAATGGGGCTACTGCTTTGTTGCCTGATCGGTAGAATAAACTGATAATATACAAGGATATTTTCAGGTTGTCGAACAGCAGAGATAATAAAGAAGTCACATTTATTTCTCAGGTGTTTAATAGCTGTCAGCTGCCAAACAATGTGATGACCACTTTTCTGCTGCCGCCGCGGTTCCGGTGCTCACACAGGTAGATACCCTGCCATGTGCCGGTATTCAGCCGCCCGCGGGTTATGGGAATACTTACCGAGGTGCCCAGCAGCGAGCTTTTTATGTGCGACGTCATATCGTCGGTGCCTTCAAGTGTGTGCCGGTACAGGGATGTATCTTCGGGAACTGCCCGGTTGAAATGGGTCTCGAAATCCTGCCTTACGGTCGGATCGGCATTCTCGTTGATCGTGAGCGAAGCACTGGTATGCTGGATGAACACATGGGCTATACCGGTTGTGATCTGCCCGAGTTCCGATGCCACGGCCGACGTTATTTCGTCGGTAACAAGATGGAAACCACGGGATTTCGGTGCCAGCGAGATGGTTTTCTGGAAAAAATGCATGACTGGATATGATGTTTGTTTAAAAACGTATTGATGCTCTGTTTATAATTTTTTTAAAAGCAGTTTGTATCAGGATCATGAACCGGTGTGGCCGTACTGACTGAAAAACGCGCTGTGCCCGGTGTGGATTAATCACCGAAGCTGATGTACGGCCTCTTTAGCCGAATACACCCTGTACGCTGCCTCCGTCATGGCTCATGGTCTGACCCGTTACAT
>RECM01000234.1 GCA_007694035.1 Balneolaceae bacterium
CGAATATCGCCCGGTCGCTACGTCTCATGAATCGGATATCAAAAAATCGCGCTACTACCCAAATCCTGATCCCTTTGATTTGGCGATTCATAAGACGTAACGATTTCCGATTTAACGAAGTTTCGGCACAAGATCGAATGATGACCATTCAAAAAATATTCCCTGCCCCCGATTTTTTTTGTAAGGCTGGCATCAGAATCAGCTCTTATTACAAAACATCATTTCTGCACTTAAATTTACTTCATTATGGCAGACACTTGCACTCAGATTTATCTGCACATCGTTATTTCGGTCGGGGACAGAAAACCTTCTCTGAAGAAAGCCTGGCGGGCGGACCTATTTAATTACATATCAGGAGTTATCAGGAACAGGCAGCACAAAGTGATTGCCATTAACGGTTCCGATGACCATGTGCACATTTTCATTCGATATGTTCCCATTGAGCGGCTCGGCGACCTTGTTGCCGCAATAAAATCGACCGCCACGATTTGGCTCAGGCAAAAAAGGTATGTAAGGCCCGATTTCAACTGGCAGCCGGGATATACTGCATTCAGCCATTCGCAATCGCAGGTAGGCGGCCTGATACGATATATCGACAGGCAGGAACAGCACCACCGCAGGCGGACGTTCAGGGATGAGCATACCGACCTGCTCAAACATTCGGGGTACGCTGTGAGCGACATATATGAGTATCACTAAAGGTGATACTTCCGCTTCCACTTCCGCTTCCGCTGTCACTGTCACTGCCCTGCACCCTGCCGGATTGATCAGTTATAATGGTTCAGGCCGCAGTATGTGCCACCTGCAATAACCGGTTGTCAAAAATCTACTTTCATGGTTTTTTTCTCTGTATTTTCACCGGCGATATGATAAATGATGACGTTGATTTTGAGGATGACGGGAATCCGGACGACCGGCAGACCAGCAGGAAAATCCTGATAGGATTTCTTCTGGCCGCCTGTATGGTTGCAGGGCTGTTGCTTTTTCAGCCTCCCGGTAACAGTGACTCGTCACTGACCAGCCTTGATACCATCGATTCTCTGTTAACACGTGAGCTGTCTTTTTTCAATATCCCGCCCAACAGGATCAGAATATCGTCGCAGATGGCCGGCGGGGTTTTTGAACGCAAAATCTACAACGTAGACGTACCCTCTGATTTCAGGAAGACCTATTTCCACATGGAGCTTGCCAAACGGCTGATGCCACTGGGAATTGAGCTGTTCGGCGTCATTGAATTTCCCGACCGCCTGCTGAGGCTGGTTATGATCTATGAAAATACGGTGATCAGATCCATCCGGATCAATCCGACCACGGCCTACGAACTGCCTACCTATCCTGCCGAACTGATGCTCACGATTGCATCACGCCCCGGCAGCGATCTGGTTGCCGCCATTCGCCGGGAGATCCCCGGTGTTCCCATTGCGCTGCGTGTAAGTTCTGCCGAAGATGCGGTAGCCTGGTCATCCCCATTTAGTTCACACCCCCTGTTTTTCTGGATGGATGCCCAAACCGACGGGCTTCCTTCATTGGCCCGGTCACTGCGATCGGTAGCACCGCGGCCCCGGTATCTGCTTATGGATGCATCCCAGATGAATATCCGCGATCTAATCATGCAATCGGCCGGCCGGAATGCCGGATGGATCGACGGCAGAAATGCGCTGATTATTTCCGACAAGGCCGGGCGGATGAAACTGGAGCAGGATCTTGGACGGTTTTTCAGGGATGCCCGCGCCGGCAGTACCGGGTTTGCACTGATTGAGGTTTCAGAACGGGGTATTGGTTGGCTTACCGAAAACCTGCATGACCATAAAAAAGGCGGGATGGTTATCACAACGCCGGTAGTCAGGCTGCCGTAGGATTTAAATACAGAAAATCGCCATATTGATGGTCAACCTTCAGTATTCCACGGATTATTATCTGTGATCATCATTCATGATTTTCAATTTGATAACCAACCTTCCGTAATCAACGGATCGGCACAAATGATCACTAATTTGATTATTTTCTAAGGTATTTGACGGATCATAAGCCATGATAGAAGGCCTCAAAAAGAAATTACGGTACAATGAGTTCCCCCAGCCGGAATACCTGGCCACGAAATATCCGGTGCTGCTGTGCCATGGATTCGGCGGCCTGGCCAATGCCGTACAACCATCACTTCTGCACAATGTTTGCATGCTCTACCGGGGTCACTGCATATCGGCGTTCGCGCCCACCATTGTACCTTATGCCGGCATTGAAACAAGAGCCCGGGCCTGGGTCGAAACCTGCGACGAGATCATCGAGCTGACCGGATCCGGGAAACTCAACCTGGTTGCACACAGCATGGGCGGGCTGGATATGCGTTACGCCATCTCCCACCTTGGTCTGCATGACCGTGTGGTATCGCTCACTACCGTGGCAACCCCGCACAGGGGCACAAGCCTGGCCGAGCTGGCCCTTAAAACCCCCGACAAAATCAAGGACTACTTTATCGACATCCTCGACTGGCTGGGCGACATCTCCTACCCCGACATCAAAAGCGACGCACAGGGAGCTCTCAGGCAGCTCACACGCGATTATGTTCAGAACACATTCAATCCCGAAACGCCCGACCACCCCGATATACGCTATTATTCCGTGTCAACCGCATGCGGAAAGGGTACTGATTACGACATCAACAAGCTGCTCTACTATTTCAACACGTATATCCACGATAACGAGGGCATCAACGATGGTTATATTGGTGCCGAGAGCGCCGTCTGGGGTGATCATCTGTTCCGCAGCAAGCTCAACCACATTGAGCAGATCAAGCTAAACCTGCCGAAAAAACACGAAAAAGCGTGGGAAGAGCTATGGGTTGGTGTTGTTAAAAATCTGCTGAACAACGATTTATAATAAGGGCTGTTGCTGTTTTTTTTACGGCCGTGCCTATAGCATATTTCGAATCAGGGAATTAGGGAACAAGTGAACAATTGAATTAAGAAGTTTTTTTTCGGATGGAGTTGCTACAGGATCACTTCCCCACGTAGTATTAGCTTTCCAGAAAGCATATCCTCTTTCCACCCCAAATCACTTCCCCATTCCCTATTCCCTATTCCCTATTCCCTATTCCCTATTCTATTGTTCAACTGCGGTTGTTACAATTGGCGGTTTTTTACTTCTTCATAAACCTTATAGGATGTGAGGTCGTACTGGATTGGTGTAACGGAGGCCAGGCCTTGTTTGAGTACGTTTACATCAAGGTCTTCGCCCTGGTCGAGTACTTCGAAACGGCCGGTGATCCAGTAGTAAGGCCGGTCGTGCGGATCGATTCGGCGCTGGTACTGCTCCACATAGCGGCTGTCGCCCTGGCGGGTCCAGCGGATTCCCCTGAGCGGGCCGGGCGGTACATTCAGGTTCAGCGTCACCCCTTTTGGAAGCCCGTTCTTCAAGACGTATTCGATGATCCGCTCCACGGCTTCCCGGCACCCGGTCAGGTCGGCATCTTCCTGGAAATCGGTGCAGCTGACGGCTATCGACGGGTATCCGAGTACCGTACCTTCTGTGGCCGCGCTTACCGTGCCCGAATAGATAATGTTGATTCCGGCATTCGATCCGTGGTTGATACCGCTCAGGATCATTGTCGGCTGACGGTCGAGCAGCTGGTCGTGGGCCAGCTTCACGCAGTCGGCAGGCGTGCCGTTCACGGCATGGCCAACCATGCTGTTGCTCATTTCGAATCGGGCTACACGCAGCGGGTCCATCACCGTGATGGAGTGCCCGACCGCGCTTTGCTGCCGGTCGGGCGCTATAATCTGAACCTCACCGTACTGGCTGGCTACTTCCGCGAGGTTCCTTATTCCGGGTGAGAAAATGCCATCGTCGTTGCTGACCAGAAACAGCCGTTCGGGATCATACTTCATGTACGTCAGTCGTATTGTTCGTTTTCGTTCGGAAATGCGGATGCTTTCACATCTTTGATGTAGTTCTGTACGGCACCGGTCATTACGGTGCTGAGGTCCGCATAGCGCCGGATGAAGCGGGGATTGAAGTCTTTGTTCAGCCCGAGCATGTCGTGAAGAACGAGTACCTGCCCATCGCATGATGATCCGGCGCCGATCCCGATGGTGGGAATGGAGAGCATTTCCGTGACCTTCCGGGCCAGTTTGGCGGGTATTTTTTCAAGAACCAGTGCAAAGGCACCGGCTTCTTCAAGGCTGGCTGCATCCTCGAGCAGCCTTGCGGCTTCATCCTCTTCGGTGGCCCGGACTTTGTAGGTGCCGAACTTGTAGATGCTTTGAGGAGTGAGCCCAAGGTGGCCCATCACCGGAATACCGGCCCCTACAATCTTCTTGACGGTATCCACGATGAACGCCCCGCCTTCCAGCTTTACCGCGTGCGCTCCGGCTTCCTTCATCATTTTACCGGCGCTGATCAGCGCTTCCTTTGTGGTATTCTGATAACTCATAAAGGGAAGGTCGGCAACGATGAGTGCCCTCTCCGCCCCTCTCACCACGCAACTTGTGTGGTACATCATCTGTTCGAGGGTAATGGGCAGTGTGGTTTCATGGCCGGCCATCACATTACTTGCCGAATCGCCAACCAGGATAATGTCGATGCCTGCCGCATCCACGATGCGGGCCATAGAATAGTCATAAGCCGTAAGCATGCCAATTTTTTCGCCGCGGTGCTTCATATCGACCACGGTCTGCGTGGTTACGCGAACAGGACGGTTATTGCCGGAACCGGTACTCATGAGTTGTTCTTTGGTACAAACGCCGCTGTTGCCTCCAGTTCACAGGCCACTTCGCCATCTACTGTGGCTTTACCTGCAAATGTGGCAAACTGCCGCCTTATGCTCTGAACCCTGAGTTCCATGCGAAGCTGATCGCCAGGTACTACAGGCCGACGGAATTTGGCCTTGCCGATGGATGAAAAAACTATAAGTGTGTTCTCCGGATCTTCACAGATTTCCCTCAGGAAAAGGATGCATCCTGCCTGGGCCATTGCCTCAACCTGAAGCACGCCGGGCATGATGGGCTGGCCCGGAAAATGGCCGTTAAAAAATTCCTCGTTGCCGGTAACATTTTTTATGGCAACAATGTGGTCCGCGTCTACCTCCAGAACCCTGTCAACCAGCAAAAACGGGTAGCGATGCGGAATAATCTTTTTGATTTCCTCAATAGTTAACATGTTACTAAGCGTTTGAGTCGTAAATTTTTATCATTATAAGAAAGATGCCGATTGTTACCTACACCAATCAGGCTACGGTACCGATATAAATATAGGCGATACCCGACTGAAGTGTATGCGCTTCGGCTCCTGAATAGTTTCCGGTGCCCATCATCAGATCGGCAAAGGCTTTGCCGGCGGGAAAAGCCGCACTGGTTTCGGGAAGGTACTTGTACGCATCCCGGTTCCCGCTCATGAGCCCTCCAATCGTGGGTATAAAATACTTGCTGTAGGCCTTGTAGGGTAGCTTGATCAACCCTTTGGGCTGACCGAACTCGAGCACCACCACCCTGCCGCCCGGCCTGACCACCCGTGCCATCTCCTTCAGCGAAATTTCTGGATCGTCAACATTCCGGATTCCGAATGCGATGCTGCAGATGTCGAAGGTGTTGTCTTCATAGGGCAGGTCCATAGCGTCGGCCACCGCGAACTCGATATCCATATTGCGTTTTTGCGCCTTCACGGGCGCCGGGGCCAGCATCTCCGCGCAGAAATCGGTGCCAACCACACGGCCCTCATCACCTACAACTTTTTTGAAGCTTATGGCAAAATCACCGGTACCGGTAGCGCAGTCCAGCACATGATCACCCGGGGCGGCTTTGCTGAGCCGTACCGCTTTTTTCCGCCAGCGGTGATGGATACCGAACGACAATACCGTATTGATGGCATCATACCGGTCGGCGATGGAGGCAAACATGGTGCGAACTTTTTCGCTCATCTGGAAACATTTCCTAAATTAATTATTAAGTAAATCCAATAACTTTATACTCGCCAATAAGTTATATCAAAAAAACAAAGCCTGTAAATACCGATGTAATACCGATGTAATACCGATGTAATACCGACAAATTAACGTCATTGCAAAATATTCCAAATCAGGAAATTTCTGAACAAGGCCTTCGGATTTTCACGTATTATGCGCCGGCTAGGACCAAAACCCGGACGGCAGATCTGTACATCTGTGGCAAAAACAGTGTCATAAATTTACCACTATTCGGCCGGATAAACATATTTTGATCGTATAAATCCACCCGTAGCCAAAATCATTCCCCGGATGCTTTGTGGTAATATCGAAATTGCCCCTATTGCCCGAAAAAGCGTGAGTAGGCCTTTCCCAGCGCTGAATTGGCAGCATCCGTCAGGGTTGCCATCTGGTACTCCGGATTGTTCCGATCCTCATCGTTCATCCAGTAGAAACGGCGGCCGTCGCGGGCCACATAGGCCATATTCTGTGACCCGCTCACCCTTGTTTCGAAAATCCGGTCCGATCCGCGGTAGGCCGTAATATTCATACGGGTCCTTGTAACCGGCCCGCGCAGGACAAAATCGAGGCTGTATACACGGCTGATCTCCAGATTTTCGATAACCAGCAGGATGTCGGCCTGGCGGGAGTCGCCGGTATATTTCGCGTCGATCTGCCCGCCCCTGCTCACCCCTGAAACATACCGCGAAAGTGTTGATTGCATGAGCGAATCGAGCACAACTTGCCGGAACTGAAAAACGACCACCTCGCCAGCGAACTGGCTGCTGTTTTCAAGCCGGAATTCGGGAGACAGGGCGATGGCCACGCTTTCACCCCACAGCTTACGGTTATCGGTATTCCAGCGGGTTGAACTGCATGATACAACGAAAACAAGGGCCAGGATTACCGGAATGAGTGATCGGATCACATTTTTTTCCTTTTATTGATGAGATCACGGATGTTTTTATCCATTTCGGCGACTTCATCCGTGCGGATACCGTTTGCCAGGGCGTGTTTCACAAGAACCATGCGGAAGAGCCGGTCGTTCAACGGGATGGCACCTCCGTTCAGCATATCATGCAGATAGTCGATGAACCGGCGGTAGAGGCCGAATTTCAGAATAATGAACCCGGCAAGTCCGGCAAGCAGATCATAGTAGTAGCCCGCCATGCCCAGCCAGCTCAGCGGCCCGGCAGCCAGCAGCAGCAGCACAATCTCGATATCAATGAACCTCAGGAAAACGGTAAACAGCCGGCTGAATGCCCCGCTTTTTGAAATGTGCCACAGCGGAAAAAATATGGCCACAACCGTAACAGCTGTTACCAGGCCGGATGTAACCAGCAGGATGAGCAACAGCAGAATCGACAGGTTGTCGGCGCTGCGGATCCAGACCTCTGCGTCGCGGATAAGCTCGCTCAGCGGTTTTTTCTTTAACAATCCGGGCACGAACTGTTCTATAGCACCGGCTGAGGTATGAAACCAGTTCCCGGCCGGTGTGAATATGCCGACCGGTGTTTCGATAAATGCCGCTCCCGGTTGTCGCAAGCTTTTTTCAGTCATTTTTCTGCCAGATGAGACCATTGATCCCCCCGTGCATTCACGTAAGGGCAAGATGGAATATTTACTTTCAGAATTAAGGTAGTGCGTTTTGAGCAGAAATGGGAATTTGAGAGGCGAGAGCCAAGAATCATGAGCCAAGAATCAAGAATCAAGAGGCTGGAGGCTGGAGCCTGGAACTTAGAACTGGGGACCGGGGACCGGGGGTTGTGGATGGCTGGCTTCGGGTATGCTGTTGGTTCGGGCATACGGCGACTTTATCAGGCTGAGATATCAGGCATGCATTTGTCCGGATTACGCCATGGCTACGGTGAGGATACCGATACCGGCGGGTCGGGCGGGGGCTATTGTGCGGGCCAGCTCAAAAACGGTTGACCCGGTCGTGAATACATCATCAACGATAATCACAAAATTACCCCCGATGAGCCCGGGGTTATTCATCCTGAATGCGCCCGAGATGTTTTTCATCCGTTTGCCCATACTGAACCCGGTCTGCGTACGGGTATTTCTGATACGGGTAACATCCCCAATCCGTGCAAGTGTGAACCCGGTTTTTTCCGAAACGCCACGGGCAATCCGCTCAGACTGGTTGTAGCCTCTTTTCCTCTCCCTTTTCGGATGCAGCGGTACCGGCAGAAGTACGATATCGGCTCCGCTGCTGATGTGGTAGCGCATGCGCGATCCCGCTACCTGCTGGCCGGTGAGCCGGCCCAGTTCCAGCCCCAGCGCTCCCATCCCGTTGTACTTCAGCTCTCTGATGAGCTGTTGCAGCAGATCGTTTTTGTCGTATATCCACATGGCATCCTGCACGGATATCATCTCCGGCAATATCACGCCGGCGCAGCTGTCGGCCCCACCAGGATTCGCATCCTCGAACCGGTCGTAGCTGCAGTAGTGGCAGAGAAACCTGGACTGCTGAAGAGGCATGCCGCAGCAGATGCAAATCTCCGGAAAAGCCACCCCAACCAGCCCCCGTGCCATTGTCTGCACAAATTCCGTGAATTGATGTACTGATAAACCCATAGCCTTATAGAGCCGGGAACAGGGGGATACTTACAAAAAAGTATTATTGAACCGGGGAGGGGGTAAGGGAATAAATTAACAAGTGAACATTTGAACAATTGAACAATTGAATTGCGAAGTGATTTGTGCGGGTTTCTCTCCTGGGGATCAATGGCTTACGAAGCGAGCAACCTTATGATAAAATTGATCTTTTTTGTAGTGTTCGGCGCTATGCCCGCAGGCTGGCGATACAGGATTGGGCGTGATTTTGGTGGCTTTTTAAAAAGCCACCACGTGCTTCGACTCCGCCCTTCGACTCCGCCCTTCGACTCCGCCCTTCGACTCCGCTGCGCTGCGCTCAGGACTGCGCTCTTTTAGCATGACGTTTCTGGAACAGGTTAGACGCAGCGCTTTTCAACACTTCCACATTCAATTGTTCAATTGTTCTGTAATTCAAATGTTCGAAACGCGAAAAAGCCCAAATCATGCATCCTTTATCAATTTTCCCACCAACCACCCCCTCCTTTCCAGAGCAGAAAGATAATGGCAAGAACAGCAACCATTCCGCCGGCAATAACGGTGATGATCACATCTTCTGTAGCGCTCCGGATCAGCAGGGCAAGGGCGAATGCAAGCGCGGTTACGGGCACAACGGGCCAGATGTCGCGCCCCGGGAAAAAATCGACCGGTGATATGCCCAGCCTGATTTTGCAGTACATCAGCAGTATAAGCGTGTAGCCGATGTGGGCAATGAGCGTGGCCCAGGCGGGGCCTTCCAGCCCGATCAGGCTGATAAGGAGTATGCTCAGCAGTACATTTATTACCAGTTCGGCCAGTCCGGTTAGGGCGTTTATCCGGCTCAGCCCATGGGCCAGCACGAAGCTCGATACCAGCACGGTATTCGCCAGCAGTACGAACAGGTAAATCCTGAAAATGGGGGCCGAATCGGCGTATTTTTCAAAGAGGAAAACCAGAATATCTTCGGCGAGCACCCACGATACCGCAATCATCGGCAACAGGATAATGAGCAATATGGCAGCAGCTTTCCGGCACGCGTAAAGTGCCTCGGTGTACGAACCGCCCCTGATCAGCGATGAGTACTGGGCAACCACACCCGCGGCGATGGCACTGGTTATGGCCCCGACAAACGGAAGTTTTTTCGCCCCAACCACATAAATGGCATACATGGCGTCGCTCTCAAAAAAGATGCCCACTATCCACTTGTCGGCCTCCATGGCCGCGATACCGGCCACCGATACCATCAGGATTCCGGTTGCATAGGCCACCGAAGGTCGTATTTCACGCCTCAGCATTGCCAGCCGCGGAAAATTCACCCCATGCCGCCACGCGAACAGGATTACGGCCACACATCTCAGTGCAGGTCCGGCCGACATGATCAACACCACCCGCTCGATCGGCATGCCCATAGCGAAGGGGACTACAATAAGCGCCCCTTCAATCAGATTGTAGACGCCGGTATAGGCGACCAGCCATTTTTTGCGGTGATAGATCACGAATATCGGCTCGGCTGATGCGGCAAATATGCCGAGTAACAGGTAGGGTGCGAACATGCGGAACCCGTTGGCCAGGTCGGGTGAATTGAGTGATGCTGCCCAGAATCCGGCTCCGGCCCAGCTTATGAATGCGATCAGCAACCCGCTGGCCAGCGACAAAAACAGGGCCACCCCCGCCGCGTCTCCCCGGTCTGATGCCGTACCCGACCTGTAGTAGAGCGTACCGATAACCGTACTGGTAAGTATGGTACCAAACATGGCATATATGAGCCAAAGTTTGCGGTAGGCTCCGTAGAGGTCTTCATCCAGCAGCCGTGTCAGTATCATGGCCACAATCAGCGCCGCGCCCACGCTAATTAGCCGTGTGGCCGAGACCGCTCCGGCTTTTCGCTTCAATTCTTCAAAAAGGGATGACTGAACGGGTTCGTTTGGTGTCAATTCGGTTTGTATTTTATCGGCTGAAAATAATCGCGTGCGGTTGATTCAATGAAACAAATATGGCGTAAATTTATATAGTAACTTAATGATGAGTAATTTATAATATTTGTATCGCCACAAGATAAAGCTTGTAATCCATAGTTACGTACGTATGTCTACAATGCACCAGGACCTGAAAGCCATCAGAGAGAAACAGAGGATGAGCGTTCAGGATGTTTACGAAAGAACCCGCATTTCTGCGGAAAACATCGGACTTATCGAATCGGGAGAGCTTTACACACGCCCCGATGCCAATAAAATATACCTCCGCAGCTTCACCCGCACGTATGCCAAAGCGGTCGGCGTTAGCGATGAAGACATAACCACCGCCCTCGACTATATGGAGGCGGACATGTACGAAGGCTTTCTGGCCGAAAAATACCTTGGTGAAAAGCCGGCGCCGGCGTCATCAAAAGTCCCGCCAAAGCCCCCGTTCCCGAAAAATCCGATGCCTGATAAGCCGTCCGAAAAAAAAGCGGCTGAAAACGGGGATGTGCAACCAGGCAGGCGCAGCGATGGCCCTCTTTTCGACAGCTCAGCTGGCGGTGAAGATGATGCTGCAGGTCAGGCCGGTTCCGGTGAGGACCACACAGCTTCAGGTAAACCCGGAAAAGATACCGGCACACCTACTGACCATGGCAATGATATTGCACATGAATCCCGGCAGGAATCCGCAACAACACCTGAACCAGACCGCTCGCAACACAAAAAAATTCGCAGAACCTCAACCAGAACCACCTCCATCTTTGCTCCTTCCATTCCGGACCGGGAGTCCCTATCGACCACCGACGAACCCACCGACAGCAGTGTTGACTGGGCC
>RECM01000236.1 GCA_007694035.1 Balneolaceae bacterium
AAGTGTGAGCGCAGTCCCGAGCATAGTGAGGGACGTAGTCGAAGTGTGAGCGCAGGGTAAACTCTGTGCGTGACTTCCGAGCTTTGGGCGGAGCGCTGCTCCGCCTACGGCCTTCGACTGCGCCCTTCGACTACAGCCTGCTGCGCAGGCTTGCGCTCAGGGCTGCGCTCAGGCTGACGTGGGGGAGCGACGTGATAGGGCCGGGCTGACGTGGGGGGCTAATTGGTCAGGTCGAGCGAATCGATGACCTCGCCCTCGATATTGATCATGGTAAGGCGGTTGCCTTCGGGGAGTACCTCGACGAGAATGAAGTGACGCTCGGCGGCGGCCCGGGCGATATACCAGGCTTCATGCTCCTGCCGGGAACCGATCTCACGGGTTGCTGTGCCCCAGGCACCGTCGCCGATGTAGATAACGCCCGTTGGGTCGACCTGTCCGTTCCGGATCGGGTGGGTGCGCTTGTAGGCGTGGTCATGGTTTTCAAAAGCCAGTTGCAGGTTGTACTGCTCAAACAACGGAACCCAGTGATCGCGTACCGCGGTCTGCACACGGTCGTTCATGTCGCGCACCGATGGCCAGGCGGGGATGTGGTAGATGGGGAAGACATTCTTTACATGCGTGCGGGCGGCGAGCTGCTCCTCCAGCCATTGCGTTTGAACACCTTCTACCGGGTTGGTGTGGTCGGTGTCGAGCAGGAGGATGCTCAGGTAGTCGCCGAAATCAACCGCGTTGTAGCCGGGCTGACCTGGCATGGCGAACAGCTGATAAAAATATGGGGCTATTACCGATCTGACACGGTCGGTCTGCTCATAAGCCGGGAGCTGCGGGCGGCGGTCATCGGCGAACCAGTAGCTGCCGTTCACTTCATGGTTTCCGATGGCCACAAGTATCGGTATTACCCTCCCATCCTCTGTTATCAGGGTATTCTTTACTGCATCAAACCAGGAGTACCACTGGTTGTGAGGCCTGGGTATGGTCGGGTCGCGGTGCTGCTGCTTGCTGGGCGCCAGGCCGTCGGCGTAGGCGATGTCGCCGCCGATCATCACAAAATCGAGGTCGAATTTCATGGCCTGCCGGTTTACATCCTCAAACCATCCCATGCGGTGCATGGTGTCGCCTCCCGCCGCGATCAGAACCGGCCGGTTCAGCTCGGCCGGCATGGTCCGGAAGCGGTACACGCGCGAGTCCGGCCCGAACCGGAACTCATAAACGGTGTCGGGCATGAGGCCAGTCAATTCCGCCCGGTGAATCCTGCGCACCGAAAAAGGAAAATTCCTTGTGTCGCCTGAGGAGGATGTCCACGAGTCGGCGCCCACACGGCGGTACTGCAGCTGCGGCCCCCTGTCAGCATCGGTCACGTGCCAGTCGATGGTCATCGTGGTGGCCGGATCCTGCTGCCAGGTGAGATAGAGGCCTGCCGGTTCGAATGACTGAGCCAATACACCCTGGTTAACGATGAGAATCAACAGCATGATGAGACCGGAAACAGGCAGGCTGCAACGTCGCAGGCTCATCAGGCGGGGAGATGCGGGGAGTTTTGGATGATGCTCTGGATGATGTTTTCTATGATCGTTGAGGCGGCCACTGTTGATGAGGCGGCCACCGTCTGGGTGTATTTCCTGGCAATGTGCGGATATCATATCGGTCTGAAATCTTGTGTTGGAGATAGATAGTGTTTGTTCGAACTATATGGCATGGCTCCGGTTTATCGGTTCCAAATGGGACGAACCGGCCTGGTTTCTCATTAACATTTTTCAGCCAGTATCCCGATCCGATAACAGTGACCAGGTTACCGATGCCGGTTTCAAAACTATTGAAAAAAAAAGAGCGCATTATTAACGGAATATTACCATCCGTACCGGGCCGGTGTGCTGCACGGCCCTGAGTAACGCCGGCCATATTTCCATTCCACATTCCCGGTAAACAATTAGTTGGCCTCATGTTTTCTCATCCTGAATATGGCCCGGACCGGTCTTTCCCCCTGGCACATTTAACATCTAATTAACCTGTGCATAACATTCAGGTAATGCCGGAAGGTCAAGTTGTGAAACATCAAACACTACAACCAAACCAAAGCAGATGGAACTCCAATACCAAAGAGAAAAAAAGACATTACAGCACATGTTACCATATGGCGGAAGCCAGTGCCGGGATATACAGAACCGAACAGGTAAATACCTGCGGACCGTTACTGGCGCACAATACATAAGAACGCTCCGATTAATCCCGTCACTGCTGCTCTGCCTGCTTATGCTGGCACCAATTGGCAGCCTGAATGCCCAGGGCATTGAATCAGGGCCCTCCGATAGTGACGACAGAACCGCCACCAGCCGATTTGCCACCCTTACCGGTGTGGTTACGGATGCGGGCAACAACCGTGCCCTGCCGGGTGCGAATGTGGTGGTTACGGGTACCACCATCGGTGCAACCACCGACGCCAATGGCCGCTATACCATCAACCGCGTTCCTGCCGGTGTACAGAATATTACCATTACGTTTATCGGCTATAAAAGCCAAAATCACGACATCACCTTCACGGGCGGAGAGCGGGTAACACGTAATTTTTCAATCGATGACGACTTCATTCAGTACGACGACATCGTGGTGACCGGCGTATTGCAGGGTCAGTCGCGCGCATTTAATCAGCAGCGTACGGCCGACAATATCATGAACATCGTCTCCAGCGAGCAGCTTGAGCGGTTCCCCGATCCCAACATGGCCTCGGCGCTTCAGCGGATTCCCGGGGTATCAACCCTGCACGACCGCGGTGAAGCCGGTAATGTTACGCTTCGCGGGCTACCCCCCGGTTTCAGTACGGTAACCTTGAACGGCCAGCGTCTTGCCACTACAGGGCCTCAGGATCGTGAGGTCTACCTCGCCGGTGTGGCCGCCGAGATGGTATCGTCGCTGGAGGTAATTAAAGCGATAACCCCCGACATGGATGCCGATGCCGTTGCCGGATCCATCAACCTGATAACCGCGCGCCCGGTTGGCGATGCCATGCTATTCAACGCCTCCGTAGCCGGCGGATACAATAACAATGCCTCCGACAAGATCAACTACCGCGGGTCGGCCACCTGGGGGCAGCGCTTCGGGGCCTTATCGGCTCTTGTGAACGCCAACTTCAGCCTCGACAACCGTGTAAGTGAGGACCTCCGCCTCGGTTTCGAAACCCGCACGATTAACGGTACGGAGTCGCTTGAACTCACCAATTTCCGTCCTTCGGCCCACCTTATCGAACGGGAGCGCTACGGGGTGAGCGGCCAGTTCAGCTACGATCTGAACCCCCGCACCGAGCTGTTCCTGAACGGGATGTTCAACCAGTACTACGACCGGGAAGAGCGGCACGAACTTAACCTCGACATCGGCCGGGGCAATTACATTGAGCCCGGAGTGGTGACAGGTAACCGTGGCCGGGCAAACCGGCAGGGCCGCACCTACTCCCAGAACAACCAGCTGCTGAACATCGGGGCGGGTGCACGTCATGCTTTCGACGGGTTCTATCTCGACTATTCCGCATCTTTTGCACGCAGCCGTTACGACGAGCCTTTCCGGAATTATTTCAACTTCCGTCAGAACGGGCTGAACTTCACCTACGACGCGTCGAATATGCAGTTCCCCAGGTATGAGGTGACCAACCTCGATCCCAACAACATGAGTGAGTTCAGTTTCCAGAACTACGAAAGCCGTGGCGAGGATGCCATCGACCGTGACTTCTCCGCAGGGTTCAACCTCACCATCCCCTACAGTACATCCTCATTTAACGGTTCCATAAAGTTCGGCGGGAAACTTTCGGCAAAAGATAAGGAGAGGGAGCATTTCCGCCGCCGCTGGGACATCTACACCGGCGATCCCTTAACGCTGGCCAGCTTTGGCAAAGACATCGGCCGCAGCCATCAGGGCCGCTACAATATCGGTTCGATTGTGAACTGGAGTTCGGCGAGCCGGTTTTACTCATCGAACCAGGGCGCATTTCAGCAATCGCCATCAGAGGTGATCCGCGCGATCAATCAAACCGATCCGAATACCTACACCGCCGGTGAGAGTGTTTACGGTACGTACCTGCAGAGCACCATGCAGATCGATCGTCTGCACCTGCTTGGCGGCGTTCGCCTGGAGTTCACCGATGCCACCTATACGGCGAAGGAAATCCGTTTTAACGATAACGGGGATTACACAGGCACCCTTGATACCGAGGGAGGGAACAGCTACCTCGACCTGTTCCCCATGCTGCACCTTCGCTATTCGCTTCTGCCTACCACAAACCTTCGTTTCGCGGTTACCAGCACCATTGCCCGGCCAAATTTCATCGACCTGGCACCGACCACCAATATCGACGAGCAGTCCGAGCGCATCCGAATGGGCAATCCCGAGCTGAAACCGCTGCGATCGCTCAATCTTGACCTCATGGCCGAACACTATCTCGGTACCGTAGGCCTGATTTCGGGTGGAATATTCTACAAGGACATCAAAAACTTCGTATACGTTCAGAACCTGCCCCTGAGCAGCGGTCCGTATGCCAATTTTCAGCGCCTGATTCCCGTTAACGGCGAGAGCGCGATTGTGTACGGTTTTGAGCTGGCATGGCAGCAGAACCTGAATTTCCTGCCACGAGTGCTGTCAGGCCTGGGGATCTACGCCAACTATACCTATTCGTTCAGCGAGGCCAAAGTGCTGATCCCCGAAGAGCGCACAGTGCGCCTGCCCCGGCAGGTGCCGCACATTGCCAACCTGGCTCTCTCCTACCAGTTGAACGGTTTCATGGCCCAGGCGTCGTGGAACTATCAGAGCAACTACATTTACAACCCGCAGGATGAGGTAGTTGCAGGCGTGTTGTACGACCGCTACCAGGAAGGCGGATGGCAGCTCGACATATCCGCCAGCCAGCGGGTTGCACGGAATGTGCGTGTTTTTGCGGAACTCAATAACCTGACGAACAAACCCGAAGCTCAGTACTATGGTACCGCGAGCAACAACGTGGCACCCTACCGTACCGGATTCGTGAGCTGGTGGGGCGTTATTGGTGCCAGGTTCGACATGTAGAACATCAACGACGGAACCGGCATGCCCGCATTCCGGAAACCATGAAGCTGGTTCCGGCGCGTAAACTGCAAGGCCGGCTGATCAGGATTCAAACCAAAAACCCCGTTCACCAGCAGATGAACGGGGTTTTTTTATTAAACCACTTCGACAGCTATTGCCGGATCCGGTCAGGCAGAACATTGATGTGCTGCCACCGGGCAGTTTTTACGGGCTGCTGTTTTCCCTATTCATGGCCACCGTCGGGCATTGGCGGGCAGAATTTCCATCGTACCGGTCTCCTTCTCGCGGGTGATGGTGATGGTGATGGTGGTCATCAGGGCCGAAATCAGCATCAGGATGAAGGCGATGAGCCCCGGAACGAACTTGTTCGCGCTTCGCAGCTCCGGGTTGAACATCATACGCACTTCCGGCATTACGCGTCCGGGCTGGACCGACACCTCGACCATGCTTCAGCCCGATACGAGCGGCACGAACGGTTCGTGCGGCCTGTATGTGTACCGGCTGAGGGCGGGCGATTTTGTGCAGACAAGCAAGCTCATGTTGGTGAAATAGTTGTGGGTAACGAATGACGAGTATTGAGTGTTGAGCAGTCGGTATCGCGTAGTGAGATTTGAGTAAGAGTATGTAAATAGCAGATCAGGAAAGTTTGTATTCACTATTTTACCATAATCATTTTAGCGGTATTTCTATAGAGAAGTGATCCGGCATTGGTTACCCGGAGTTCATAGAGGTAGGTACCACTTGCGAGGTGGCGCATGTTGAGTTGCTGCACGTGCCGACCTGCATCGCGACGGCCGCATTGCCGGATACTGCTGTGTTTGCGAGCGTGATCCGGCTTGTGGTCTCGCCACTCAGACCGCCCCCTGTTCCTGCGGCATTGTTGCTCTCCACGCTGGCATTCACGACCGCAAGGGTGCCCTGAACGAATATCCCGCCACCGCCAACACTACCGGCAACCGGATCGTTGCCATGACGAATCGTGACATCCTCAATGCGGGCAGAAGTGGCCGATTCGCCCACATGAACCACCCTCGAGGTTGCAAATCCGCGTACGGCATGGGCCTGGATGATGGTCTCGCCGGCACCCGCGCCCCTTATCGTGACGTTCTTACCGATAAACAATGTCTCGGTATAGGTGCCCGCCTGAACATGGATCACATCGCCCTGTTCCGACCAGTTCAGGGCATAGACTATGGTTGCACACGGGCTGCTGCCTGCGCTGCAGTTACCGCTGTTTGTACCATCCGGGGCCACATAACGGTTCTGGGCATGCACGAGTCCTGACCCGGTAAATAAATGCAGCATGCCCGTTGCTGTAAAAAGAAAGAGACCTGCAATCAGGGTTTTAAAGATCTTCATACTTTTTCGTATTAGTTTCATGGTGAATACCTGATGACTACCGTGCTATATGACACTCCTGTTCACAACTGTATGAGTGGGAATTATGCCGGACAGCCCATACGGGTGCGACAATTACACAGATATCGGCTTTAAGTACATCCACGTAATTGTTCAACCATTCGGCTGCACATCCATGCAATTGCACTATTGCCATCTGTAATTATTACGCAAAGCGTCCCCAAATCCGGAAACGAACTGTGAAATAGGTATCACGCCCATACGAAAGCGAATTCTGCACTGCGATTTTGAACCTGTTTGCAGCTTTTTTACAGTTTGCATTATATTATAACATCATTATTAGATTTTGATCATTTAGTTATTACCGCCATGAAAACGATGTCCGTTATCATTGCAGTGGTCATGCTGTTCGCTACTCCGCTGATTGCCGGTGATCATCAGGGGCATTCAAAATGGAGCATAGGCACGAGCCTTACCTATCCCATTGCAAAAATTTACCAGATCCACATCAATTATGCGCCGGACAACCGGCATGAAGTGTTCTTCGGGCCGGCTTTTCAGAATTTTAAAAGCGGGAGCGTCACTTCCCACGCATGGACCCTCATCCTCGGGTACCGGTACCATTTCTGGAGAACGCTTCATATCGAAACCGAGTTATGGCCGGCATACAACCGGATGTATTCGTCTGTGACCAAATCATACTACCCGGGCACCGAAATGTGGGGAGAGATCAAGCTCGGATACACGTTTAATCTGGGCAAAAAACTGTTTCTGCAGCCTGCGCCCGGACTCGGTTTCGGGATTTTCCGCACGAACAGGCCACCCGATTTTTCCAATTCGATTAAAAGCCCGATTTTCGTCCCGCAGGTTATTTTGGGGGTCAGGCTATGACAGGCTGGGAGCAGAAGGCTGGGAGCAGAAGGCAGAAAGCAAAAGGCGGCAAAAAGGCAGAAAGCAAAAGGCAAAAGTGGGGGGAGAGCACTCCCCCCCATTACTTCCAAACTCAATTGCTCTATTGCTCCCCAGATCCCTAATTCAAAACCCTGCCTGTTCAGAAACCCTGGAAAATTCCCGGACCAAGAACGAAAACCCACTTCCCCATTCCCTATTCCCTATTCTATTGTTCTATTGTTCTATTGTTCATTCCGGTGTACAATCAAAATCTCATACCATTATCCGGTTTTGCCTGAAAAGTTAATTATCTTGATCTTACGTAATTATGAGAAGTTCATCCAGCCACTTGTTTTTAAACAGTATTAATGAGGTATTGATATGACGAAAGCCAGAAAAAACGTAATCATTATTGGAGCTGCAGGGAGAGACTTTCACAATTTTAACACCTGCTACCGCGACCGGGAAGCGTTCAATGTGGTCGCCTTTACGGCCGCCCAGATCCCGGATATCGACGACAGGAAATACCCGGCTGAACTGGCCGGCAACCTCTATCCGGACGGCATCCCCATCCATTCGCAGAACGATCTGCCCGCGCTGATCCGCGACCTGAAGGCCGACATCTGCGCCTTCAGCTACAGCGATGTGTCCTACCGGGAGGTGATGAGCACCGCCTCTATCGTGAACGCGGCCGGGGCCGATTTTGTGCTGCACGGAATGAAAGATACCATGATCAAAAGCACCAAACCCGTAATCGCTGTAGGCGCGGTGCGTACAGGATGCGGCAAAAGCCAGACCTCGCGGCGGGTGATCGAGATTTTGATGGCCAAAGGAGTTAAGGTTGTGGCCATCCGCCATCCGATGCCCTACGGCGATCTGGCCGCGCAGAATGTGCAGCGGTTCGCCACCATCGCCGACCTTGAGAAGCACAAGTGCACCATCGAGGAGATGGAAGAGTACGAGCCGCACGTATCGCGCGGGAATGTGATCTATGCCGGCGTCGATTATGAACTGATCGTGCGCGAGGCCGAAAAGGAGGCCGACGTGATCGTATGGGACGGCGGGAACAACGATTTCCCGTTCTATGAGCCCGATCTGATGATCACCATCGCCGATCCGCACCGCCCGGGCGATGAACTCAACTACTATTCCGGCGAAACCAATATCCGGATTGCCGATGTGGTGCTGATCAACAAGATCGACACGGCCGCCCCCGAAGACATTCAGACCGTACGGGAGAACATCCACCGGTTAAACCCGGGGGCCCTCGTGGTTGACGGCGCATCGCCCGTAACGGTCGACAAGCCGGAGCTGATCCGCGGCAAGCGCGTGCTGGCCGTTGAAGACGGACCCACACTCACCCACGGCGGGATGACGCTGGGCGCCGGCATCGTGGCGGCCATTAAGTTCGGCGCGGCCGAGATCATCGATGCAAGGCCGTTCGCCGTAGGGCGGATCAGGGATACGTTCGACATTTACCCGGAAATCGGTAATCTGCTGCCGGCCATGGGCTACGGCAAGGAGCAGATGAACGACCTGCAGGAGACCATTAACCGTACCGACTGCGACACCGTGATCATCGGCACCCCGATCGACCTGTCGCGCGTGCTCAAAATCGACAAGCCGGTGGTGCGGGTGGGCTATGATCTGCAGGAGATCGGCAAGCCCGACCTGGATGACGTCATCAGCGGTTTTCTGAAGGAAAAAGGGCTTTAGCACTGCGTCATGGTGAGCGGGTAATTTCGGGGCTACACTATTTGGATGGTGACAACATCTGTGTTGTTAGTATGCTTTGAATCAGGGAACAAGTGAACATGTGAACAATTGAACCGCGAAGTGTTTCGGGAGGATGTCACCGGTAGCGCAAGCCCGGGAGAAGCGAGGGCTCACCGTGACGGAGGGGCACGTGTTGACTATGCGGTTGCAAGCCGTTCTGCGAGGTGTTCCGCAAGGTTTTCGATATCGTCGTGCCGGGCGAGCTGATGCCTCCACTCCGCCGGGATGCTATCAAGGCCGTAGTACAGGCCGGCGAGCCCGCCGGTTACCGCGCCCGTAGTATCGGTATCGAAGCCCAGGTTCACTGCTTTCAGCACCGCATCCCGGTAGCTGCCGGTTGTGAGCAGGCACCACACCGATGCTTCGAGCGTGTGAAGCACATAGCCGGTGCTTTGGATCTCATCCTCCGGCAGTTCATGGATATTGCCACGCAGCAGACGGCTGAAGAGAGCGGTCTCGACCGGGTCGACCGAAACGGTTTCGAGCAATTCAGGCACGGTTGCCTGCAGGGTTCCGTACGCCTCAAACAGTCCGGCGCCATTGAACAGCAGCCGGGCATATTCCAGGTAGTAGTGGCAGGCGACGACCGAGCGGATGTGCCCGTGCGTGAGCGACGACACCTCGCGGGTTATTTCAAACCTGCGTTCGGCTGGCATCCCGCGTATATAAAACAGCAGCGGGGCGATCCTCATCAGCGATCCGTTTCCGTTTGAATCTTCGCCGGTTCCCCCCGCCTCGTCGGGGTGAGCGCCCGCGGCCAGCCGGCCGATGGCCTGCGCGGTCGCGATGCCGATATCGAACATCATTCCCCGGGCCGTCCAGTAGTTTTCCTCTTTCCACTTCACGAAATTACGGGCGATGGCGTGCAGGTCGTAGCCATCGGCAAGCGCTTCGGCCAGGCAGAACGTGAGCGAGGAGTCGTCGGAGTAGGTGCCCGGCGGCAGGTTGTAGGTGCCGTAACCGCGCATATCCGTTACGGGGTTACGGCGGATGTCATCCCGGTTCATGAATTCGACCGGCACCCCGAGCGCATCGCCCACGGCCACGCCCAGAAGCACTGATTTCACTTTTTCGGGGAGGTCGACAGCCTCGATCACAATCCCGCCGAACCTGGCCTCACCGGCCCGGCACTCGATGCCGTCGATATAGCAGACGCGGCTGTTATACGCCTCGCCCGAATCGGCGTACTCCGCCATGTAGCCACCCGACATATCCACGTTCGAAAACAGCAGCTTTCGGCGGTTCTGGTCGGCGGCCCGTGCGGCGCAGTCACGGCAGACATAGCGGGGGTAGCGCGGTACCGGCCCGAGGGCGGTGCTGCAGATGGGGCAGTGATGGATTTCCATGCGAACTGGTTACGTTAGTACAGCATAAATAATCAGGTACGGGTTTTCAACTGACCCCATCCCGGCGTATGCCTGACATATGCTATCAGGAAATCACGGTTGCCGGTATGGGTAACCCGCCTGCATATACGATACCCCTCATCCTGACAAAACTCAAATTATTTGCAATCTGGCGCGGGGCGGCTCAACCGTTCGACCGGCCCGCCGGCACCCGCGCTCATTGCATGGTCACAACCCGGGTTTTTGGCTTACCGGATCACTCAAACTCAATCACATCAGCGGTTATCGTAATTTTCGCGTGGGTGTAGAGGACGTAGTTAGTTGTGGCCGCGTCGTATTGCACATTTACCAGCGCCAGTTTCCGTCCACCCACCGATCCGTACTGCTCCTCGAAGGTAGTCCACATTGCTTCACGTGCATCTTTGTACAGGGTTTTTGATCCTTTGAGCGGGATAAGGCCGAACGACTGGGTGGTCAGGCCCCAGGATTGGCTCAGGCCCAGGATTGCAGCTGTTTCGGCAGAGCCGGTCACATTCTGGGCCACTATCCGGTAATTGCCTTCGCTCAGCTGCACCTGGGTTGCATGGGTAGCCAGGAAAGCCCCCGAATTTCCGCAGCCGGTAACGACCAGAGTGATGGTTAACAGTGTTAACAATGCGGGAAGTGAATTGCGTTTCATAATAGTAATAATGTTTAGACAGGTTCAGAAATGATAATCCATGCCGTTTGCATGGTTGTTGTGCTTGACGTTTTTTTGGGAGTTTTGTTACGCAACGTGATTTAAAAAAGTTATAACGCAATTGGCATCAGGCAGGAACAGCATGATCGAAATTT
>RECM01000241.1 GCA_007694035.1 Balneolaceae bacterium
ACTGCTTACATTCCAATTGCCGATGGGTTGGTTGAATTGACTGCCACGAAACATCGTACTCATACCTCCAACACTACTCACATCCCAATCCCCGATGGGTTGGTTGAATTGACTTCGCCGAAACATTCCAGTCATGTTCGTAACACTACTCACATCCCAGTTACCAATTGGCTGGTTGAAGGGACTACCAGCAAACATCTCATACATAGTCGTCACCTTACTCACATCCCAGTTCCCGATGGGTTGGTTGAAGGTGCTACCAGCGAACATCTGAAACATATCCGTCACATTACTCACATCCCAATTTCCTATAGGTTGGTCGAATGCAAGTCCCCAGAACATGTCCCTCATATTCGTTACTGGTGAAACACATACCCTTGTAAGATCGGAACCTTCTTTCCTACGTTGAATCAACAGGTTTCTGTCGACTACCTCGTAGGTATCGCCATTGACAACTTCGGTAGTTCGAATAGCCACCCCTTTACACTTCACAATTCCATTGTCATCTATGGTGATGGATTGAGCGTACAGATTGGTACCAAGAACAATCAGGATGATAGAAAATAACGTTCTTTTCATAGCAGGTTGATTTTTAACCTGATGGATGACTTTGCAGCAACATAATCAATTAATTTGAAAAACCGCTGACAATGAGTTCATAAACCTGAATCCCGATCAGGGATTCCATTCCACATATTCGAATAACCCAAATCTTCTCTTCCTATAAATATTATTAGACTTAGGAGGAATGATGTGCCTTCAGATAATATAGTTTCAGAGAAAAAGTGGCGAGTTTTAATGCATCGAGAAGCAACATATCCCGTTCTCTCAAATCTTACATCATTCGCATCCCCGCCTCCCGTCTCATGTCTTGCGTCTTGCGTCTTGCGTCTCAGTACTCACTACTCACTACTCACTACTACCCGCACCCTCCTGGCCAACCACCCTTCCGCCAAACCAGCCCACCAGGCCTACGGCAACCATTCCGGCAAACATCATCAAAATACCCTGATAATATGCGGTCCGGCCATTTGAGAGGCGGCCGTCGTTGTCAGGATTCCGGTAATCGGGAATGAACGGTGAACTCGATACAAGCTTGAAACGGACATGCTCAACAACAATAACCTGTTCACTGGCCGGCGCTTCGGGGTTAACAATCTCTCCCAGGCGGAAATAGTCGGGCGGAACAGCTGCCATCGGCTGTTCCTGCAGCTCCTGTACGATGCTGGAGGTCAGGGCCACCTGCTCGGTGCGCACCGATTCGGTATAATCCCGCACCTGGTAGGGCCAGATTACGTAGAGCGAACCGGCCATAAATCCGATGAGCACACTCAGCGTGCCCCAGTACGACCACTTCAGCAGCCAGGAAAGGATGCGCGAGAAGAGCACAATCCCGGCTATCATTCCAAGGCCAAACGGGATCAGTACCCCGAGGGCCTCGAGGGTATCGGATGTGCCCAGTTTGCCGAAACTGCCAAGTATGTAGTCATATTTACGCAGGATGAGCAGAATAAAGGAGCCTGAAATTCCAGGCAGGATCATCGCCGTAATGGCAATCGCCCCGCTGAAAAAAACGAATGCGGCATTTTCCGGTGTATCGGTTGGTACCATAGTCACCACCTGATATCCCGCAGCGCATCCCGCCAACAGCAGCAGGAAATAGCGGTAGTTGTAGTGGGGAAATGAGAACATCAGCAGGAAAACCGACCCGACTATGAGCCCGAAAAAGAGTCCGTAGATCAGCTCCGGATGTGAGTACATCAGAACCTGCAGCGGAACAATTTTGGTGAAAAACAGAACGGCCGAAAGAATACCCGCCAGCAGCGCCGCCATGAAAAACCAGTGAACCTCTCCGAGCACTCCTTTCAGATCAAAACGGAACAGGGCTTTCAGCGCCGGGTAGTCAAAACTTTTTATCGCATAGATCAGCCTCTGGTAAATCCCCAGAATCAGCGCCATGGTACCGCCGCTCACCCCGGGCACCACATCGGCCGATCCCATACAAAAACCCTTCATACAGATCAGAGGCACCTCGGCAAGGGTGGTTTTGTCTTTCTCGTTACGAATATCGCTCACAAAATTCAGCTTTAAGATTCAGGGTCGCGGTATGTTTTGGAATCAGGGTCGCGATAGCATAAGGAATGTGCAATTCAGTAACAAATCCATGTTCCCGCCGGCCTGTGCGCAGCGAAGCGAAATCGAAGTATATGAGCAAAATATCCCCGCCAGTGGCTCACTTCTTACGTCATACAGAGCGCAGCGCAGCGTAGTCGAAGTACGTGAGCTGTGCCCGGCACTGCTCATTCTGCGAGTAATAAATCCTCGCCAGGGGCTACTCCTAACGTCATACAGAGCGCAGCGCAGCGTAGTCGAAGTATGTGAGCAGTGCCCGGCACTGCTCATTCTGCGAGTAATAAATCCACGCCAGGGGCTCAATCCGGGGGCTTTTTAAAAAGCCCCCACGCGCTTCGACTACACCCTGCTGCGCAGGCTTGCGCTCAGCCTGACGTTGTTTGATTACGCATCCTCACTTTTGCCTTTTGCTTTCTGCCTTTTCGCTGCCTTTTCACTGCCTTTTCGCTGCCCTATTGCAGCTTCTCATACTCCGTCATATGGCTCTGGTCAAGCTCAACAAGCAGATTGTAGGCATCCAGCTTCTGGCTGGTCTCCGCATCAAGGAAAATGGCCGTCAGCTCGCGGAATTTGGTGCTGAACATCAGGTCGAACAGATAGTTCTCCGTATTCTGCCGCTGCGTGGCCCTAAGCGTGGCCAGTGCTTCGAGAATCTGCGCCCGGGCTTCGTCCTGGTTAGTGAGGAACTGATCAAGGCCCAGCCGGTGGTACTGATAGAAGGCTTTTCTGTATCCCTCATAGCTCGGGGCCATCATCTGTGTAATGAGCTGATAGCGGTTTCTCCGGCTGCCCGAACTGGCCCAACCGGTACTGGCGGCATTCTGGGCAATCTCAACAATCTGCTGGGCATTCCTGAAATGCGGTGTGCCACCAAGTTCTGAAAACGAATCGTAATCGTACCCCAGAATCATATAGGCATAGAAATCGAGCACCGATGCGATGTCATCAAACTGCATCTGGTCGCGCACAATATTCCGGTTCCGGGTGTAATTGAAGCGCCAGGCGTTGTCGCTGATAATCAAAAGCGGGGTCTGCGTGCGCGAGTTATAGATCGGCCGGTAGGTGGTAATAATCAGGTTGGCATCGAAATTCGCGTTGTTGTCCACATTCGTGAGCACGATCTGAATATTCACATTAATGCGCTCATCCTCCTGGAAGTTGTCGTCGGTCCATTTGTAATCATTCAGATATCTGGTAATTACCGGGGCCAATTCATCAAGATAGTCGTAAGCCGAGCTGCTTATTTGGCTCTTATTAACATCGACCGTTACGTTCAGCTCCTGGGCGCTCACACGATGTGCACCGGCGAGAATCATCAGAGAGACCAAAATCAGGGAAACGCTATGTATATATATTGGATGCATATTCTTCATGGGTACAGACTGAAAACGAAAATAACGCACGAAACGTACCAATTTTTTTGCTCAGCTTCATCTTTTCTGTGGATGTTTACCGCGGGAGCCTTTGCGGGTACAGCCGAGCGCATCTACCGCCCGCGAATCGGGTTACACAAATGGGTGGGAATATGCCGGAAAAAAAGGATGCCTGATCGCCCGGCTCTGTGGCTTTCTTGGATGTTGCCCTTCATGCGGATTATATTTTTCAGCAACTCCCGTTTCGTTCGCACGGTTATTCCTGTTTATGTACCTGCCCAGATCATCATTCCTGTTCTTCTGAGCATCACCGCACCGGCAATCGCGCAGACCGGATTTGGGGCCCGCTCAATGGCCATGGGCGGAACGGGCCTGCTTTCGGGTAATGACAGCTGGGCGGTATTCAACAATCCCGCAGCCCTGCCCGACAGCGGAATCACGGTATCGTTTTACGGTACACGGTACTTTGGTTTCAGCGAGCTCACCGAAACCGCTGTCGCCGGGTCGGCCGGAATTCTGGGGGTTCGTGCAGGTGCCGGGGTATTCACCTACGGCTTCGACAAATACCGCGAATCGGGGTTCAGGTTCGGTGTCAAAATTCCGTTCACTCTGCAGGATGTTGGCCTGGAAGCCGGTATTGCAGCCGAATGGCGGCATATTTCCATCGAAAACTACTCCAGCGCCTCCGCCCTGCTGCTTGATGCCGGACTGGTTCTGCATCCCGGAGCCGGCATCAGTATTGCCGGGGTGGTAAGTAATACGGCGGGATCAGCAATCGGCGAATCCCGCGAACCGCTGCCGGTGGTATCGTCCGTCGGCATCGGATGGCAGGCACTCAGCCAGCTCACCCTTACAGGCGCCGCCGTAAAAGACAACCGCTTCCCGGTGTCGTGGAGGATGGGGGGCGAGTACCGGCCGGTACACTACCTCGACCTGCGCGCCGGTGCCATGACCGGCCCCGGGCAGTTCAACGTCGGCATTGGCATCAGGTTGAATCCGGTAATAACCTCCATCTCGGCGATGAACCACATGGATCTGGGCTGGACACCATCAGTAGAACTCACGGTGATGCTATGAAAACGATGGTGACCCCTGAGCGGTTATTAGCAGGCAGATCATTTCCCGATTTCCTCATACTAATTTTTTCCGGCCTGTTGATGATCTACGCCGGATGTGCCCAACCGGCCCGGGCGCAGGATCTGCCCGATGTGGTCCTGCAAATGCTGGGTTCGGTTGAAACCGAAGATGAGGCCGCAGAGCTGATCGAATATTTCGAGGAACTGATCAGCAATCCGGTGAATGTGAATACTGCATCCATCGATCAGCTGATGATGATACCGGGAATGCGGCCTCAGCAGGCGGAGGCGCTTGTAGCCTACCGTTCCGCCAACGGAAGCTTCGACTCCGGTCGCGACCTGCTGAAGGTGCGTGGTATCGGTCCGGCCGCCCTCGATCAGATGATGCCCTTTATAACCGTCGGCGGCTACACCGGGCGCATCCGCCGAAACCTTACCAACCCGAACTGGTGGGTGCGCAACGGGCGGTTTGAATCGTACAGCCGCGCCCGGCAGAACCGGGAGACCGCCATCGGATACATCCCGCAGGCGGATTCAATACCCGCACACTACCTGGGATCGCCCGCCCATTTCACACAGCGGTTCTCCTACACAAGCCGGGCACTGTCGCTGAACCGGACGCAGATCAAAGACCCCGGTGAGCAGCGACTGACCTACGGAACCTACCACGCGGCCATCCGGGATGCCGGTCCGGTTCGCATGCTTGTGGGCGGCGATTACCGCTTCGCCTCCGGGTACGGGCTGATCTTCTCATCCGGCGCCGGAATGGGACGGGTATCGGCACATTCGGCCTGGTCGCCGGCACGCAACAATGTAATCCTGCACCGGACAGGTCGCTATCAGCCGGTGCAGCGGGGAATGGCCATGAGTATCGGCCACAGGTACAATATCACCCTTTTCACCGCAAAAAATGATCTTTCTGCCGCTGAAGTGGCAGACGGACTCCAGGCTGAACCGGATCAGGCACCTGATGAGGAGCAACTCATGTACCCGTTGCCCGTGAGGACTATAGGTGAAAACGGAACCGGCCAATCCGCCAAACAACAAGTAAATCACAATGTGAGCCAGAACCCCGCAACCATCCGTTTTCCGCAGCGCGGGTTGCCGGCCCGCACAGAGCTGGAGGTATCGCGGCAACAGAATGTGGTTGAACGACTCCGGGGAGTGCGGGCGGGCATACAGGCCGGACCGGTCACGGCGGGAGCGATCTGGTATGAACACCGTTTCGACCGGGAGGTCGTTCCCGGGAGCGGGCTGCACAACCGGTACGATTTTTCCGGTACATCAAACTCGGCCGGAGGCGTCGACATCACATTCCGGATGAACGATGTCACCCTGTTTTCCGAAGGCGGAATCAGCAGAAACGGCGGCAAAGCCATACTGGGCGGATTTCAGTTCCGCCAGGGGCGAGATGGCTACTTCCGCCTGCTGTACCGTAATTATGGCGAAAAATTTCAGAGCTACTATGGCAGGTCCGTCAGTGCGTCATCCGGGCGTCCCCGCAATGAGGTGGGGTTCTTCGCCGGTGCCGGCGGACGGCTGGCCGGGGTGCTTCTGATCGACGGGTTTCTCGATTTCTACCGGCATCCCGGTCCGCGGTTTGGCATCAGCAGCGCATCGGCCGGGCACGAACGGTTTATCGGGCTGCAGGCCCCGGTCAACCGGACCTGGACAGTCTCCGCCGCCGCACAATACCGTGAGCGGCAGTACGGAATCAGCCTTCAGGATCCGTACGGTCGGGAAATCCGTGGCACATCACATCAAAACCGGAGCCGTTTCTACCTCGCACTGAGCGGATCCGGCGACATCATCGGGTACCGGTCGCGCCTGGAATGGGTACAGACCCGGAACGTGGCCGGTGAGCGTGAGAACGGATTTGCCCTGATGCAGGATGTGCGCTGGTCGCCGGCCGGCTGGCTGCGGCTCGATGCGCGCATCACCCTATTCGAAACCGACAGCTTTGCCTCCCGCCTTTACTTCTTCGAGCAGGATGTGCTCTACAGCATGTCGCTGCCCGCACTGTACGGCACCGGCTCCCGTTCCTATCTTCTCGCACGTTTCAGGCCTGTTAAATACATCGAAGTCTGGGCACGCATCGCCATAACCCGCTTCGACGACCGGCCTGTGATCGGCTCCGGCCATGATCAGACTATGGGTAGTACCAGAACTACTTTAAGCGGTGTTGTGAGAGTTTTGTTTTAATATGCCATATCATCTGTCTTGCACACTTCAACGCAATCGACCTTCAAGAGTCCGGAGCAAGGCCTGAGCGCAGTCCTGAGCGCAGCGGAGCGAAGTCGAAGGGCGTAGTCGAAGGGCGTAGCGGAGGACCTTGATGAGTCGATTGCTGTGGGCAGTGCACTGCCCACCCCACTTTTGCCTTTTGCTTTCTGCCTTTTGCTCCAGCTTTTTGCCTTTTGCTTCCCCCAATTTTCATTATCTTTCAGCCGGAATAAAAAAAGCGGTTTCACAAACTATTTGAACACGATATTCTATGAAATTCTGCGTATGTATCAAGCAGGTGCCCGACGTGTCGGCACCCATTCAGGTAAAAGACGGAACACTAACCCAGGACACCGACCGCATGGTGCTCGATGCCTACTCCGCATCGGCCGTTGAGCAGGCTTTGGTGATGGCCGAAAAACACGGCGGAGAGGTACAGGTAGTTCTTGTCGGACCGGAAAAAGCACGCGAAACCATCCGGAAAGCCATCGCCATGGGTGCGGAATCGGGAGTGCACATCCTGCTGGATGATATTTCCGGCCTCGATTCGGGCGCTTATGCGACCATCCTCGCGGCATGGTTCAGCAATCAGGAGTACGATGCCATCCTCACCGGCAAGCAGAGCCAGGATACCGATGCCGGCCTTACCGGCGGCATGCTCGCGGCTAAACTCGGCCTCCCCTACTCGGCCAATGCCGTCGGCCTCGAATACGACCCCGCCTCGTCGGCGATGATCGTAAGGCGTCAGGGCGACACCGGCCAGGAAGTGATCGAGGTAAAAACTCCCTGCCTGGTAACCTGCTCAAACGATATGAACGATCCGCGCATCCCCGGCCTCAAAGGCATCATGATGAGCAAGAAAAAGCAGGTGGATGTTGTCAGCCTCGCTGATCTTGGCCTCAGCCGCGATTCCATCGGCGGCGGCACCTCCGTATCCGGATACGAAAACCTTCCCGCCCGCGAACCCGGCAAAAAGCTCGAAGGCGATGCTGAAGACCTGGCCTCACAGCTCGTGAACCTTCTGGATAATGAGGCGAAGGTTATTTAAGCTCATGAGCTGTTGAGCTCTTGAGCTCTTGAGCTCTTGAGTTTGCGATCTGTACTTTGTGAATGTCCTATGTTCGTAAAAACCTTGATTTATTAAATACTCCTTTTTGAAAAAGACTCACTGCTTTATATATCATTAATCACTACTAACTGAATTTTTTAACAGCTCACCGGGCTCAGGCTTAACAGCTTAAGAGCTTATGAGCTCAACAGCTTCCCCTATGTCACTCATCCTAACCTACATCGCAACCTCCGACGGTAAAATCAAACGATCTTCGCTTGAGGTATTGAGCCACTGCCGTGAAGAGGCGAAGAAGAACGGTCACACACTGGCGGCCGTTGTGCTCGACACGGATCCGGATTCATTTACCGGTACCCTTGAGAAATACGGGGCATCCGCCATCTATACGGTTAAAAACCCCATCTTCAAAAACCACCTGAATACTCCGGTTATTGAAGCGCTGGCCGCGGTGATCGACAAGGTAAAACCCGCGGTTGTGGCGTTTGCGTCCACCGAAGCGGTAAAGGATGTTATGGGGGCCCTTGCCACCCGTTTTGACGCTCCCGCGGTACCCGACGTGGCCTCCTTCAAGGTAACCGGCGATGGTCTCGATGCCTTGCGGCCGGTGATGGCATCCAAAATACTGGCCAAAACAAGTGGTAAAGGCGATATGGTGTTCGTTTCCGTACGGTCCGGTTCCTATGATGCAACCGAATCACCGGTCAGTGCCGAACTAACCTCCGTCCCGTTCGATTTTGATGAGGGCGGACTAAAGAACATCCTGAAGGAGGTCATTAAAGCCTCCGGCGACAAGGTGGATCTGAACGAAGCCCGCGTGGTTGTCGCCGCAGGCCGTGGCGTGAAGGATGACGAAGGCAAAAAGCTGGTCGAAGAGCTGGCCGCACTATTTAACGGGGCCATCGGTGCTTCCCGATCCGTGGTAGAGACCGGGATGTTCGATCCCAGCACCCAGATCGGTCAGACCGGCAAGGTGGTATCGCCCGAGCTCTACTTTGCAATCGGCATCTCCGGCGCCATCCAGCACGTGGCCGGCATGGTGAACAGCAAGGTGATCGTAGCCATCAACAAGGATGAAGACGCACCCATTTTTCAGTACTCCACCTACGGGCTGGTCGGCGATCTGTACAAAATTCTGCCTCCGCTTATTGAGAAGCTCAGGGAAGCCAGGGCCAATGCATAGGCAGAAGGCAGAAAGCAGAAGGCAGTAGTTTGAGGCAGAAGGCAGAAAGCAGAAGGCAGAAGTTTTTGTGGCGAATTCATTACTTATTATGAAACTACACTAATGAGCTTATGAGCTTTAATTTTCACCCCATACCAAATACTCAACAGCTTTAGAGCTAATCTTACACCGCATGGACGAAAAGTTTGACTGTATTGTGATCGGTGGTGGCGTGGCCGGACTGAGTGCCGCCATGACACTGGCCCGGAATAACATGAAATTTCTGCTCATCGAGCGGGGCGAGTTCAGCGGTTCGAAAAACGTGAGCGGCGGCGTGCTCTGGGGCGATGGCCTCGCATCGCTCGTGCCCGATTACCAGGATGAGGAGGATGGGGGCTGGGAGCGGTTCATCAACCACCGCAGGCTTACCTTCATGGACGGGCAGTCGGCCTTCAGTATCGACTTCAAAAGCGACCATTTTGAGGAAAAACCGTATAAGGGCGTGATCGTGCTCCGGGCGAAATTTGACAACTGGCTGGCCGGAAAGGTTCAGGAGGCCATCGACGCCAGCGATTATGCCGAAGACAGTTTCATCGCCACCAGCATCCTGGTCGAGGAGGTGCTCATGGAGAACGGCAAAGCGGTGGGCATCAGGGCCGGTGAGGAAAAATTCCATGCCGACTGCGTAATCCTTGCCGAGGGCGTAAACAACCTGCTCACGCGTCAGGTTGGCCTGCAGGACCAGTACGTACCCGCCGACTACCTGGCAACCGGCGTGAAAGAGATCATCCGGTTCGACCGGAAGGTGCTCGAAGACCGCTTCCAGCTCGACGGGCTCAGCGGCATGAGCAACGAATTTCTGGGCTTCGCCACCGACGGCATTGAAGGCGGGGGGTTTCTCTATACCAACCGCGACTCCATCTCCCTGGGCCTTGTGCTTGGCATGAAGAGCATGCGGGAAAAGATGAAGCCCAACGACAGAAAAATCTACGACATCCTCACCCATTTCAAGCAGCATCCCGCCGTAAAAGATATGATCCGCGGTGGCGAGGTTGTCGAATACTCCGGCCATGCCGTCTCAACCGGCGATATGCGCGTTATGCCGAAGGAGGTCTACGCCGATGGCGTGCTGATAGCCGGGGAGGCCGCCAACCTGCTGATGAATTCGGGAAAGGCCATCCAGGGTATGGATTACGCCCTGCACTCCGGTGTTCTGGCCGCCGAAGCGGTGATCGATGCGAAAAAGAAGGGCGATTTCAGTGCGGCATCCCTCAAGCAGTACCGCGAAGCACTCGAAGACAGCTTCGTGATGAAAGACATGAGGAACTTCCAGAAGGCGGTCCACTTTCTGCACAGCGAGCAGCTCTTCGGCATGGTGCCGAACCTGGTCTGCGATTTCGGTCGCCAGTTCTTCACCATCGAAAACAAACCCACGCCCAAAACCGGCAAAATGCTATCGAATGCGGTTAAACGGCACAGCAGCTACACCGAGCTGCTCAAACTGGGCATCAAAGGAGCAAGGGCACTATGAGCATGAAAAAAATGAGCATCGCCGAGCGGCTCGGCACCGTCAGTTACGTAAATCAGGGCAAATCGGAAGCCAAACCGCACATCCTGGTCGATACCGATATCTGCAACCACACCTGTCCGCACAAGGCCACCACCTATGTGTGCCCGGCCAACTGCTACACGATCGACGAGGCCGGGAAGGTCCATTTCCAGTTCGAAGACTGCATAGAATGCGGAACCTGCATGTATGCCTGCGATCAGAACGCGGTTACCTGGCATTATCCCGACCCCGAGAGCGGGCGCGGGGTCAAGTGGAATTTCGGATAACTATGGGCATGGCCGGTTAAAGTGAGAGTAAAGTGTATCAGGCCATTTTGAGTGGTCACTTGACTCTATTCCGATCCTGAAATTGGCCGAGGCGACAAATGGAATTTCTGATAATCCCGGGCGACTATGTATGATATGAAAAAAAGGATCCTAGCTGTATATATGATCGTTATCTGGGGATGTTCCAATCCAAATCCGGATCCGGTTCCCATACAGTTTCAGGAACTGGAAAACCTTACCGTCTTTTCGTCGGATGCGAAACCCGCAGCAACCCTGTCGTTTACAAAAGACGCCGTTTATGGTGATTC
>RECM01000276.1 GCA_007694035.1 Balneolaceae bacterium
ACTGCCAGCGTGTAAAGGTCAGGCTCATCCTGCACAAACACAGCCGTAACGCTCTTGTCTGCATTCATCACCAGAGTGGCGGGATTGGTGCTGCCACTCAGGTCGCCCTGCCAGCCCGAGAATCGCCAGCCACCGGAGGCGGTTGCGGTAAGAGTTACCTGTTCGCCGGATTCATACTGATCTTTCGCCGGGTCAACGCTCACCGAGCCCTGCCCCTGTACCTGCACTGCCAGCGTGTAAAGGTCAGGTTGATCCTGCACAAACACAGCTGTTACATTTTTTTCCTCGTCGACTACAATTGTTTCGGGGTTTTGGTTTCCGGTCAAATCACCCTCCCACCGGTCAAAAACCCAGCCTTCAGCCGGTTGCGCGGTCAGCCGGACTGTGACCGTTGTAGCCTGCACCGTTTCAGATGCAGTACTCTTATTACTATCAGTATCCCCGCCATGATCCACTTGATCATCACGGCTTTTTATTGAATCGACGTCAGGAGCTGACGGTGTTACAAACTGCCCTGGAATTGCCGGGGTAGCCCCTCCGAGCGGCAGCATGGTGGCGGTTCCTGTTCCGGTCACACTCTGTTCTGCCTGGCTGATGACCTCTTCATTAACGGTTCCCTGACCAATGATTTCCACATTCAGCGGGTAGTTACGGAAAAGAAAATGGGCCCTGACATTACGGTTTCCAGTAAAAAGTACCGATCTCGGATTAAGATTACCGGACAGGTCACCATCCCAGTTCCGGAAAATGTACCCATCATTCGGAATGGCTTCAATTGCTATTGAGGAGCCGGCCACAAAATTTCCTTCGGACGGAATAACCACGCCTGCTCCCGATGGTATAACTGTGGTTGTCAAGGTGTAGCGCTCTGGAAGTGCATCATCAAAAGACGTATCAACCGTGTCACAACTGAAGGTTATGACCGACACGATAACCAGTGCCACAATGAGAAACTTCCTCATTTTCAAAACTCCCTTATCCTGATCAATAGCTGATTTTTTCCATCTTGTCTTCACCCGTTTATTTGTTGAATAGATTGTAAAAATATAAGCAACATTAACTTACAAAAAATGAACTCCGTCACGCTTAGGCATTCTGATCCTGACTGACATCTATATATCCAATAATAACTAAATCTTAATTTAACATTAGAATCATCTCATATTTCAGGCGGTATTGGATGACAACATGCCGATAAAGGAATGAAAGGGATCAGAGTCAACTGTATCTGATCCCTGAAATAGATTCTATGTTTACCAATCTGCATCTATGCATGTTGATCAGCCCTTTCAGATCTCCGGGGCTTCATCAGGCAAGTTACCTCACCCAATGCCCGGACGGCTTCCCCATATAGGATTTACGGGGATTCTTTTTTCAAAAAACAAGATGGGCGGAGCTTTCAGCCTGCTCATTTCAGCAGCAGCATTTTCCTGTATGAGGTAACAGCACCTGCCCGCATCCGGTATAAATACACGGCGGTTGCCAGTGTAGAAGCATCGAAACGTATTTCATGATGGCCTGCATCGCGGGTTTCGTTCAGGACTCCGGCCACACGGCGGCCACTGATGTCAAAGATTTCGATCGTTACCTGCGACCGTTCGGGAAGGGTGAAAGCAATAGTTGTTGATGGGTTGAACGGGTTCGGGAAATTCTGATGAAGCTCATAATTGGCCGGTATTTCTTCAATGCGGACAGTTACCTCGCCTGCGGCCATAGCACCGCGTGAATCGCGGACTTTGTAATAGATGGTATCGGTGGCAACCTCTGAGACGGTCGGACGGTAATTGACCAGTCCTCCGCCAAGGTCGGTAATGATTCCGTATTTCCCGCCACTGATAGAAATGACCTCCAGCGCGTCGCCGTCGGCATCGAATGTGCCGGCCAGCAGATCGATCAGGATACCATCTGCTGATCCTGCGGATACCCGAACAGTGGCCGGGATTGTCTCAGGAAAAGTGTTGTTATCAGGGGTGAGAAGGAACGACCTGACCTGACCGTTGATCCGGCCAAAACCGGTTATCTGCCCGGCACTGTTCACGGCGCGGGCCTCATTAAGCACCCATCCCGAACCGCCCGGAATAGCGGCGTTCAGATCCACAATCTGGCCCATAATCCATACAACTGCACGCAGGCCAAACGCTTCAGCGATATCATAGCGGGAATGCGTACCATGACCTTTAACGGCCGCAATACCGGCCTGGCTGCTTATCCTGAAATCGTATCCGTAGAGCGTATTCAGGATTGATGAGTTCAGCGGCTCCTGTGTAGTTCCGGCAGCGCCTGCGATCACACCGTCTCCGTTGATGGAATACGCTGCAGTAAACGAACCACCCAGACCGGGCAAAAGTGTCACGCTGTTGTCATCTGCCCACAATATAGCCCTTATGCGGCCGGCTGTTTCGGCGGCACCTGTTACCGAGCCGGCATTGTTTACAGAAAACGCTCTTACAGACGCTGAGGCGGAAGATGGTTCCGGATGCGGCAGGTCAGACCAGGTATTTTCATCAATCTGCCGTACCGCCCTGAACTGACCGGATCCGGCCTGCCAGGTGCCGACCGCAAGATTTGCATCATTAATTGAAAGAAGCTGCAGATTTCCGTCCGTTCCGGGCATGCCCGAGCCATCGGTGTTATCGATCACCACCGGCTGCTCACCCTCCCAGCGGAACCCGCGCAACTGCCCATCTTCACCCTGTATGGTACCTACCGCAACACCTACGTTGTTAATGGCGTATGTCACGCCAATGTCACCCCCGAACCCGGTGGCCGTGAACAACTGACCATTCCGGACTACAGCCGGATAAACGGCGTCATTTGTTTCGACCGAACCGGCCACATCGCCGGCATCATTGAGACCGAAAACCTGCGAAATCCCGTTTATGAACGTAAACTGGCTGTTTTCCCACCGGAAACCGCGGTTCGGTACGCCGGACCCGCCGGCTGTACCAACTATCACGCCACTGCCGTTCATAGCCGCGGCACGCACCACGGCCGATCCCCCGTCGCCGATAAGGGTCACCGAATAGCTGTAGCTCACCACATCCACATCGACCCGTGCCGTGGCAAAGCCTTCGCGACCGTCGGTTATGGTGTACTCAAACTGGTCGCTGCCTGTGAAGTTCATGGCCGGCATATAGCGTATGCGGTCATTCTCGATCACTGCCGTGCCATTTCCGGGTTCGGTAACCGATATAATGGTCAGATCATCGCCATCCGGATCGGATGCCGATGCCAGGACATCCACGAGAACCGATTCATTGATGCGAACCGTAGTACGTAAATCGGCAGCCACGGGCTGACGGTTCTCCGGTTCGGGTTCAATGACTACAGAGACCAGGCCCTCGTTGGAAACATCCCCGCGGTCGTCGCGAACGGTGTAGGTAAAACTGTCTTCACCTGTAAAATCCTCAGCCGGTGAGTAGCGCACCATGCCCGTCGAAACAAATTCGAGGGTACCCGTTTCAGGCAGGCCGGTAATCTCAAAGCTGGTGGAGTCTATGCTTCCGTCGGGATCACTAACCCGCTCAAGCAGGTTGATGTCGACTGGTGTGTTGATGATACCCGTTACGCTGAAACTCTCCGCCACAGGCGGCTGGTTGGGCTGCTCCACACTGATGGTAACGGTTGCCGTAACCGACGGTGTTCCAAAACGGGTGAGCACCCGGTAAATGAATTGCACCATTCCTGAGTAATCCGGCGCTGCGGTGTAGGTGGCCGTACCGGTTTCGGGGTCGATCTGCACCGAACCGTTTTGCGGCAGGGTCAGGAGGAAGACGGTAGACGGGTCGGGCGGGAAGTCGCTGCCCGGGAAACCGGCAATTTCAAGGTCATTTTCGAGGATGTCGATCACAACCGGCACACCCGCGGTGGCCGATGCCGAATCGTTTACGCTTTCATTAACAATCAGGAAAATGCTGGCCGGATCCGACTCTATACCGAACTCATTGGATATGGCAATGTCGAAACTTTCTTCGCCTTCGAAACCGGAATCCGGAAGATAGGTCAGGGTTCCCCCATCCGGATCTGTGGTAACCGTACCGTTTTCAGGATCGCTCACTACCCGGATACTGGCGGGATCGAGTGCCCCTTCCTCCGAAACTGCCAGGCTTGTGATGGCGAGTGTCAATGGGGTGCCTGCACCCAGATACCCTCCGAAATCGAAGGTTATAACCGGTTTTATGCCCTCAATAACCTGAATGATCAGCAACCCTTCTGCCGATTCCTTGCCCTGGTCATCACGTACGGTATAGGCCACGGTGTCGCGGCCGGTGAATTCCGGGTTCGGAAAATAGCTTATGAGGTAGGCATCGGCTAGTTCAGATACAAACACGCCTGCTTCACCATTTGAAGGCTGCCGGGTGATGGCAAGCGTAGAGTCGACCACCTGTCCGTCGGGGTCGAACGCCGCAGCCAGAACATCCACCACAATGCCCTCATCCGTTACCAGCATGGTTACCATAGTGTCGGGCACAACCGGGGGTTCATTGAAAGGCCCCACCTCAATCAGCACATTCACCACCGATATGAGCACACCCGGCTCATCGCGCCGCTCTATGGCGGCCACAAACTGGTCAGGGCCCAGATAGCCGGACGGCGCCCGGTAAAGGAAAACACCGCTGGAGTCCTTCTCGCCTTCGTAGGTGCCGAACTGCGGCAGGGTCAGCGGAACTATCCGGGTGTTCTTATCCCTTGGCTCTACCTCGAAACCCTCTTCTGCCTGTCTGAAACCCTGCCGGATATCGAGTTCATTAACCACGCCCTGCTCTGCCTCCAGGCGGGGGTTGATCGATCCAGTGACCTGAATAAAAAAGTAGACCGGGTTTGCAAGCACACCCTCCTTACTGGTGTAGCTGATTATGAATTCCATCGGCCCGCCGTCTTCCGGTAATGTGGATACCCGGACACGCGCGTTTTCCAGTATTTCAGCGGTACCCAGTTCGGGGGACTTCACCATTACAAAGCTCTCGAGGTCGGCTAGATCTGCGGCCTGGTTGCCGGCAGGGATGATATTAAGATCTGTTACGATGCCTGATCCCATGGTGTATGGTCCCGGGAAACGGGAAAAGAGCTGTTCGGCCTCAACAATGTTGAGGGTTACCGTTGCGGTATCCGATTCCACGCCAAACTCATCTGATACCACATAGCGGAAAGAGTATTCACCGATTTCAAACGGTGAAAAATAGTTTATGAACCCGTCCCCGAGAGTGAACTCGTCGATATTAAACGATCCGGGAATTTCATCCGTGCCGAACAGTATTACGGATTTCGGGTCGACGGGCGCATCGACCCCGGTATCGTTAACAAATACCGGCAGGCGGTTGTCGGTACCAAAGGCAATCCGGAAGCTGTCGTCGCTGGCAACCGGCCTGGCTCCGCCCACGCGAAGGTCGAGCACACCAAGTATCAGGATGTTCTCGCCGGACCATGGCAGGCGATATTCCACTATCTGCACGCCCTTGTAGCCGGCATCGGGACTGAAGGTGTACTGACCGGCTTCGGCGCCCTGTTCGAGCGTACCTGATGCAACACCGGGTATGAACACCAGGTTTTCGTAATCATAGAGGGTATTCGGCAGATCCGGTATTTGCCCGGGTATCTCAAAAGAGACGGGTTCATTTTCGAGTGTTCGCACATTCACCACCACTTCGGGCTGCCACAACAGCGACACACGTACCGTATCGGAGCGTTCACCCGCCGTGTTATCCACCACAAAGCTGAAGCTGTATTCCGTTATTTCGCTGAAATTCCATCTGTAGTATCTGAGCACCAATGATCCCGGGATCTGCTGCACAAAACCGGCATTGGGAAAATCGATGAACCTGAAGCTGCTGTAATCCACGGGATCGCCTCCGGGTTCGAGGTATGGCTCAAGGTCAATATCCTGCTGGTCGGTTCCGAACATGAAAAGGGGGATGTCGGTAAAAGCGGGGCCCGACTGCGAATAAACGACTTGCTGGTCACTGACGAACACGGGGCCAAGCAGCATTGCAAGCAGAAACAGTGCCCCGGTCATGGTCCGTTTTATCCTGTAATATGTATGCAGCCGTTTCAATTCAGTTACCTCCTGATTCGGTTCTGGCCTGGGCCGGGTCGCCCTGACGGCTTTCATTACCTGATGTATTGTATGCACGTACCCGGTACCAGTTACCGGCTGTTCCTTCCGGATCGGTGAACACGGTGACCCCTGTACCTATCATTTCGGGTGTGATCTCCTCAAACACACCGGTCGCGATTTCCGACCTGAACACACGGTAGCCGGCCAGGTCGGCGTCGGGAACGGGTTCCCACCATACACGCACTCCGGCGGCACCTTCAATGGCCTCGGCACGTACGTTGCGCACCGTACGTGGGAGGATGAAATGACGCACTTCAACGCGGTCGTCTGGTGTAAATTCACTGAGATTCCCGAAACGGTCAGCCGCACGTATCCGATAGAGGTAGGTCCTGCCCGATTCGACCGATTCGTCCCTGTAACTAAGCGTGCCCGCCGGCACATCAAACTGAACCGGTCCCGTTCTGCCTTCATCACGGCGTTCAATGGTATAGGAAGCAACGGTCAGGTCAGCAGGGGGTGTCCAGTTCAGGACGACCCTGAACCCCTCTTCATTCCGGGCCCGGAATCCATAAGGTGCGTCGGGCGGGGTTGTTTTAGGGATCATCAGACGCACAAAAACCGGATCGCTGGTATTTCGGGCGCTGTCTGACGAGGCAACGCTGAATTCATATTCCATCCCTTCGATAAAACCAGCCCCAGTTGGGCCGCGGTCCACGAAACGGGTTCCGGTCACATCACCCTCGTTTATTCGCGTAGGTACCGGTGCGGCCCGGCGATCGAGCGATCTTCTCATGAGTATCCAGGTTTTAAAGTCGGGATCCATTGCAGCAGGGGCATCCCAGTTCAGCACAACGGTGCCGTTATCGGCATATTCCGCGCGAATACCCACTGCCGGAGGCGGAGGGGTGAGATTGGGGAGGTTCACTGTGGCCGCATTACTCATCTCGCTCTCGCGACCTTCACTGCCGGTAACCGTAATCCGGTAGGCGAGAAAACGCGGCGTACCCGGGTGTGCGGTACCGGTATCCTGCCAGGTGGTCTGCATAAGCCCGAGCGGTATATCGGTAAGGCGGACACTTTCTGCATCCTCTTCAGTGGTAGTACCCCGGTAAACGTGGTAGCCGGTTGCGGCGGGATCAACGCTAACCGGCCAGCTAAGGGTCACTGTCTGGTCGTCGTTCAGCAGGGCCACAAGGCCGTTGATGAAAGCCGGCGCACGGTTTTCGGTAACCCGGTAGTCCAGCATGTTGCTGTCGGGGCTCTGTTGCCCGGTAATATCTACCACCGCAACCACATAACGGTAATTGCGGCCGGTTTCGGGAACGGCGTGTTCAAAGCGGTACACGGAGATATTTTCATCACGGATGATCACATCGCGGTTCAACAGGATACGGCTGTCGTCGGTACCTATCTGATACACCCCGAACCGGATAACCTTATCGTCTTCGCCCTGACGGTTGGGCGGGTAGTCCCAGCTCAGGGTTATGAAGCGGCTGTCGTGCTCTGCCCGGAGGTTCCGGGGGGAGGCAGGGAGGGCCGGCGTGAGGGTTACATCATGGTCATACACCTCACCGGAGGGCTCCTCAAATTCATCGAGCAGTTCCAGCCGGTAGGTGACCCGCCTGCCTGCAGGTGCCGATCGGTCAATAAAGAGCCGGCCGAGCGCTTCAGCCACCTCAGGATAAAGGAAACCCGTGAGCAGGCCGGCTACCCGATCAGCTCGCAGGGTGAACAGAATATCGGCATTGGTATCGGTGGTAGTGAGCCTGTTGCGCAGATCCCAGTACAAACTGCCCAGCCTCGACCTGAGCTGGCGTTCATTTGCCGCTCCTGATATGGGTTTGTCCGTAAGAAGTACAAATTCACCGTCCGGGCTGTCCCTGCGGTAGATATTAATTGAATAGCCCAGCGGCGGCGTACCGGAGTGGTACACATACGCAGCGCCATCCATTCTTACAGCCACACGGAATTCGTACTCGCCGGGAGTCTGTGCGTGCAGTCCGGTACCGGATAAAGCCAGTATTACAAAACAAACAATTGCTGTGTAGAGATATTTTTTCATTGACCTTAGCTGCCCAGTACTCTTGTGATGGTTTTTACCCTGTCCAGACCGTCGACCGCTCTTACGGTGACCCTCAGCCTGCGGTTGTGGAATGATGCAGCCGACCGGAAGTAGCTCAGATCCATGGGACCACCGAGCCAGATGCCGCCGGTAATCACGCCGGTCACCGATTCCCAGTCGGCCAGCATCTCACCTGTATCGGCATCTTCGAGCATAACCTCGACCGACCGGATTCCGGCCTCATGCCCGTTCACTCCCCGGATGCTCACATCCAGCATTGGTTCAACATAACCACTCCTGCGGATGAGCCCCAGAATCGTGAAATCAGGCATCTCCTGAACGGTCATATCGTGTTCCGCCGACGCCTCCGCTACCAGTCCGGCTCCGTTTATAACAGTCACATCAAACTTCAGACGCCGGCCCAGCAGCCTTCGGTCATCATCAAACCGGATCGGCCCGCCATAGAGACCGGAATATTCTTGCCTGCGCGTAAAGAATCCGGCACTTTCAGGATTAAAAGCCTGTGACTCGGTCCACAACTCCTCGCCTGTATCCAGGTCGCTGAGCTTCATGGTGAAGGAACTGAGGCCAGATCCGGGATCGTAAACCTCATCGACTATCACATCGAGCCTCTCGGGCCTTGGCGGTACCTGAGCGGTTGATATCGGGTAATACTCAAAACGGATGTTACCAATAAGCGGAGGCGTTACATCGCGTATGTGAAGTCCCCGGCCACCCGTTGGCCAGGCATCAGAGACGATACCCTGCGTATTCACCGAACGGGTGTAGATATAAATGTCATCGGCGGTTTCCATATCAGCCGGGTTCACGTTCAGAATGAATCCGGGAGCAAGTTCGCCCTCGATTGGAATATCATATTGCCCCGCTCTGAAATCGAGCTGCCCGCCCTGGGGCCAGTCGCGTATCTGCACATTGCCCGGCGGGGAGATCCCGAAATTTCCGGTTTCATAGCCAATGGCAAACTGGTATCCGGCAATGCCCGATTCGTTGTCCTGGCCTGGTGCCCTGAGCCAGAGAACGAGGTCATCGCCCACGTAACCGACAAGTGTCTGCGGGAAAACCGGCCTCGTCGGATCCGGCATCGGTTCGAAGGGGCCCATGGTAAAGATTTCAGCACCGCCGGCATAATTGACGGCCCTTACATGGATGTAAAACGGCTCCAGGTAGTAAGCCGCTTTCATGCTGGCACGTGTGTCGGTAGTGGTGTAAATGCGACCGGCACCCCGGAATGCCCCGACGGCAGATTCAAAACCGGAAACTACCACGTCGTATTGTTTGACTCCGGACTCTGGGTCGGCAGCCGCAGGCCATTGAGCAGTAATGGTTACCGAGTCGGGCCTGTTAAACCACTGCATCATCCTCTCAACATTGTCGTACTGTCCGATCTCAGGCATAAGATTGTTGAACGGCTGAATCACCACAGGTCGGTCGTGCATACCACCCGTACCAGACATTACCCGGGTATCACGGAGCCTGGGCTGCTCCACTTCAAGGCGACCAGTGCCGCTGGCAAAAACGGGAGGCGTGGCATCATAGCGCAGGTTGATTACTGATTCGGCGCCGGTGTTGTTGTAGGCATTGGTTGCCCTGGCCGCCAGGCGGTACGATTGGCCTGCATTCAGGTTAAGCCCTTCGATTATCCCATAACGGGTCTGATCACCAACTCCGAATTCGACCTGATAGCCCACGATCTGTCTCCAGAAATACGATTTTGTATAATCAACCATTTCTGGCGGACGGGCACCGGCCGGCAGGATGACCCAGTCGAGTACGGACTGCGGATTTGCCGCAGTTCCAATGGATGCCTCGTAGGTAAGCTGTGTGCCCGACTCATCGGCTGCCGTCAGAATAAATTCCAGTCGTGCAGGGTCGGATGTCCATACTGAACCATCGGGTGCATTGCCGAACGGGAATACAATACCGGGGGCAGCGGGAACCTCGCTGGCGGCCGGTGGCAGGATCGTGGTAGCGGGACCGGCAACCACACCAGGTCTTGAATCCCCCTCCGGGGCAACGGCTACAGTCACCCAATCAGTGTCTGTAAACGTAAGCGTCCCGCCGGGTCCGCGTACCAGAAGCTGAATTCTGAGAGTACCTGTATCCCTGAACATATGTTCACGGTTTACGAATTGCGTAAGGCTCCTGGCCGGCCCCATCGACTGGTAAATATCACCGACTCCTGATCCGAAGATCCTGATCACCGATTCAGCAATATCACCTGAAGGATGGGATGCCGCCCAGGTCAGTTCAACCCTGTTGAAGTGGCCTGTCCGGTTCGGGGTCATGGTGAAGCTGTCGATTCTCGGGGGTTCGAGCATTACTGCCCATAGTTGCCGCTGATTCCGGAGTTCACTTCTATCTGCAGTAGATAGACCGTCGCCCGCCCAGTCGATGAATTCGTCGATCATTGCGATCTGGTTTTCGATCATCCTGCTCTGGATCACGAATAACCTACTGATGGAGCGTGTTGGCGGCGAATAATTTGTTCGTATCTCCTCCCAGATATTCCGGTTATACTCCCTTGCCATTTCGTGCTGCTGCCTGGTATGCCACATGATGTAGGGAGCTATACTGTACCTGAGTACATCGACCCACAGATTGACCCCTTTATCTGCGATTTCCCTCTCAAGCTGGGTCCGGTCGAGCCCGCGAAGATAGCTGTCGTACTCCGAAGCCGATTTATTGAGTTCAGATGTTCTTGTACGAAGGGAATCTTCTGCCAGTGCAAGATCCTGTATCAGGCGGTACCGGTCAACATTCTGGGAAATAAAACTGCTGAATTCAGCCTGGAATGTTTTAAAAGCGCTGAAATTCAATGCACCAACACTGCTGATGAACCGCTGAAAAATATTATTGATAGGGGTGGAGCTGTTAAAGGTGTTATATATGGCCCTGTTATGTGAGGTGAAGGTCTGCCACATTCCATTGCCATGAGATATTGATTCCGAATGATAGGCCAGCACTTTTGCGTAGTACTCATTCATGGCTACGTATGCCTCTGTAAAGGCAGGCATATACGTAGTAAGGCCTTCCGGGCCGTGGAGTTCTGCGGCTAGCATGGTTATAGCCGTTTCACTGCGTGTGATCGCACTCCTGTATTCATTGAACATATCCTCATATTCGTCGTAGGCCGTCTGGAGCTGTCCGGTCTGAACACTGTCACGTTCGGTATCGAGCACAAAATCATAGGTTTCCACGGCAAGTAGCGGGCTGCTGTGATCGTCGATGTCGGCAAATGTACGCTGCAAGCCTTCAAACCTGAGTTCAAGATCTTCGGCGATCAGGTTGGCCTGAGCGGCTTTTTCGTTGAGGATTGTGATTTTCTCCTGCATCCTGTCCAGGGCTATGCGGGCCTCATCAGGCACCGGCTGATTTTCAGCGATCACGATATCGGTGAGATAGGCATCAAAAGACCCTCTGGCCAGGTTCAGGAAATCGCTGAAGCGCTCTTCAAGCGTCAGCATTCTGCCGGCTACCTGCCGCCGTTCGGTCAGGCTGAGACTCCTGAGGTTAATGCCAGCGTTCCTGAGATACTCCTGGGTAAAGGCGAATTGCGCCCCCCGTGCTGCATTCAGCTGCGTGGTGAGGGCCCTTGCCTCCGACTCCAGATTGCTTGCCTGGCCCCTGGCCGCCGCAACCATATTTTCATAGCGTGAGTTTTTGCCGGTTCCGGCTTTCGGCCTGCCATTTTCTACCGAAACCCAGGCCGTGATCCGCCCTTCAAATACAGCAATGACTTTTACATGAGCACTTCCACTGGCATAGAAAAGGAAGTTGCCTCTCTCTATGATAAGGGCCCCTTTCAGGGTAGCGCTCATTGTTGCTGCACCGCTCAGTACACTGGCCTTGGCACTGAACTCGGCGTAGATTCCCAGTTTGACCCCACCGCCCTGGCGTACAAACCAGAATGCAAGTTCCATATTGCTGGAAACGGAGACAATGCTTACATCAAAACGGACCCTCGAGCTCAGGCTGAGCAGCATTCCGTTCGGACTTACCAGAAAGCGCCCGCTAAGGTTAACAAAGGAAATCACCCGGAAATCGGCCCGCCCCATGATGGCCCATACCAGGGGCTGGTTTTCGGGTTTGGCCAGGAAGAAATCGACCCGGGCACTGCCGGTAACAACCGGGTAGGTCACATCCACACTTACGCCACCCTCAATCGAGAACGATGCATTCGCCGGTGTTGGCCACTTAACGGTCAGATAAAGACCGCCATACAAGGTGCCCGGCGATCCGGTCTGCCGGGCGATAAATCCGTTTACATCAATATTGGCAAACTGGTCGGTAACGGTTAGCAGGGCGCGGCCATCGACCATAAACCCGGATGCCACAGATCCAACAAGCCCCAGTTCAGCGTAGATCATTACGGCAAAGATGGTACCGTTGGCACTGGGCAGGCCGTTCGGGTTATTCACCCTGAAACCACCTGAACCAAGATTGTTGAGGGCAGTATACACCAGCTCAATATCGCGTTGTTCCGGCCGGTAGAAGAATCCGGCACCGCCGCCTTTCATGATGATGGTACCCGGTACAATAGGGAAAAGATCCAGATTCAAACCGGTACCCGCAATAAAAATTCCAAAACTGAGCTCGTTATTGATGGTGGCGATCTTCCCGACCGCAGCAAATCCAAGATCCCTCAGCCTGCCAACTCCGGCCACCCTGAGCAGAAAACCGGTATTGTCGGTCGCAAACTCCAGTGAGGCCATGAGCGAAGCGACTTCACCAATCTGGATATTGGCATTTTCTATGTTCAGGTGAATAGCACCGGCCATTGTTTCATAGAACAGGACCTTGTCGACCCCGCCCCGGAAGGCATCCCCCTTGCCAAGGCTGATCTGTGCCCCCGCAAACATCAGGTACTGCTTAACAGCTATCGTATACGTGGAATCGGATTCGGTACCCGCATTCACCACTCTTTTGACCATCGGCATATCGACTGCCGGGCCACCCGCACGCTGACGCTGAAACGCGAACTGGTTCAGTTCGATCGATACCACATCCATTACCGACAGGGAGAACGAACCACTCGGTCCACCCCAGTCGGTTATGCCCTGCGAACCGAACGAAAAGCCTTCGAAACCGAAGCTGCCCGATACCCCCGACAGCTCAACACCTGCCACGCCCGCAATGGTCACGTTGAAATCTGTGACGTCGGGCATGTACAGCGATACCAGGTCGAACCGGAACAGGCCGGCCTCGAACGAGAACAACGGATTCTCTTCGGTCCCCTGTACATCGATGATGAATTCAAGGCCGTCGACAAAGGAATATTTGATGCCCGGGCTGGTACGGATATCGTTTGCATTGCCCAGCATGATAACACGGTCGCGACCGCCCGCGTCCCGGTTCGAGCCTGCCGGTGTCTGCCCCTTGTTATGAATATGCACCGCTGCGGCGCCATAGAGGGTGGTGTTGACCGGGTTCATTACGTCGAAGTCGACCGCGGCCCCGGTCAGTTCGAATGTGGCGATATCGCCCATGCGGAATTCAGTGGCGGTATTGTTGCCCACCACCGGCACGGAATTGCTGTCGAAGCTGAATGTGAGCTGCAGGTCATCCACGATCTCACCTCGGCTGTTGATGGCGATGCGGATATCAGAGCGAACCGGATCCTGCTGGCCGGTCTGCCCCGATCCCTGACCTGGACCCTGGGTGGTTCCCTGCCCTGTGCCCGTACCTGATCCACTCCCTGTTTGCCCGGGTACAGGCAGCTGTACCACACCGCCGAGCGAAAGCAGCAGGGCGTCGTCCCTGAAGCCAATGCCCAGCTCGCTCAGCCACATTACATCATCCAGCACATCAAGCGTGCGGCCGGCCAGCAGGTTGACCTGACCTGACCCTAGTTCGAAGGAGCCATCGGTACCAACCCTCATACCTGAAAATGAAGCCAGATTTGCGGTAGTGGGTGCTGACGGATCATTCGCCCGTTTTGCCTGATCCACTTTGGTATCGAACGCCCCGTCCATTTCCACATAGAACACATTCACATTGCTGCTGTACTCCAGTCCTATGCGGCTCACCGTGAGAGTAAGGAAGTCTCCGAACATGTTGATCTGCTGGTCCATCTGCAGGGCTGCGGCGATCTCGATCTCACTGCGGCTTATCAGGAACCGCTCGATGGCAATGGCAAAATCATCGCCCAGGTCAGGTATGGTGATCACGCCTGCAAAGCTGACGGCAAAATCGGTTTCGGTGATGGCCAGTGTGAACGGTGTATTGGGGTCCTGGGCAAAATCGGCTTTATAGAGCGGTAGCTTGCCCCCAGGCAGATGGGAGGTATCAAGGCTGAAGAGCCAGCTGTTCTGTGCCTCATCATAGGCTGCCGAAAAGTGGAGCGGCGACATGTTTCCGTCGGCATCGCGGATCACCTTACTGGTCACATCCCCCGACAATTTGAAGCTGCTGCTTTCACCAATATTCACGTTCAGGCCGGTTACCGCCATACCCAGGGTGCTGTCGGGCATCATTACGCTGACCATGGGGGTAATCTGACCGGCATTTACCGGGCGTGTCAGTGAATACTCACCGTCAGCGATAATGAGCGATTTGAAACCGTTTTCAGTAAAGGTGAGTTCGGATCCGATGTTCACGGTGAGCCCGGGCACACCCTCGGGCAGAACAAGCCGGGTGCCGGCCGTGAGCTCAAAGCTGCCACTGCTCTGCATGGCGTAGCGGATGCGGGTCAGATCAAGGGGGAGGCCGTAGTTGGACAGTTTATAGGGGTTGTTGGTCAGCTGCACATCGATCTCGCCACCCATGATGGTGTAGTTAGTGGCATTAACCGTAAGATCGAATGCGATGTCGAACTCGGGATGACTGCCCGGCTCACCGAGCGAGGCTATTACCAGTTTCACCGTTTTGCCATCCTTTGTTTTCATGCTTCTGGTGGTCTCGCCCTCGTTGAGGGTACCCAGCTCTACGAGCTCCTCATCGCCGTCTTTAAGAACCAGATAGGCGATCTCCTGGTTGGGGAGGGGCAGCTTGTCGGGCAGGGGCAGGATGGCCAGTATGTTATCGAGGGTGAAGCCGGTTTTGTCGATGAAGCCGATGCGGCTGTCGCCCCGCATCATGTCGACCCGGCCGTCGCGCACACCAACTGGACTGAACCCGAGCCTGAATCCGTCGAAATTGGCTGAAATACCCTCCTCGACAATGCCAAGCGCCCTCACGTGGGCCGTGGCACTGCCATCGATGGTGAGACCGTCGCGATTGATTTTCAGGCCGGGCTGCAGTACCAGAAGCGCCTTGTTTTCATCCTGTCCGGTGAGTGCGGTTTTATCGACCACGGTGAAACCGAAGGGACTCACTCCAACTTCGAGCCCGAAACCGGCCCTGATCTCTACTTCGCCGCCGCTGATGCTGCCATTGCTGAAATCGAGGGACAGGTCTGACAACTGAACATCCATCTGCCGGCTCTGCAGGTTCAGGGTTCCGCCACCGTTCATTACCAGCCCCTGCGGGGTAAATTCAGCCCGGCTTACGCCGAACGTAAACATGGGCCTGGCAGCTGGGTAACGCCAGGTGAGGTCGGTAGCAACAGCGCTAAGGCTCAGTACCTGCCCGCTGATCACATCCAGTTCAATGGAGCCTGTTGCTGCGGCGCCCGTCAGGTAATCGGCCGTCAGTTCGGCGGTGACCGATCCGCCAACTTTTAACTGCTGGCTGTCGCCGCTGACGCTGAAATCGACAAATCCGTTGCCGAATGTAAGTTTGCCCGGACCCGCCTGAAATATCCGGCACAGGTTGATGTTTTCTATACGGCCTTCAAAACGGCTGCTCTCAGCCAAAGCAACAGTGAAGTTGGGGGCACTGCATCCGTCGGCATTTTCCGGAAACAGGGCGGGGGCGTGCAGGCCGGCGTTCATGCGAACATCTATACCCTGCCGGCTGCCGTCGCGGAACAGGCGCCCTTCAATGCGTTGTACATGTATCCCCGTTGTTCCTCCGAAGGGCACAAAAACGCCTGAGCCCTGAAAGGTGTAGGGGATGAGTTCTCCGGTGATGAATCCCCCATCGAGACCCGCATTCTGCAGTGTTACAGGTGCGTGGGCAAGTTCGCCGGCGCGGTCACGGAAACCGGGAAAGCCGATTTCAAAGTCAAGTTTCGGGTCGATAGTGCCCGGGGTGCCGGCCGTCCAGTTGAACCAGTCGAACTGAATGCCCGGCAGCCGCATGGCAAGCAGCCGGAGTTCGACCGGGCCCATGGTAAATGCCGGGATATTAAACCCGGGCTGACCGTCGTGCAGGTTCTGATCCGGTATGAGGAACCCGCTGTTGCGCAGCTCTATGTTATTGAGCGGGATGGCAATTTCCTGCGCTCCGGTTCTGATGCTCAGGTTTACATCCAGTTTCGCGTTAAAGTCGAAACCGGAAGCCCTGGAGTACCCGAGGGTGAGCGAATTGATGCGCTCCACGTCAAAACGGACCGGATCAATATCGATCACGGCCAGCTCGTTTTCGCCCGCTCCTGCAAACCCGTTGAAGATGAAATCGCCGTGGGCATTGAACGAAAACATCACATCGGCCGTGGTGGATGAGGCTTGGCTGCCCTTTATGGTAAAGAGGGCACCGAGGTTCAGCGAGAACCATGGCACATCGGGCGTGAGCAGGTTCATATCGAGCAGGCCGTTCACCGTATGGATATCGAGGCTCACCTTGTCGCCGTTGCCTGCCAGTGGTACAGAGAGGCTGGCATTGGCCAGGGAGACCGACGACTGCATGATTCCACTGCGGTTCACATACAGGCTGAGATCACCGCCCTCATCGAAAGTGCGGTCAAACAGGCGCAGTGTGGCATCAAAACGGAACCCCTCGGCCGGATTGAAATGGATGGATTTGAGCCGAAGCGGAAATCCGCGGTCGGCCAGCAGCATGGCCGCTGCCTCGTTTGCTGCCGCAAACGTAAACCCGCCCGACACGATCTGCCGCATGGATGGGTCGAGGACCATCTCCTGCAGCGTAACCGCCAGTTCCGGGCCGCCGGCAAGGGATTTCAGTACGAGCACGGGGTTCAGGCTGCTGCGCGGGAGTATCCTCACGAATCCGTCGCTGCGCCGCTCAAGGTCTACAAATGCCATGGTATCGTCACGCAAGCGGATGAAGGCGATTTCCTCATCGAGTATGGCAATGCGTTCCGGCAGTGCAGCCAGCATATCGGTCTCATCCACCTGATCGAACCGGAATCCTGACATGTCGATCACGGCAAGCGGAACACCCTCGCGACTGAAGTTTGCCCGGCCCGATACTATTGTCATATCATCGCCAAGGGCAAAATCGGATGAGAAGGCCACATCCAGATCGGTAATGTCCATATCGTTGAAGCGGATTGCGCCGCGGCCCGTCTGCGATGGTACAATGCCCTGGGGCATGATGCGTAACTGGTTCGGACGGAACCAGACCTGGCTTCTGTTGCCTGCCGACGGGGTTTCACCGGCCGTGGCAAAGGGCTGAAGCGATCCCCCAGAGCCAATAGCCGATTCAAACGGAATGGTGATGTCGGGAATGGCACGGCCGCCACGAACGGTGCTGCCATCGGGGTCGAGAACCAGCTCATCGATGGTGATGCCGGTTGTGCGACCATCAATCACACCTGTGGTACGCCCGTCGAGACGGATGCTGTTCGAACCGATCAGGGCATCCTCAACCGTGACCTCAAGAAACGGGCGGCTGAAGGGGAACCTCCATGTGTAATTATCGACGATGGCACCGGACTGATCGGTAATCGTAAAACTGTAGATTTCGGTGTAGCCATCGTCGGTAAAAGGGATGCCGAACATGGCTTCGGTGGCCCGGATTCTCCAGGCATAACGCCTGCCCACCTGCAGGGGCAGCTGATCGGCCCCGTAGATAAAACTGTTCCCTGACACGATCTGGTTAACCAGCGGACGGTTCGCTTCGATGGCGATTCCCACAGACTGGCCCGAAAAAATCTCCACGAGGCGGAATTCGTATTCGACCATTGAACCGGGGGGAAGACCGCCCACGGTGGACCAGCTGAATATGGGGAGGGTGGGGCTGATCAGCGACTGGTCGGTGGGAGCAATCAGAACCGGTGGTTCCGCATAGTGGACCGAAAATGTGGAAAACGCAGGGATAACGGTAATCAGCGACGCCTCATTCTCCGGTACGGCCTCGACCGAAAGGGTATAGGTGCCCTCCGGCAGTACTCCGGCACGGTTCACAGATCCGTCGAAGCTGCTGTTCAGCTCTGAAAGTACGCTGGCAAGCGTACGCTGGAAGCGGATAGGTACAAAATCATCAAAACTGCGGTAGCGGTATACACCCGGCTGGTAGCGTACCGGCTCGGAGAGTACATCCAGCACCGGACGCCCGTTGTAATCAACCACGAATCGGAACCGGAAATCTTCTGGCATGGCCCCGGGCGAGGTGTAGATGAACTGCATGTTAACACTTCCCTCATCATAGCGCCTAACCTGCTCCGCAATGGTCGGATTGTTCAGAACCGGAGGCACGCCGGTTAACTGAACCTGGGCTACACCCTGGGCCCGGGCAGTATCGGGCACGAGTGCCGGAAGCAACAATAACTGAATCAGGAAAAGCACGGGCAGCAGGCTGATCAGTCTGTTGCGGCCTGTTGTATGCAATCCATCCGGGCTATGCTTTCTGGTCATCCTGATTCATTTAAAACTGATGTGTTAGCTGTAGCACAGCCTGCAATTCGCTGAAATCGACTCCGGTACCTCCGGCATTGTGCAGGCCCCGTACACTCAGGCGGAGGTAATCGCCGAAGGGAAGCCGGTATCCTGCATTCACGTTCATCGTAAATTGCTGTGTGGAGAGCGGGTCGCGGGAGATCACACCCTTGAATTTTGTTTCATTGCTGGTATAACCGGCATTCACTCCGAAGGTTACAAGGCGGTTCAGGAAACTCTGACTGGCCGATACATTGAGGCCCACCGAGGTGATGTCGGTTTCGTCGGACAGGCTGAACAGCAGGTTGGCCGCCGGGCTGATGCTGAGCCCTGAAGGCAGGGTGAGGCTGTAACTGGCCGTTGTAACGATATTCGTGAAATCACTGGTTGTGGTAACGGTCTGAGCCGTTCGGCGCATATCGAAAAGCTGGAGATTTGTGGACAGCAGCATCCCGTGGGTTGTCTGACCCGACCGCCAGTTATAAGAGGGCGATATGGTAATATTGTGTGTGGTCTGACGCATGCTCACTGTCGAAACAGGCGATTCCGGAATAATCCGGTTTACCAGAAGGCGGTAGGCAGTGCTCAGCGTTAATTTTTCACTGATCCGGCTCTGGGTGGTCAGCCCCATATTCTGGCGGCGTGTTGTTGAGGTGAGGTTATCGAGCAGGTTGTTACGCGACTGGCCGTAATCGAGGCCAAGACGTAATTTCCGGTCCATGAAAAAGCCCTGCGGACGTACCGACCAGGTTTCCTGATCGCTCCGGGTGTGGGGCAGCCCCAGGGATATGAACCCGGGCTGTACCCTCTCATAACTGGTAATTACGCTGTATCCGCCCTCGGAATAACGTATACTCAGCCGTCCAGCATAGTCATTGCTTGTGCCGGGGCGTTCCGTCATCAGTGGCGCGAACAGACCTGGCAGAGATCCGCCAGTGCCGCTCCCTATCCTGGTATCGGAGGTGTAGGCCGACCAGGTAGCGGTACCATCGATACCCAGGCGCCGTTCAAGCAGCTGCAGACCGAACAGGGTGGATATGGTCGCATTTTCGGCCGCGGCAAGATCCAGGCCCGGCCCGAGGCTCGATTCAGAATCATTGACATAGGTTGTGATCAGCTGCACGTGGGCATTCCCCGAATGGCGGTAGCCCACCCGACCGGCATAGAGCCAGCGGTCGTATACGGGCCGGACAAAAGGATCATCGGCACCCGGCTTGATAGCCCGCTGCGACCGTCCGGCTGTCATGGAAAACAGCAACGGACCCGGGACAGCTACAACCAGCCCGCCTCGTACGTTTACGCCGTTGAGGCTGTACTGGGAAAAATTGGGCCTGACATCTCCGGCGGCCACACTCAGCCATTTATAGGATACCTGCAGGCCGATCTGGTTGAAATTCTGCCTCAGCGACGACTCCTCAGTGGATATATTAAGGTCGAGATTGTATCGCAGACCGTAAGCTGAAGCGGCGGCGTTGGCAAAAATCCTGCCGGCTCCCCACGGGCGGCGGGCCTGTATGCCACTCACAGAATACAGCTCGGAGCTGAAACCGACTGAACCTGACACCGATACCGGCCCGATGTTGTAGCCGGTACCCTGCCCAAGTGCCGTTAAGGCATAAGCCGAGAGTAGCAAGGCTGCAGCAAGCCCTAAAAAAAACCGCCAAATTGAACGCACCAAATTACCTCTCAGATAGAATCAATACATTTCACCGTCATACACCAAATTATAGTCACACCTTACGTAAGGAAAACCAGTCAATCAATTATCACTTCAAGTCCCGTGCCCGGCGGATAACTTCCCGGATTGCCCGCAATGATATTTAAATATTATTTAAAAACCAATACTGCCAATTACTGCCAATATTTAAAAATAACTATCAGTTTTTGAAAAAGTTAAAAGATTCGTTTCACAGTCCTTTCTGTTGCATCCTCTACTCCGGTTTTTTCTCCTGCTTCAGTCTCAATACCTCTTCATAACGGCCGGCCCGGTGCAGTGCTTCGGTGAGCTTTTCGCGCAGTAATTGGTTATCCGGCTCCAAACGGTACAGAACGAGCCAATGGTCACAAAGTCCGTCCAGTGTCTGTCGCCGGCGGTGAAGGCGTATCAGGCTATCCCACGGTTCCACTATTCCGGGATTCAGGCTGCGGGCCCGTTCATAGGATTGAAGTGCGCGTTCTGTCTGATTCATCTGCTCGGCCAGCTTCGCCTCTAACAGGTGGGCATCGAACATACGAGGGTTCAGGTTTGCGGCCAGGGATGCCTGCTCCAGGGCTTTTGCATTATCGCCGCTATTACGGAAAAACCGCGCTGCGAGCAACCGGATATTGCCTGAATCACCATAACGGTCGAGCAGGTCGAACAGAACCTCCCGCGAAAAATCTGCCTGGCACCGGTCAGCAAGCGTTTCGTAGGTTAACATGGCCATGCTGTCTGATTCGGCAAGACCGGGTTCGCCGGGTTGCCTCAGGAGATTGCCGCCGCCGGTTCCCTCCTCACCGAGAGTACTGAGTACCTGCCTCTGCAACGCATTGAGCCTCACAAGTGTAAGATCAAGCGTGCGCCTGAGCAGTTCACATCCCTGCCCTGCCCCATCGATGCTGTAGCCGGCTGTGGCCAGCCTGTAAAATGCGAGGGGGTGGAAAAACCCATCATCCACGGCCGAGGCGTAGTGTTCAATGGCACGGTGCTCCCCGTAAACCCGATCGATGGCGCGGCCGAGTTCAAAACGGTTGGCAGGTCCCGGGCGGGATCTGTTCAACTGTTCGAGCAGCGCAATCGCACGATCTCCATTCCCCCGATCCAGAAAAAACTGCGATGCCTCCAATACTATCGCTTCATCAGACTCAAAAGCTTCCGTCAGGCTCTGCCAGACCTCTTGGGCGGCATCCACACTGTCGATGCGGGCATACATACGGGCGAGACCAAGGCCGCCCTTCTGATCGGGAGAATCCTCACCCGAAATGCTGATGTAAATCCTGGCTGCCTCTTCATATTCGCCGAGCTGCTCCAGCATGGCCGCTTTTTTTAGCAACGTTGGGCGGTGACCGGGATCACGCAGGAGACGCCGCTGCAATATACCGACAGCACCCACCAGGTAACCGGTGCGTGAGTAGGTATCTGAAAGCTCCGTATAAAGATCGTAATTATCCGGACTGCGTGCCAATACGCTCTCCACAAACGCCCCGGCTTCATCAAACTTTCTGTTGATGAGCAGCACCTGAAGATAACCCGCAGTGACAACGCTGTCGTCCGGTTCCAGTGTTTGCAATATGCTGTAGATATTTTCGAGTTCCGTGTACTCCTCAAGTCCCGACAGCGCCGCTACTTTCATCCTGAGAAGGGTAACCGAAAGCGGATTGCGGTTCAGCCCGCGGTCGATCACAGCGGAGGCATCCCTGAATCGGTCTGTCCTGAAATAAACCACCGCCAGGTTCTGGTAGCCGTACACGGAGTCGGGCTGCAGGCGGACAACCTCTTCGAAATGGGTCCCGGCCCTGTTGTAACGCTCACGTTCGACTTCATGGAAACCGGTCAGCAGATGGAGTTCAGCCAAGCGGTTCAGGATTTCCGTACGCTGTACGCGGGGCAGTTCCTGATCGGAACGTGCCGCCTGCTCCAGATCAGCATAGCGGCGCAGACCTTCCTGCAGATACCCCCTGGCGACATGAACCTCGGCATCCACCTGCAGCAAACCCACCGATTCCGGCATGTATTCAAGACCTGCGCGTACTGCCTCCTCAGCCCCGTCAAAGTCCTCGGACTGCAGCAGAGCTACAGAGAGGAGTGTCCAGGGTTCTTCGAGGTTCGGCCAGGATCCGGTCAAGGCCCTCAGTCTTGTTACAGCCGAGTCCAGCTCACCCTGCCGGTACAATTCAAGGGCCTGTTCATATAACCTTGCTGCCTCTGCCGGTGGCACGGCATGCTGCGGTATCTGCGGATGTACAACAACCGGAAACAGCAGTAACATGAACAAAAAAGGATATTTTCGACAGAATGATGGCATAGGGAATAAAAAATGCGAACCCGTACTTATGCGGATGCTCCGCTGAATGCCGGACCGTCGAAATATAGCAGTTACTTCACCTAATTCAGCTGCCCAATCGAATCTCCGGGTAAATTACCCCTTCACAAAACCAGGCCATATTTTACCATTGTCCGGTAACGTGCCGACGCGGGTCCACGATTCGGTGCGGCCGAACATCGGCAGGCGGATATAGCCCCGCAGATCCATCCGGTCGCTGCCATTCAGCCGCAGCCTCGCGCTGTAGGTGCTGCCGCTCTCCGGATCGTAAATCTCGCCGTTCCGCCACTCTCCCCCGCTGTATTCCAGTCCAAATACCATCTGCAGGCCCAATATTGGGCGGTCCCTTTTTTCAGGATCCGGGTTTTTTGAATCGAGGATGGTGTTGCCCTGATCATCCTCCGGCTCTTTTAACCAGACCAGGCGGCCATAGAATTTTCCATCCTGCTCGTATATGCGGATGATGCCGCGCTTGTCGGCCGAAAGCCAGAGACCGGTAACGTCAAGAGAGGCATCGCTATCGTTTAAAGGCGGTTTTGTTGTATTCATTTTTCCTTCCGGTGAAGTGTTTCTGATCTGCTCCGCATCACGTTGCATTACTCCGGTGGCCACGGTTTCCACTTCGCTATCATTGAATTGTATCGCTGGCTGCACCGGCAGATCCCAGCCTGTACGTACTGTATCCTGATGTAAAGCGAACAGATTTGCCGACAGCAGAATTAATACAGGTACTAATTTCATAAGATACATGGTATTGAAACTCTCTTTTTATTCCTTCATGATTTTAGCGGCACTCACAACAGACACCCTGCTATATGGCTGACACTACGCATGATTTAAAGTAAATTTTTGGGTAAAATTGTTTATGGCTAACGGTGACACGGGAATTAAATGATTTTCTATGGAAAAAAATTCATTTACATCAGAAAAATGAAGCCAGGGGCCTGATAATTTAAAAAGGGGAAACTATTTGAAAACCCATGACAAGTGTCGTATATTAATAGACATTAGTCATACGGGTGTAATTAAGGATACCAAATGAATATCAAACGGCTTCTCGATGAAGAAATAACCGGTTTTCTGAATTCGGCGAACATCGATTTTTCCCATTATCCGGAATTTAATAACCAGGTCAATTCGGTCCGTGAGTTCACATTCAGTGAATTTTTATCCGATAAAATGCTCATGATTGCAGCAATCAGGGCCGGCATACCGTATTCACTTTTCGATCTTATTCAACAATATACCCCGTTCAGCGAGGCCGACTGGGCCGGTTTCCTGGATGTATCCACCAAATCGATGCAGCGTTACAAACAGGCCGCCAAACGGTTTAAATCGATCCATTCCGAAAAAATCATTGAGCTTGCCGAGGTAACCCAAACCGGCCTCGATGTTTTTGGCAGCATGGCCGAACTAAAGCTATGGCTCGAAACTCCCAATTTTGCCCTGGGCAACCAGAAACCGGTCGAATTGCTTAAAGTTTCGTACGGCAAAGAGCTGGTAGCCGGCGAACTGGTCCGTATCGATCACGGCATATTTGTCTGAACATGGAGGCGTACCGGCTCACCAGAGAAAAATATTCACATTCTCTCTCGGGAAGAGGCGCGGCCCTGAAGGGCGCCCGGTGGAATTCACCAGGTATTGAGCTGATCTATACAGCCTCAAACCGATCGCTCGCCATGGCGGAGGTTGCCGTACATTTCACTCTGGCTACACTGCCGGCCGACTATATGATGATGACCCTGTTCATACCTGATTCCATCAAGCTGAGGAAACTGACCATTCAGGACCTGCCCCCGAACTGGAACGACTTTCCGCATCCGGCCGCCACGCAGGTTATCGGAGACCGTTTCGTGGCGGATAATGAATATGCGGTTCTGCAGATACCATCTGTTGTGACCTATGGAGACTTTAACCTGCTAATCAATCCGTATCATCCCGATTTTTCAGGAATAAAGATCGCGGATGTGGTGAAATTCCCGTTCGACAGACGGATTTTCAGATGAAATATGCCAATCGTTATTGTTAACAAGGAAATGCAGCAAAAAATGGGCTGCAGATTTTGTAAGGTTACAACATGGGGGTGATTGCGTATTTCGAACAAGTGAACAATAGAACAATAGAACAATAGAATAGGGAATAGGGTGGAGATGATCAGAATGATCATCACGATGACGTTTTTTTTGGGGTTACTCCCTCCTCTGTTCAAGCATCCAGTCGTACAGATCATGGCCGGCGTAGATTCTCTTCCAGGCATCGTGGCCCAGATCAGCATGAATCGTAAATAAAACATTTTTATGCCCGTATGACTCAAGGGCATTCAGTGCCGGATAAAAATGATTGGGTGGCACAGCATTATCGCGCCCGCCTGCAAAGGTCCATACCGGAATCTGATGCCGGGCTATCGGTTCAGTAAGATCGGGATGTCCGTAGCCGACAACCGGGGCTATGGCTGCAAACCTTTCGGGGTGTTTTCCGGCCATATACCAGAATCCGAAGCCACCATAGCTGATACCGGTAAGGTATACCCTGTTTTCATCGGCCGAAAAACCGGTTACAACCTGATCCAGGATACTGATCAGATCATTTTCAAGCTTGAACCAGCCCAAAATCGGCCCCTCAGGAGGATGTGGCAGTTCATCCGGCGGTGGTTCAGCCGTCATCGGGTAAGGTATTTCAGCGGTTTTACGGCGCGACGGCACACCCGTTTCCAGGCGCTGTGGTATGATATCCCTGGTGCGGTTATCGAAATAATCGTTGTGATCGTCCATTCCATACATTGGCAGCTGGGGCGCCACTATGATGAACGGAAGATCTCTCTTTTGAGCCCATGCCTCGAATAACGGTCCGTGAACCAACACGTAATCGAGTTCATCTTTAGCATTTCCGCGTTCCCCGTTACCATGCAGGAACAACATCACCGGCCATTTTCTGTTCGGCTCACTGTGGTACCCGGCTGGCAGATAGACGAAATAATCGCGCTCTTTGCCGGTAGCTTCACTCAAATAGCTGACCCGGTTCAGTTCAGGTGGTGATTTCATATTCTTGAGGGTCAAACTATCTGTTGATGCACACGATACCAGCGTAGCAAGAATTATCGTGGCCGGCAGGTGTGATTTTTCCATGATCGTATAATTTAATCCGGTATGTGCTTTGAATGGTATATCAAAACCCGGTCACCAAAACCGTTCTTAACGCATTTCTGGATTACCGGATTACCGGATTGCTAAATTGTTGGATTGCTGGATTGCTGGATTGCTGGATTGCTGGATTGCTGGATTGCTGGATTGCATCAGGATATCTCAATCAAATGAAAAAGTCCATTACATTTTTGTATGGCCAGCTCAGACCAGTATGTTCCGCGTAAACGGGAATTCTATCATACGAATCAGCAGGCTCAGTCGTTGACCCTAAACGAACGGAAATATGAACTAATCCAACGCTGTTATGGCAATCGTAAAAGTAATCGAAGTTATTGCAGGTTCGGAGAAGAGTTTTGATGATGCTGTGAGAAACGCATTAGCAGAAGCTTCCAAATCTGTAAAAAATATTCAGTCCATCTATGTAAAAGAGATGAAAGCCCAGGTAAAGGACAATAAGATCACCTCCTTTGGTGTGAATGCCAACATTTCGTTCATTGTCGATAAACAATCGATGTGAAGATACGAACCGACAAATCTGCCCATTGGGTAATCCGGCCGGCATACCGGCAAGGTTTACGCATTTGCAGTATTGATTAATCACCCGGTAGCGACCATTCGTTACCATCAATTTAACAAGCCCGGCGTGAACCAGCAGCATGATACATGTGCAAAAAGGTTGGGGCGCTTCCGGGAACACCTTCTTTATGACCTCAACACCCCTATTGCCAGAGGTACCCACCCAAAGAGAAATGCAACTACGTCAAAAGGCGGTATAAACCGCCTTTTGATTGATCTAACATGTTTTTTCTATTTGTATCTCACCGGATTATTCAAATCCGACCTGATTAATAAAATTCAACAAACACAGGGTTTCCAGTTACTGCGGTAAGTTCGCCTGCCGTGCTGAATACTGACTGAATCTGCTCATCAGACGCATTACGTTCCACCAACAGGTTTCCAGAACCGTAATCCGGTATAGAGAGGTCCGCCCTTGAGCTGGCACAGGTAACTTTAATATGCATTGGTGTGAAGATGCCGAATGTAATGCCAGAGACCAACTGGTTCAGAAAACTCAGCCTGGTTTCGACAATGGCGACTCCGGAGGTGCAATGCTGTGCAGCCCGGACCTCACTGGGTGGTACCAGCCCGTAAATCCAGCCAGCGGCAAACGGAAGTTCGTGAATCTCGGCAGATGGTGTTAATCCGGTTGATACTTTCGCGTGATAACATCCAGACAATGCAACAGCTGTAATCACAAGCAATAAGAGGACACTTTTTTTACACATAGTTATTTATTTTTATTGGTTTGTTGATTTATTAAAACTCTAAACGTTTTTTATTTCACCTTTAGGACTCATCGACTGCCAGAGATCTTTGCGGTCATCAGTTTTATATCGTTTCACATCCCCCAGGCCATACGTTTTTGAGCTAGAGAGCATAAGTAATTAACATAATATAGCTACGAAATAATAGAGCCCGACAAAATATTTTAAATCCTCGACACAACCGATCCGCATCTCAGCATCCGGTCGCCGTGATAAGGGTTGGCGATCTGCTCTTCCCTGCTCAACCAGTTGGCCGATCCGCCGCGTACCATGGGGCACATCTGCTCATAAACGGTAAAACCGACAGGCTGAAAGCTTTTCACCGTTTCGATGAACGATTCCGACAGCGGATCGAAATGAACGCGCTGCTCTTCCACATTGCCCTCGCCGGTAATCCTGGTGGCTTCCGTGATCATCACCTCCCGGTGCATCATCCATACATCGTGGGCCTCGCCTTCCAGACCGGTGTGTTCAACGGCGCTCACCGCATTGACAAGTGCGGATGCTTTTTCGGACGCGGCTGCCTGATCGGTGAGGACAAGGGCGTCTTTCAGATCAAAATAGGCTTCAAGGGCGTCGGCATAGCCTGTTTTGAACGCTTCAGGCGCGTCGTAGGTACGCACAACATCGGCTTCGGCAGGAACGGTTTCGGTTTGACTGTGGTGGTGTTCATTCTGGCCGCATCCTGCCATAAGGAGCGCGGAGAACAGCAATGGTAAAAGGATAGATTTCATGGTGTTGTGGTGATAATAAATAAACGGATATTAAGGAAATGCTTCCGGTACAAACAGCAACAGGGCTTGCCTCGTTCATGTGTTTATAACCAGGAGGATGATACGAAAATTTGATAAATCTTTACCGGTACTTAAAAGGTTTGATCAGGGTGAAACCTGAGATCCTGTCTTTTCTTTCAGTTGTAGTTTATTCATTCTTGTAATCATCATTCTTCTTTGCCTGGTAATGTTTGAGGTAGAGTTGCAGCAGGTCGTCTTTATAACCATTCCCTCGCTGTTCAGAAATGCCCCGAACTCGGGAACCGACTGGTGATACAGCAGCGCTGCCCCATGGGTAACAAAAATGATACCCATGAGAATTCTCAGGGCAAGTATCGATATTGTTTTCAAATCATTCCTCTCTTTTTCTTTTTTCAGTACGATTTTTGAAGTTATCAGGATGGATTTTACCGTTCCCTGTCAAAAATGAATACCGTACCGGAAGGATCCGTGATCTTTATCTCCATTCAAAGTTACATTCTCAGGATTTAAGTTATTTTTCCTGCAGTTCACCGCCCTCCGAAAGGTTATCCGAGTAGTAATCAACCTCATCCTCATTGTCGCGATGGATGACGCGATGGATGATATGTGATACGGCCTCCTTGAATTCGAAGTTGTGTTGCTGGTTGCTGTCCATAATAAAGGAAAACAACCTGTGATTTGATATAACAAGTTGCTTTTTTACATAGTGATGTATACATTATGTGTATACATCACTATTATAAACCTGACATGATCAGAACCCAGATCTATATACCCGAGCATCTGCAGAAAAAGCTTGATTCTCTGTCAAAAAGCAGAGGAACCAGCAAGGCAGGGATAATCCGTGAAGCACTGGAGCTCTACTGTGCCGGCCTTGATGAATCCGAACGAGAGCTGAAACTCAGTAAAGGGGCCGGATTATGGAAAGGGAAATCCGGTATTCCCAACCTGAGGGAACTGCGTTCCGAACTCGACCGCAAATTCTAACGACAGCCCATGCAGCCATCACTTTTTGATACGGATGTGATCATAGATTTTCTTCGCGGCCACCCTGATGCAGTGAACTTTTTAAACACTTTTGACCAGCAATTCCGGATATCGGCCGTAACCATTGCCGAATTGTATTCCGGCGTAAATCAGGATGCAGAAAGAGATGAACTCGCCTGGTTTTTATCGCTGTTCACTGTGATGCCGCTTACCGAAGAAATCGCCATCGATGCGGGCAAACTGCGTCAGAACTACTTCCGAAGCCACGGTATGGGCCTGGCGGATGCCATGATTGCCGCTACCGCAAGATCTTTTGGCGCAAGGCTCATCAGCCTCAACAAAAAACACTTTGGCATGCTGGGGAATCTTGTTGTGCCCTACGAAAAGTAAACGGGTTACCTGCAACTGCATACCGGATAATTTTACTTCCGGTTATAATTCGGTAAACACATAATCGGTACCGATGGCCGGGTCTATCCCCGTGATCACCCACCTGAAGTGAGTATCTTGTATTTGCAATTAGAGTATCAATCAATATCCTTATCAATGTAATCATGCACATTCCAATAATCACGGATTAAAGAATTAATCAAAAAGTGAGAGCAGATCATCCCGGTTCAACTCCTTGAATATACCCGCTTCGGCAACGACCAGTTTATCGGCCAGGCCTTGTTTCCTTTCCTGAAGGCGAAGAATTTTTTCTTCCACAGTACCAGGAGTGGTAAGCCGGTATACAAACACATTGTTTTTTTGGCCAATGCGGTGTGTGCGGTCCATCGCCTGCCGTTCCGCTGCCGGATTCCACCAGGGGTCCATGATAAATACATAATCAGCTGCCGTTAAATTCAAACCTTCTCCACCCGCTTTTAAACTTATAAGGAATAAATTAGCTGAAGAATCCGACTGGAAACGATCAACTCGCTTTTGGCGGTCCGTTGTTTGTCCGTCAAGATATTCATATTTCCAGCCACGGTTTTTTACTTCTGCTTCGATCAGTTTTAGGAAACCGACAAACTGGGAAAAGACGAGTGCCCTGTGTCCTTCACTGATCAGCTCTTCAGCAAGCTCAAGAAACCGGTTCAATTTTGCTGAGGGCCCTTTCTCTTTTTTAATGAGGCTGGGAGAGCAGCAAATTTGGCGTAACCGCGTCAATCCTTCAAGTACTGCAAACCGGGATTCACGTAACCCTTTTTCTTCAAGTGAATCATTGATTAGCTGATGGTAAACCTGGCGGTATCGTTCATAAACAGCTTGCTGTGTGCCTTCCATCGGACAATCCACAACGGTTGAGGTTAATGGCGGCAGTTCTGCAGCCACTTGCTGTTTGGTTCGACGCAGGATAAACGGTGAAACCATTGTATGCAGCATCTCTTCAGCCGTTTTGTCATTATTCGCTTCAATCGGTTTTACCCACTGGTCCCGAAATTGTTTTTGGCTGCCAAGCAGGCCGGGATTTAAAAACTGAAACTGAGACCAAAGGTCCATGGATGTATTTTGGACCGGTGTTCCGCTCATGCACAGCCTGTTTTGTGCCTGAATTCGTTTGAGAGCCATAAATGTTTTGCTTGCAGGATTGCGAACCGTATGAGATTCGTCCAGAATGGCATAGTCGAACGAAATGTTTTGGATCAGCCCGATGTCGTTGCGCATGGTACTGTAAGTGGTAATGCAGAGATCTGCATCCGGCCAGTGGTCAACATCCAAAATTCGATCGGTTCCATGGTGGATATAGACGTCAAATTCCGGTGCAAACTTTTGAACTTCTGCCTTCCAGTTATAAATAACCGATCTGGGAGCGATAATAAGGCAGTGTGGCTTTCTGTTTTCGGTTTCAACAACTAGTTGCAGCAGCGCCAGTACCTGTATGGTTTTACCAAGCCCCATATCATCAGCAAGGATGCCGCCAAAGCTGTACCTGTTCAAAAAATTCATCCATGATAAACCGGCAAGCTGATAGGGCCTCAATTCACCTTTAAGGTTTTTAGGAGGCTCCACCTGTTCAACATGTTCAAATAAACGAAGCCGTTTGGCATAGTCCTGAAAGGGGGTATCGGCCTCAAAGGTTTCGGCGGTTTGTCCCAATTCACCCAGTACATTAGCGGCGATTTTAGGCACCCGGATTTTTTCTTCACCAGACCCGGTCAAATGAAGCAGTTTATTAAGCTGTTTAAGCCAGTTGGGTGGCAGCTCACCTGTTGAATTGTCCTGCAACCGAATGTAGGGCTTATCTTTGATGAGAACCTTTCTGATATCAATGATATTGAGTGAGATATCTCCAAAGCTCATTTCACCCTCAAGTTCAAACCATTGCTCTCCGCTTGAAATCCTGAACGAGCTTGAGGTCAGTTTCTTTGGCCGTGCGAACTGCTTTAAATTTTCTTCACCGAAAATGTTGAAACCCGCCTTTGACAGACCGGGCAGATGGTCAACCACCCATTCCAATGGATCCTTTTCAGGTGTAAATATGAAAGGGAGGTCACTGTGTTCCAGGCTTGATTTTTTCAGCCTTTCGAGCCAGTTTTGTTCAGCTATCCTGTCACGATTTACTGACCAAATGGGTGAGGAGGAACCATTTACATGACCATCAGTTTCAGATGAGATGAAAAGCCGGTTTTGTTCTGATGTGCCCTTTATTTCATGGTGCCCATAGGCAATTCGGAACTCTACTACCAGTTTACGTGCCTGTTCACTCAGATAGAGCCGGGGTTCAGGAGCAATATTTTTTTCTGTGACGATCTGATCATCAATTTCAAACAGAACATCGGCTTCTTGCAACACTGGCAGTACGTTATTAAAAAACTCGCCGGACTGTTCTGCGGGGATTTTGACTTGCTGAGGGGCTGCATTGACCAGGAATCTGCGACCCATTTCACTGGTTTCAATTTTTGAGAGGTTGCCATTGTGATATACCCAGCACGGGTCCGGGCTTACAATATCAACCGTATTCAGCGGAATAGTAAGGTTCTCCTTTTTTAACAGAAACTGAAGATCAAGATGAACAGGATGTCCGTTTTCCCGGTTGTTGTTTTCTTTATGATCTGGTGCAATTTGTAACAGAAAAGAAAAAGGCTCAACACTAACATGAACAGATGCGGACGAATCCACATCATGCTTCAGAATAAGGGTTTGGCCTGTGAGTAGTTCAAATACATCACCTAAAAAAACCTCCTCAGCATTCCCGGAATAACCATAATCATAAGAGAGCTGATCATATATTTTTCGCAGGTGTGGATAGATGATCCGGTCTTTCGGGGTTTTGGGGTTAACCTGATCCCAGGGATTTTTGTAGCTGTAGGAATAGCCATATCGTGAGACCTTTCTCTGGCTTTTTATCAGTCCGTAAATCGGTTTGGGATAGAGATTCCATTGACCATCAATATGTTCAAGCAGATAGGCAATCTCCCGGTTAGGCTGAACGATAGCCTTTTTTTGTGCTGACTTTAGTGATTGCACCAGCTGTGTGTAGCCTTGATATCCATCCTTTTCAGGCGTAAATCTCGACAAACGCTGCTTTTCGGCAAGTGCAAACAGTGCCGCAACAATATGTTTGCAATATTTTGAACCATACATCCAGTTTTTAAAAGCCGGGCAGTTGCACTTTGTTTGTTCGTTATGGTTTTTTTGAAGTGAAATTTCAACCTGATATAACCGGCTGCCCCGAACTGTTGCCTGCCAGGTATCGTGCTCTCTGTCATGTTCCGATAAAAAAACCACCCGATCTCTGGAATAATAATCTACACCTCTTTTAAAGACCTGATCATGGGCAAAGTGATATAAATTTCGGATGTGATCTGCCAGTTTGGGGTGAATACCCAGCATCGGGTTGCCTTCCGGATTAGGCGGGAGGGATGTATCCATATAATCAAACGGCAGCGAATAGAGAAGTTCTATGATTTCGTTTGCTCTCTTTTTTCCAATGCCGTTCAGTTGCAGAATCTGATTTTCTTCGAGCCCAAAAAGATTCTCTAAACAGGTAATATTTTGATCATAAAATGCAGTGAGCGTGCTGTTAGATAATTTCTGTAAAGCCGGATCAAATTCTCTATTGTAGTAGTACATACAATGGGACTAACAAATCAATTTTTTAAGGAATTTCGACAATCAAAATATCTGGTTACCCAGTAAATTGAAACAATCCTCGAGAAATGATTTCATCTCTTTTTAAACACCATTACTGAACGGGAACAAACTCCACCAACCGTATGCGCCGTCACTTTGCCCCGTACCATAAAACCCGTCGTCTCTGCTTCCATCTCATCGTCGTGGGTCTGAACAACAGTCAGCAAAAACTCCCCGTCGGCCTGAAAAAAGAATCATCAGTTTGATTGTTGAGAATGGTTTTTCCTTCTACTACTATACCATCCGCGGGTATTTTTTCACCCGGTTTGATCTGAATGTGATCGCCCATCTGAAGCTCTACCACCGGTTCATCTTCGGTCGAGCCATTTTCCTTAACCCGGTGAGCATTGCCCGGCAAAAGCTCCGCCAGTTTCTCTAAAGCAGCTCAAGCGCTCATCACCGAACGCATCTCAATCCAGTGGCCAAGCAACATGATGGTAACAAGCGTGGAGAGTTCCCAAAACAAAAGGTGCCCCTCGAGCCCGAACGCCACAAATACACTGTAGATAAATGCCACGGATATGGCCAGGCCAATCAGTGTCATCATGCCGGGCTGCTTCTTTTTCAGCTCATTGACCAGCCCGGATAAAAAGGGCCAGCCTCCGTAGAAATAGACGACGGTCGAAAGGCCGAACAGCAGGTACATGTCTCCGGTAAATCGCAACTCCACACCCAGAAACTCCTGGATCATGGGCGAGAGAGCGAGAATCGGAAAAGTTAAGGCCAATACCCACCAGAAGCGGAATTTGAAATCTTCCACCATCATTTTATGATGGTCATGGTGGGAGTGGCCTTTATGGCCGTGATCGCCATGGTCATGATCCTCTTTATGGTTCTCATGTTCCTGATGATGGCTGCCATGCGAATGGTGACCGTCATGATCATGATCATGATCATGATTATAATTTTTACTTTTGTGTTGATCGTGGTCTGTATTCATTGGTTTCTCCAAATTATTAAATCACATCAACCTATTATTTTTATATATTTTATGATTGCTGATACCTGTTTTCTAACAGCTCGCTTCATGTGAAATTTTGGGATTATATGACACATCATTTTGTCATCCTTCTGTCTAATCTACATTCCGGAATTCAATCAACCGGATTTTCAAAGTTCCTTCTCCCGAAATGGCGATACCGGTAGAGCCCGGCTGCATTTCATCATCATGGGTGTGAACAATCGTCTGACCGTTATGATAGCCGTAGTAGTGCTGACCGGAAGCGGTAACCCGGAGAGTTAACCAGCCCTTGGTGGCAACAGAGCCGGAGCCGAGTACATTGTCTGATCCGTTTCTCATCTGACCCTGGCGAAGCTGTGAACCGATGAGCCTCAGGTATTGATAGTTTTCCGGGTTTTGATAGTGGTGAACCAAAGCAAATTCTCCGTCAAAATCGTCTACATTGATCTCTGCACGTCCGTCGATGCTGCTAAAAGATTCACCCAGCAGCAGATAGTTCTGTCCGGAAGCGGTTATGGTAAGGTGATGAATACCATCCTCACGATCGATCTCTGCAGTAATCTGATCACTCCCATCAATACGGAAACGTTCATGAATAACCTGATCAGAGCCGGGGGCTATTCGCCACACCCATGATCCATTGGCCTCAACTACAGGCCCGGATTCTTCCCTGAAAGCTGAAAGGTCGCGTTCAAGATTTTCTATGCGTTGCTGAAGCCGGTCAACTTCACCGACAGCCACACCGTGTTTGTATACCAGTTTGGCGCCCAGCTCTCCCGTGTACCATAACATGCCCGTACCGCCGAGAGCAAGAATAACAAGCACGGGGAGCACAAATCCCTTTTCGAGCTTCTTCCACCAGGTGGCAAACCGGATGGCTGTGAAAACCAGGAAATAGATCAGTGTGTAGAGTGCCCAGTCTTCGTGCGAAGCAACCACGGGAATGGCGTCGCCGGTAATGGAGACGGTTTCTACAGCCTGCCGCCCGGACAAGAATGACGCGATCAGACCCAGGGAGCCGGTTGTATAGAGAGCCAGGGTTGCTTTTTCCAGCCAGTTTTCCTGTTTGAAAAAAAGGCGGGCAGCGTCAAACAGAACGGCCAGTACCAGAAGCGCGATGGGAAAGTGGACAATAAGTGGGTGTATGTTGGGTATCCAGTCGGGAATCATGGGTCAGGGTACCTGTTAACAGTTATCAGTTTGTTACTTTGTTAGTTATGCAATATCTGTCAGGTTTTATAACCAGTCAGATCTTATTGCGGGTCAGGAGTTTTATTAGCTGTGATCAGATCGAGAGTGCCGAATATCGTATTGATTTTTTCATGAAGTTCCACCTGTTTGAATCCGGCTTTTTGAAGGATTTCGGGAATATTTCCTTCCAGGTGATCTAATGTGTTCGGGTGGCCGTCAAGAATCCGGCATCTGTTCCTCTTGCTGATATCCACAGTGCGGACAAGTGATGGTTGATCTTGTTTGGATGTTCATGTTATGAATATTTTTGACCGTGGAACTGCCATGTGTGTTTTCCGAAGTTCTGCTATGAAAAAGGTATATGTTTCAGACCTGCAGGGTTACCGAAATCTTGCAGGTCTGATATTTATCTTAATTTTCAATCCTTTCAATTACCTCACCGCATCCGAGCATGGTTTCGGGCAGATACGGATTCCGGATCTGCTCCTCACCGCTCAGCCAGAACGCGCCCTCATCGCCGAATGCCATCGGGCAGTACTGCTGGTACACCACGCCCTCAATCCCGAACGATTTTACGGTGACCACCATCAGATCGGAAAAATGCCGGAATTCAGCCCTCAGCGTTTCGATATCGCCGGATGCGGCCATCGGACGCAGATGCCCCTGAAGATTGTTCCAGGCCTGCATCCAGGCCGTGTGGGCATCGCCGTCGAGCCGGTGCTCACCGATCGTGTCGAGCTTCTGCTCCGCTTCTGATGATTTCTGCAGGGACTGCTCAAAGTCTGATGCAACGAGTGCATCTTTCAGTTCCAGATAGGTCTGCACCAGGCCGGTAACTTCCCTCCTGAAATCGCCGGGGATGTGATCGCTGTGATCGATGATCTCGATCTGACGGCCCGAACCCTCACGGCCCGGCCTGTCCCGCATCTGCCCGTGGTCATGAACGGGTACGGCCCCGGCACCCGGAGTGCGGTTCATCATGCTGAAGCGGTCGGCCAGCTGCATCTCACTGTCGATGCGGAAGGCGCCGTGGAACACCACCAGTTCGCCCTCATCCACTCCGCTTTCAATCACATAGAAATCGCCGGAACGCATGCCCAGCTCCACCTCCCGTACCTGGAACCGGGGGACATCCGCCGACGCGTCTTTCACGTACACGAGCGATCGCGGACCGGTCCAGAGCACCGCTGATGCGGGTACCATCAGTTTGCGGCCGGGCATTGCGGCGGTAACCGTGGCATTGACCAGCATGTCGGGACGAAGGCTTCCGTCGGCGTTTCTCACATCGGCGCGTACCCGAACGGTGCGTTTCTGCGGGTCGAGAACCGGGTCGATGAAGTTCACCGTGGCTTCGTACGTCCGGCCGGGGTTCGACCGGGTGCTGAATTTCACGGTATTGCCGGCCGCGAGCCAGGCAAGGTCTTCTTCGTAGGCATCGAGGGTTACCCAGAGGCGGTCGAGCCCGGCCACCTCGTAGATGACGGTACCCTGCTCCACATACTGTTCGGGCTGAACATTCCGTGCGGTAACAAAACCGTCGGCCGGTGAGAGGATTTCCAGGTTGGTCTGCACCTCGCCGCGGTCGATAATGGCCTGCACCTGCTCGTCGCTGAACTCCCAGAGTTCGAACCTGCGCAGCGCAGACCGGTACAGGGCGGGGTTGCTCTGCCTCACCCGGGCCGCCTCGAGCAGCTCCCTCTGGGCACTCACCAGTTCCGGCGAATAGATCGTGGCCATCACCTCGCCCCTGCGGATGGGCGCACCGGTAAAATCGATCTTCACATCACGTATGCGCCCGCCAAAGTGGGTGGTTACATAGCTGGTGCGGCGCTCATCCACGCTGATACGCCCCGGCAGACGGATTTCCCGTCCCGGGATATCGCGGATCACCGGCGTGGTCTGTATATCGGCCAGGCGCATTGAGGCCTCGGTCATTACCATGGTGTAGTCGTCCTCCCGCGCTTCGGATGAGGCCGGAATCAGGGCCATACCGCAGATCGGGCACGAGCCCGGTTCGTCGCTGCGCACCGACGGGTGCATGGAACAGGTCCAGACCTGCCCCGCCTCCGCAGTTGCCCCATGGTCATGCCCCGCATGCGGATCGCTGTGACCGGAGCCGCCGAACAGCAGCCATCCAATTAATATGCCGGCCAGTAACAGCCCGGCCCCTGTAAGTAGTTGTTTTTGTATGGTAGTCATTGTTTTATAATTTAAATGTAAACGTCATTCAGAGCGCAACGCAGCTGAGCACAGCGAAGCGGAGTGAAGTCGAAGAACGTGGAGGCTTTTTCAAAAGCCTCCTTTTCAAAAGCCTCCGGGGGTGATCCCTCGCGAAATCTTCCCGGTTGACTGCGCAGTGTTGAACACTGCGCGCATGGTTCGACTTCGTACCGGGGTACCGGTACTGCGCTCACCATGACGGGAGCGAAATGCATACTCGTCACTGCGCTCACCATGGCGGGTGGGCATTGCATACTCGTCACTGCGCTCACCATGACGTAAGGGGGTCTATTCCCATAAGTGCTTCAAGTCTTATCACAGCGCGGTTTTGTGCGGCTATGGCCTCGACCCGGTCCATTTCAAGGTCCAGCAGTTCCCGCTGAATTTGCAGCAGTTCGTCGAACCGCACATTCCCCGAAGCGTACTCCTCGCGGAGGATCTCCAGCGCCTGTACCGCCCTCGGAATCAGCTCGACCTCGTGCAACAGGATGGCACGGTCAAAGCGCCGGGCATCCTCCAGTGCCGTTAACAGTTCCGCATCCAGCCGGTTTTCGGCCTGGTAGCGCAGCTGGTCGAGCGCTTTGATCTCCTCGCCCACCTGCCGCTGCTGTGACCGTGTGCGGCCCCGGTAGATCGGCAGGCGGATGGTGGCCATGCCAATGAAACTCTCTGTCGCGTCGGGGTTCATCGACATCGGACCGTAGTCGCGGCCCATCACCTCCAGGCCCAGGCCAAACGATGGACGGCCGTCCAGGCGGGCAATCCTGTCGCGCATTCTCAACTCCCTCTCCCTCGCCGACAGGTTCTCAAACACCGGATTCCTGCTTCGCGCGAGCGACCGGGCCTGAACCGAGGAATAGGAATAATCCCTGCGCACGATATCATCTGGCACGAATACGGCGGCAACGGGATTCCGGTTCAGCAACGCGTTGAACGAGGCTGTAAGTGAAATCAGCATGCCCTCCTGGTCAGACAGGCGGTTGCGCAGCCTCTGCTCCTCCATCTGTATGCGCAGGATGTCGGCCTGCCCCGCCCGGGCTGTTTCATAGCGAACCTCAACCAGTTTCTCCAGATCGCGTAACAACTGCAGATTCTCCCAGGTTACATCGATATGATGATGCATTTCAAAAATGTCGAACCAGGTCATACGCACCTCCTCCAGCAGTTCAAGCCGGCGGATGTCGATGGCCGCGCGGTCTGCCCCGGCCGATGCCATCTGCAGCTCACGGCGCGCCTGAAGCGTGCCGAACCAGGGGAACATCTGCATCACCGATACCGAAAAACGACCGGGGAACGACTCCGACATCATCGGGTTGAAGTCATAATTGATGCCCAGCTCGGGATCGGGCAGCATGCCCGTTTCACGCGATTTTTCGGTCTCTGACCGGTAGAGAAAATCCAGCGCTTTCAGCTCAGGATTCTGCTCGAGGGCCATCCTCACATACATCTCAAGCTCGGGGTACATTTCATCTGTAGCAGCCGGAGACGGGGATGGGGATGGGGATGAGTTTGAGGTTAATGTTGAGGATGAGGATGAGTATGGGGGTAAGGTTGAGGTTGAGGTTGAGGTTGAGGATGGTGTTAATAATGAGTTTTGGGTTGGGTTTGGAATTGAGGTTAATGTTGAGGCAGCGGTCTGGTTTGGGGTTGCGGGCGATTCTGAACCCGATGCAGTTTGGGATTGTGCCATGGCAGTGGCAGGCCCTCCGCTCAGAACCGGAGCTGCCATAATCGCGATCAGGATGATGAGCGTTGTGGCCTCATGTATCTTTCTTGCGGAGATGCCGGTTACTGCATTGCCTGCGCTACCATCATCCCGGTTTCTGTTGGTGCTTTTTTTCCAGTGTTCCATTGGGTTTATTTTATGGTTTCTCATACGTCATCCTCCGCTTTCATTTCAAATTTCCATGCCATCTCTTTCCAGATCGCATACAGCAGCGGTACAAGCAGCAGGCTGAAAAGCAGCGCAAACATGCCCCCAAAGGCCGGAATCGCCATGGGGATCATTATTTCGGCACCGCGGCCCGACGAGGTGAGGATCGGCAGCAGGGCCAGCATGGTGGTTCCGGTGGTCATCAGGCAGGGCCGCACCCGGCGCTGGGCCGCGTCGATCACCATCGTGTAGAGCGAATCGTGGTGCGC
>RECM01000125.1 GCA_007694035.1 Balneolaceae bacterium
ACAACTTTTTGCGTTTATCCCCTTTAACTTTTCGATATAATTCCGTATTCTATAACAGATGTAAAAACAGACGATTATCCCTTTCTGAACCCGCAGCATATATATATATAACAGCTGGTCAGAATTGAAATTACAGCCCAAAAGGAAAAAAGCAGTTAAAAAAATCTGCTTATATTAATAATAACATATTAGCTTACAAGGACTTATGACCTACACAAAAAGAGATATTGTACGTCGCATTTCAGAGAGTAAAAACCTGCCAATGGTACAGGTAGAACCCTGGGTCGACGACGTGATTACAGCGCTTCGTGAAACAATGATGGATGCCAAACCGACATGCCGCATTGAAATCAGAGATTTTGGTGTCTTTGAAGTAAAGATTACCAAGGCTAAACCAAAAGCCCGTAATCCCAAAACAAATGAAGTGATTTACGTACCAGAACACCGTAAAACGCACTTTAAACCCAGCAAATTACTGAAAGAGTTCCTCCGCCAGCCACTCGAAGAAGTAGCAACCAAGTAACAGGATTCAGCTTTGGTTATTAAAGGCCGGATTCTGAGTCTCGACGTAGGAATCAAACGAGTTGGAATCGCCAGATCGGATGTGTTGCAGACTATTGCAACCCCGGTCGGCGCTTTTGAAACAAATAAGGTTTTTCAGTATCTGAAAAACCTTTTTTTATCTGAACCATTTGAAAAAATCGTAGTTGGCTGGCCTGTTAACCTGAAGGGTGAAACCGGACACGCCACCGAGATGGTGGAAAAGTTTATTAAGAAACTGAAAAAGGAACTTCCCGGAGTCGAGATTGTAACCCTTGATGAACGTTTTACATCCCATTTAGCACAACAGAGTATTGCCGCTTCCGGCGTTTCAAGGAAAAGAAGACAGGAAAAAGGATTGGTTGACGCAGTAGCAGCCGCTATATTACTTCAGGATTATCTTGACCGAAATTAGACCCATGAGCGTACTACCTATTGTAATCTATGATGCCCAGGTGCTGAGGCAGAAATCAGCGGATGTGACAGCAGACTCGCAATGGTTACAGACCCTCATCGACGACATGTTTGAAACCATGTACAACGGAAGTGGTGTCGGTCTTGCCGCTCCCCAGATTGGTGAGACAATCCGGCTGTTTGTAATGGATGCTGATGTTATGACGGAAGACACAGACGAGGAGGATCTGGGGCCGCTTGTTTTTATCAACCCGGAAATCACCTCGAAAAGTGACACCCAGGTAACTATTGAAGAGGGGTGCCTGAGCATACCCGGCATTCGCGACAGTATTAACAGGCCGGAATCTGTTACCGTTAAATTTCTGGACCGGAATTTCAAACCCAGGGAGATGACGGTCACCGGCTGGTCATCCAGGGTTATTCAGCATGAAATTGACCATCTTGATGGAGTTCTGTTTATCGATTATCTGGGATCATTCCGCAAGCGCCTGCTCAAGAGCAAGCTTAACCAGGTTAAAGAAGGACTTGTTGAGGCAGAATACCCGGTAGCTGGCAAATCCGTTTCAGCCTGATAACACCCTTTACTGCCAGCAGATATTCGGGCTGCTGAAAACAACGCATTCGGAAGAAAAGCTCTGCTTCTTTGCTCTTTAACCGTTGCAATTCCGGTAAACATACCTGCTTTGCAGCAGACCACAGGTAACGAGATATGAAATCACTGCGGATCGTTTTTATGGGATCGCCTGAATTTGCTGTCCCATCCCTTGAAAAGCTCCATCACGGGCCTCACAACATAATATCTGTTGTTACTGGTATGGATAAACGGCGTGGCCGTGGCACCGATACATCCCCAACGGCTGTAAAAAAGGCCGCATTACGTTTTGACTTACCGGTTATTGAGGTTGAAAATCTGAAATCTCCCGATTTTATCGGCAGCCTGAAAACCTGCAATGCCGACCTTTTTGTGGTTGTTGCATTCCGGGTATTACCCGGCGAAGTTCTTGAGATCCCGAAGATTGGTTCCATTAACCTGCATGCTTCACTGTTGCCCCGTTACCGTGGAGCAGCCCCCATTCACCACGCTGTAATGAATGGAGAAACGGAGACGGGGTGCACTGTATTTTTTCTGGATGAGAAAGTTGATACAGGCAATATTCTGATGCAGGAGAAAACAGTTATCGGGCCTCATGAAAATACGGGTGTAGTGTACGAACGGCTTATGCATATGGGAGCCGATCTGCTTTTCAGGTCAGTAAACCGTATTGCCGGTGGTGACTATGAACTGCAACGTCAAAACGACGAAATGGCTACACCAGCTCCCAAACTTTACCCCGATGATTGCCGGATTGATTTTTCAGAGGATCAATCGCGTGTATATAATAAGATAAGAGGGCTGAGTCCATTTCCGGGTGCCTGGGCGGTTCTCGACGGACAGCGTTTTCGTATTCATGAGGCCAGACCGGCTGATTATTCTTCTTCGGATATCCGCCCGGCTCAAATTATTATTGATGATCAAAAGGTAATTGCGGGATGCGGTAATGGGGCTTTGGAGTTGCTGAAAGTGCAGCTTGAAGGCAAGAAAACCCTGGATGCCATGGACTTTTTCAGGGGCTATAAAGGTGAAAGTGTATTAAAATAAATAACATGGCGTATTTAATTATTTCAATAAAAGTTGTGCAGACTCTGTTACAAGTTTCTTAATTTTGCCCAATCTGCTTTATAGAAGTATAGTATGAGCAATAAGGCATAAAATTTGAAACATCTGCTGGTAATCATCGTTTCGGTGATAGCCAAAACAACCGCAAACTACAACGTTTTATCATGGAACTTCCCCCATTACACCAGGCCGCAACAGAAGGCAATACCGCTGAATTGAAGCGATTGCTTGAAAACGGAGCAGACATAAACGAAGCGGCCAAAAACGGATCAACCGCACTCATTTATGCAGCGCAGGCCAATCATATGGAATCCGTCACTTTTCTGGTAGAGAATGGCGCTGATGTTAACCTGACCAATAAAATTGGTGGTACCGCATTGAACAGGGCCGCAGAAAACGGGAATACCGGTATGATGAAGTACCTTCTTGATAATGGTGCTGCAGTAGGTCCGCTGGCCATGATAATTGCTGCCAGAGAAGGAAGGCTCGATGCTGTGAGATTGTTGTATGAAAAAGGTGCAGATGTGAATGCCCGGCAGAGTTGGGGGCAAACCGCACTGATGCAGGCAGCGCGAGAAGGCCATGCCGATATTGTCCGTTTCCTGATTCACAAAGGGGCGGATGTGAAAGTAAAGGACAAGAATGGCAAAAATGCCCTTGCTATAGCCAATGAAAATGATCACATAGAGGTTACGCTCATGCTGCGCAGGGCCGGGGCAATAGAGGAAAAAACCACCAAGAAAAGCGCACCGGTTGTACCGGCCGACGACGAAGACGACGACGATGATGACTACACGCCGAGCGACGATATCGATACCGGCACAGAAGACGTTGCCGATGAAGACGCCGAAGAACCCGATGCCGGCCTGGACTGATAATTTTTTCAGTTAGTCGGGTACCAGACGTACTGACCCGACTTATTGATATAACCCCTGTGGGTCTGAATCGTCTCTCCGACCGGCACAAGCAGTGTAACACGCGCGAGTCCGTTATAAAATGGCCTTACTTCATCGAATTGCGGATGTGTAATCCTGTTACCCTGTTTATCTATGAAGGTCCATCTGCCATCAGTCAAAACGGCAGCCCTGCCTTCCGAGAACGGTTCTGCGACTTCAAACTGCTCACTGATCACGAAATTCCCCGCTTTATCGACATATCCAAACAGGTTTGAGCCAGCCCTTGCCGGAGCAAGACCATCGCCGAAGTCGCCAACACTTATAAATTTAGGTGTAATCGATACATCTCCCTTGCCATCGATAAAACCCCAGCGATCGCTTATTCTTACCGCTGCCAGCTTCTCGGAAAAAGGCCGTGCTTCTGCATATTTGAGGTCAACCACGGCATTGCCGTCTTTATCGATATACCCGAAAAGGTTCTGTCTGCGAACCATTGCCCTGCCGTCGCGGAACTCATTTTCTTCCACAAAATCGACTGATGCCGGCATTGTTACAGATTGAATACGTTTGTCGCTGCCATCAATGTAATAGTATTCGGTAAAGTCAACGCTTCTGATAAAGGCCCGGCCGTTTGAAAATGGGAATGCGCTGCGGTATTTCGGATTGATAATGAAGTTACCTTTTTTATTGATATAACCCCATCTGCCATCAATCTGAACGGCAGCTTTGCCTTCAGAGAACCGGCCGATACTGGAAAAATTCCCATCGATAACCACATCACCGCTGCTGTTTATGTATTTCCAGCGGTTTGATTCACGGATGGCTGCCAGGCCCTCGTAAAACGGGGCTGCAATCTGGAACTGAGGTGTAATCTCAATCTTTCCATTTTTGTTGATATATCCCCACTGGCCGCCAACCTGAACGGGGTATAACTCAACGGCCTTGTCGTCTTTATTCCCGGTAATCGAATCGACGATATTACAGGATCCGATGAAAACTGATATTAACAGGATCAGAAATGGTAATGTGTAGCGTTTCATAATTCGTGATTTTAACGTGTTGGAAACCAGATGTAGTCACCTTTTTTATCGATATAACCATACCTTGCGTTTTGCCCGCTGCCTATGGTAACCCTGGCTATTCCGTCCCTAAAGCTGTCGGCATTGGTAAACGGTTGTGAAATGGTAACCAGATTGTTTTTCCGGCTGATGTAAAACCAGCTGTTATTTAATCTTACCGCAGCCATATCCTCTGAAAAGGATCGAACCTCGGCGAACTGGGGCTCAACGATCATTTTTTCGTTTTTGTCGATAAACCCGATGAAGTTACCGCTTCTGATCCAGGCCCTGTCCTGCGAAAACCGGCCCGCCTCACTGTATTTAGGCGTAATTAAGAGATTGCCGCTTTTATTGATGTAACCCCAGCCCTCTGCAGTCTGAATGGGGGCTATCCCGTCAACAAATTCGCCGGCTGATGCAATCCGGAAGGTGGGATTGATAACCTCGCTACCCGATTTGTTGATGTATACCCAACCCTCGAAGTTTTCTACTGCCGCCAGACCATCGGAGAAGGCCCTGGCACTGCTGTACTTCGGTGTAAATAAAAAGGATGCGTCTTTTTTAATATATCCCCATAAACCGTCGGTGCGGACTGCAGCCAGGCCTTCTGAAAAAGGGGAAGCAAAATCGAATGCGGGTTCAACGACGAAATTCCCCCTTTTATCAATATATCCATAAGGCTGCCCGGGCAGCTGAACCGGGGCCAGGCCGTCGCCAAAATCGCCGGCTGTTGCAAAAATGGGTTCAATTGCGAGGCTGGATGTTGCTGCATCAACATACCCCCAGAGCGTACCCACACGTACAGGAGCCATGCCGTCGGAAAACGGCCGGGCATCGTCGAATGCCGGATTCACGGCAATCTGACCCTTGCTGTTTATATATCCCCATTTGCCATTGAGCAAAACAGGATGGATAACATTTTTGTTACCGTCGTCCTTTTTCCCGGTCAGGTTATCCACCAGATCACATCCTGAAAACAGGAATGGAATCGAGATGAACAACATGAAAATCACAGTCTTTTTCATGATGATTCGTTACTGAATGATGATGTTATTTTATTTTATCAGGGTCATTTTTCGTGTGATCGGCCCGGCCGGAGTATCAAGCCGGTAAAGATAAGTTCCACTGGCAAGTGAGCCTGCGTTGAACGTCGCCGTGTGATTTCCCGCACTCATTACACCATTAATGAGTGTACTAACGAGCCGACCATTTACATCGAATACCTGAAGTTTTATGTCGCCGGCTGCGGGCAGGGAAAAACGGATATTCGTTGAAGGATTGAACGGGTTCGGGTAGTTTTGATCGAGGGTAACCGTGCGTGGTATTTCGTTCTGCACAGGGTTGCTGGTAGCAAGTGCATCCACAAAATCTATTTTGTTGTATTGACCAGGTATAACCGAGTTGAGATCGTCGGCATGCAGACCGAACCAGTCATCCAGTATACTGGTGTAAACCGAGCGGTAATCGGTGCCGTAAACCGGGTCACCTGATCTGTCGAGCTGTGCAAGTGTGGCATGCGACCCGTACTGGCCGCCTTTAACCGGCCCAAAAGCCAGGACGGGGGCCGATGAACCGTGGTCGGTACCCTGCGAGGAATTTTCCTGCAGGGTTCTTCCGAATTCAGAGAAGGTCATTGTAAGGGCACGATGGCTCAGATTATCGGTACCGAGATCACTGTAGAAAGCATTCACAGAATTTGAGATGTTGGCGAGCAGATTTGCGTGGCCACCGGTCAGGCTTCCCTGGTTGTTGTGAGTATCAAAACCACCAAGTGAAACCAGGTACATTTTTGTATTCAGCCCGCCGCGGATAAGCCGTGCTACCACGGCAAGGCTGCGGGAGAGCCCGGTGTTGGGATAATCCGAAAGGTTCGAAGCCCTGTCGGCAGCCGCCTGAATCGACTCGAGGTATTTGAAGGATGAATTCGCAATTTTACGGGCAAATGAGAGTGATCGCCCAAACTCGTTAGCCGGTACATTATCTTCATCATAAAAACCGCCCTGTTCAAGAAACCTGGTAAACTGGCTGGCGCCACCAAAGGTCACACCAAGGTTACCGAACTCACTTTGAAATACATTCGCCGATCCTCCGATGCGTACACCAAGAGGGAATTCAGGCGGATTTGCAATGAAATCGGGATTGTCTTCAACCAGAAACCGACCGGCCCAGCCTGTGTTCAGATTCTGATTAGCATTGCTTGCCGAGGTCCAGATATCGGTTGAGCGTGCATGGGAACGGTTCTGACTGGCATAACCTACATTGTGGATTACGGCCATATTACCGTCACCCCAGAAGGGTTCCAGGTTGGCCATGCCCGGGTGCATGCCAATATCGTCGCTCAGCAGGATGGAGTCCTGTTTGCGTATGCCAATGGTAGGCCGTTTCTGGTAATAAATATCGTTGGTTACCGGGATAATCGTATTCAGGCCGTCGTTACCACCGCCAAGCTGAATCAGAATAAGTACACGGTCGTTTTCTGCACTGGCAAGCCGGTTGAAGAACTTAGACCGCGCAAACGTACTTACCGGCATGCCGCCAAGCATCATACTCGAACCGATGGCAGCAAACCCGAGTGTACTCAGAAAACTTCTGCGGGTCCATGAATTATGGTCGTGCGTATGCGCCTCACCATGCTCCAGACTTGCTCCGTGCCGGGTGTGCGAGTTGTTCGGTTTATGATCATGTTTACACATAAGTACAATCGCTACTGTTTAGGTTGATTCAGATAAGCTGATAGGATGGGAGCTGCTGCAGATATGAGATATACTGCCTTATGCTTTCGGCAAAAACAGGTTGATAAAACAGATTGTTTGACTGGTCGGCATCAACCCTCCACTCGTACCACGGAATGGTGCCCAGCAAAATTTTCGACAAATTGATCTTGTATTCGGGAAAACCGGCTACATTTGGGGCCAGGTCCGGATCACCCGCAAAATCTTCTTCGACTACACGAATCTCCATTCTGTTGAGCGGAACAGCCAGAATGTATCTTGCAAGATCCTCGGCAATAGTAAACGGATTGTGCGGATCGGAAATCTTTTCGACCAGCGTTATGGGATTGAATGAAGTACCCGTACCGCCACTGCCGTTGATGAGGTTGTTGAGGTTATCCCAGCGTGCGGGCATCAGATTGGTGTTAATCCAGTTGTAATGTCCGGGGCTTCCATCCGAGTATGGCGGATTGTAGCCGTCCCAGCCAAAAACCGTTTCAGGACGCAACAGTTCTTCGTTAGAGTCTTGCATACGCAAACGGATGAATTCCTTTATCTGAGTGGTCGGGGTCACTTCCAGCTCTCTCAGATAGCTCATATACAGTTCTATGGGACTTTTTATGCGGCAACCCATGAACCGTTCCTGATAGAAATGGGCACTGCTCAACAGGTTGGTAAGTACCTCGGCAATGTCGAAATCCTGCTGAATACAATAGGCAGCCATGGTGTCTATGACTGTATTATCGGGTTCGGCGCTCACAAAAAAGACATATAATTTCCGGCAGAGAAACCAGGCCGCCTGCTCCCGGCGCTGTTCAAAAATGAGGTCGATCACCGAATCCAGATTGTAGTTTCCGGTCTGCCCGAATACTGTTTTGGATCCTGCATCATGCCTGGAGGCATCAAAAAAGCTGCTGAGTGCACTGTCGTTTACCCGCCATCCTGTAACTGCACGTGATACTTCGGCCACATCATTTTCGGAGTAGTTGTCATTGCCATTTTTGTCGGTTGGGCCAATTGTAAAAAGCTCCATCAGTTCTCTGGCAAAATCCTGGTTTGGTGCACCCGCCCGGTTATTGTAATTGTTCAGATAGTAGACCATCGCAGAATTTTTACTTAACTGCGTTACGATATTCTTGAAATCACCGAACGCCTGCAGATGCAGCAGGTTCCAGTATTTGTACATGTGGCTTGCGTAGCTGTTTGGTGCTTTATCGGGCAGGGCGTTCATATTGCTGTATGAAACAGCAAAATGATTGCTCCAGAAAAGCATCATGCGCTGTAGCAGCCCTCCATTATACATACCATCCATCCATCGGAACTGAGTATCGTATACATGCAGAATATTGGATGAGTTACTGCTGTTGTACCATTGAGGGTTATCGGGCAGGGGGGTGTTTTTTGCCGTATTCACCAGTGCAGTTACTGCCTGGGTCGCATTTGGAAAGCTGCGCACATAATTCAGGTTGTTGGTACGCATACCAAAATGCGTTCTCCGTACAAGATGTGCTGCCTGTACCCTTGACCATGTACCCGAGTAGGGTGCAAGGCCCGTCGACATTAATCCGGCGTAACCACCGTTTTTTTTCTCATTTTTCTTGGTATCAACAGAAATCATATTAAAAGCATTAAAACTTTTTAATTTCATTTGATACATGAGGAGCTAAGACCAGATATGTTACATTAATGATTGTAAAATTTTGATTATTTATCAGTTACGGTAATGGAAGGAAGGCTTTAACTGATTGAAGTTCATAATATTAGCAATGTTGAAGTAAGAGATATACTGTAATGGCTGTAATGGCTGTAATGGCTGATGATGGCTGATGATGGCTGCCACAACCACAAAATTACAGCGGAAAAATGGCAGCAATTCCGGCTGAATATATCTGGCGGTAAAAGATGTGAGGAATTGGCCCCGCAGCAAACGGGTTATTGTTGCATCTCGCTCAGCTGCAGATCGAGGGCATTTACCGATATGTAGATCTCACGAATGGACAGCCAGAGGGAGTAGAGCAGTAAGAGCAGGCTTACCGCAAAAATGATTTTCCCGGCAAGTGCTTCCCCTGCAAACAGCAGGAACATGCAGAGTACGCACAAGAAAAGACTTCCCACTCCATGCAGCTGCATGTTTTTGATCATGGTGAGTCGTTTTCTGAGGTTATCTATCTGACCGGCAATAAGGGGATCAGGGGTGGTTTTGTGCTGTTCATGAAGTTTGCGGATCAGACCGGCAATGGTAAGAAAACGATTGGTATAGGCCAGTAACAGCAATGATATGGCCGGGAACAGCAGGGCGGGTGTTGTGAGATCCATTGTGTGAGAGGATTAATATTCTTTCAAAACGGTATAAGATTATCTGCTGCGGAGCGTTAATACTAATAATAGCGCGAAAGCGTTAAGGTTGGTTGGATAGGGCCGGTCGTTCCCGAACAGAGCGCCGGCCCTTCTTCTTTATAATACAGTCCACATTCCTGCTTTGAAATGCATCCCATTATCCTGTTTCAGGCATAATGGAAGGCTACTATTTTTTGCAGTAGGTGAACTCCCCGATAACATAATCAATTCCATTCTGCTTGCGCTCGGTCATCGATTTTGCCTGAAGGAAATAGAGCAGATAGTCGCGACCGCCTGCTTTTGAGTCGGTACCGCTTAGATTAAATCCGCCAAAAGGCTGGGCACCGACAAGTGCTCCGGTGCTTTTCCGGTTGATGTACAGGTTGCCCACATGAAATTCACGCAGAGCCCTGTCAATTTTGGCCGGATTTTTGGAGAAGAATGCACCGGTAAGGCCGAATCTGGTACTGTTGGCAATAGTAAGGGCATCATCAAAATCTTTGGCTTTAATCAATGCCACAACGGGGCCGAAGATCTCTTCCTGGGCAATCCGGGCATCGGACGGCACATCAGCAAATACAGTCGGCTGAATATAGTAGCCTTTGAAAGCGGTCTTAGCTTTTTTACCACCAACCACGAGCTTTCCTTCCTTTTTACCTATGCTGATGTATTTCAGGATTTTCTCGACGGCTTTCTTGTTTACTACCGGCCCTACCGGGAAATTTTCCATGGCATTGCCGACCTCAAGTTTTTCAGTGAGGGCTATAACCTTTTCTTTTATCTGGTCATATACATCTTCACATATGATTGCCCTGGACCCGGCGGAACATTTCTGGCCCTGAAATCCGAAAGCTGATGTAACTATAGCCTGAGCGGCAGCCTCAAGGTCGGCTTCACTATCTACCACCACAGCATTTTTCCCGCCGAGCTCTGTGGCGGTGCGTTTCAGGAAATGCTGCTTTTCATTGGACTTGCCGGCCAATTTTGTAATTCTGAGGCCTACACCCAGGGAACCTGTAAAGTTGATGAAACGGGTTTTATGGCTTTTCACGAGGGATTCACCCACTTCGATATTGTCGCCGGTAACGAGATTGAAAACCCCGTCGGGCAGGCCAACTTCCTCAAAAACTTCGCTCACCAGCTGGGCCATCATGGGCGAGTCGGGGGAGGGCTTGGCTACGACGGTGT
>RECM01000081.1 GCA_007694035.1 Balneolaceae bacterium
TGCAAAACCTGATGCCCATTATCGATACCGGAACGTTCCGGTTCAACACAGCCTGGCATCCTGAAATCTACCGGGTGGATGCCCCCGATGCCCTGAAGCCGGCCGGAAACCGCGGCATTACCCTGCTCCGCTACCGCGAAAACGAATTCAGCGCTGCTGTGGGGTATCGGGGCGGGCACAGGTCGGTGGTGTTCGGATTCCCCTTCGAGACCATACACAATGAACAAGACCGTGCCCGGGTTATGAAATCGGTGCTTCAATTTCTTGAGCCGGATTAAGCGGTTCTTCCGATCCGGCTATCACACATCATGTCCATCCTGCCGGTTATCCGAACTTACTTGCCCGTTCATTTCCCCATAAATTGCAGATATGCTCTTATTTGCTCAAATTATTTATTAGTATTTGAGTTATCAGGCAGCAGGATATAGCTATCATGGTCTGATAATTACAATAATTTCTTTTCTTGCGGTGAAAAATCTAATTATTTACCGCATATTTGCGGTGAATAATTCGTATATTTGTCGCTAAATAGTTTTACGTAATGGCAAAATACATTTACGAGCATAAAAACTGGACAGCGTTTACCTGGCAAGATAAAGCCATTAATGCCGTGTTTGGCGAAGTCCGCCTGATGCAGGGTAAAATCATTGGGCAAATGAACGCATTGGGCTTTTCTGCCAAAGAAGAAGCCACCCTTTCCACTTTAACTTTAGACGTGGTAAAATCTTCAGAAATCGAAGGTGAATTGCTCAATTACGAGCAGGTGCGTTCGTCCATAGCAAGACGGCTGGGTATCAACACCGCCGGGCTTGTGCCGAGTAGCCGCCACATAGAAGGCGTAGTAGAAATGATGCTGGATGCCACCCAGCGCCACGCGTTACCATTAACCGATAAACGTTTGTTTGGTTGGCACGCTGCACTTTTCCCCACAGGGTACAGCGGATCTTACAAAATAGAAGTTGGACGATACCGTACAGGCGAAGTACAAGTGGTTTCGGGAGCAATGGGCAAAGAAAAAGTGCATTATGAAGCCGTAAAGCCCGGGTTGGTAAAAACGGAAATGGAAAAGTTTTTGGATTGGTTCAACACCGACAACAGCCTCGATCCCGTGTTGAAAGCCGCAATAGCACACTTTTGGTTTATCATCATTCACCCTTTCGATGACGGAAACGGCAGAATTGGAAGGGCTATAACCGATATGCTGCTTGCCCGTGCCGAAGGCAGCGGGGAACGCTTTTACAGTATGTCGAGCCAGATATTAGCCGAACGCAAACGCTATTACGAAGTTTTGCAAAAAGTGCAACACAGTTCGGGCGACATTACCGAATGGCTCGACTGGTTTTTGCACTGTCTCAAAAATGCAATGCTCGCAACCGAAAGCACCACACAAAAAATAGTGCGCAAAGCAGAGTTCTGGAAACTTCACGAACATACACTCATCAATGAACGTCAACGCTTAATACTTAACAAACTTTTTGATGGTTTTGAAGGTAAACTAAAAACATCAAAATGGGCTAAAATTACCAAAACCTCTACCGACACTGCCTTACGGGATATAAAAGACCTGGTGGAAAAAGGCATTTTGAAACAAACAGATGAAGGCGGACGAAGCGCCAACTACGTATTGACAGATTTTTACTGAAATAACCACTGGCTTTGAAACTGGATACCAGTCCGTTATTGCACTTCGCAGTTCTCCGAATTGTACGGACATGTAAGCATTCCCTGTATCTATGGAAGATCGTTGCCCCGCCGCACAAAAACATACCAATCAGTCAAAAATCTGATTTTCCCTGCAAAGAAGTTCTATCCTTCCAGTGTGGTCGTTGAATTTGAACACATATTTCACTCCAATATTATTATGCCAGATAAAATAAAGTGGGTCTTTGTAAAGTGATTCGACTGTATAGTATGGCAGGTTGTCGATTGCCTCCCTGTAAAAGACAAACATGGCCTGAATGTTGTCTACGCGCTCATTAAAGAATATATGATAATCGGAAATCTCTGCCGTTGAGTATTGCTTTAATTCAGGTTTTTCTTTGTATATGTTTGCCAACCAGTATGCATCAATTTTTTCAGGGTCCAAACCCGGTTCCAGACACATGAGTTCTCCCCAATCCAAGTTAACTATTGGGTGAACCGAGTAATCTGTAATCTGATTACATGTGTCACACCATAATTCAGCTACCAATGTCGTATCAGCGAGCATGTGATCAATCATCATCTTGTAGGGATCTTCAGATACAGAACAACCGGCGGTTATACATAGGAAAATAATCCAGGTAAACGTGAGTGATTTCATCGGATGAAATTTATAATTTTTTGTTTAATTGTCTGTTAATAATATGAAAATTCTAGACAGACTAGACATAATTGGGAGGCTTGAATGATCACCAAATCGAAAAAATGGCAACTCCAGGATGCAAAAAACCGGTTCAGTGAATTGGTACGTAAGGCTACTGAAGAGGGACCGCAAACTGTTACCCGGCATGGGAAAGACAGTGTAGTTGTAATATCTGCAGAAGAGTACCGCCAGATGGAAAAACCCCTGGGTTCATTGGTTGATTTTTTCCGGAAATCTCCATTGACGGGGATAGATCTTGAAATTGACCGGGACCAGTCCGGGGCAAGAAACATTGATCTATGAGCTGGCTTGTTGATACCTGTTGCATATCAGAACTGATAAAAAAGGCCCCTGATGAAAATGTTATACGCTGGTTTAGTAACACAGATGAATTGTCGTTATATATAAGTGTGATTACATTTGGTGAGATAAGAAAAGGGATTGAAAAAATAACAGAATCTAAAAGAAAACAGCACCTTAATTATTGGGTTCAGGCCGAGTTGACAAAGCGGTTTAAAAACCGAATTCTCGCTATATCTCTTGAGGTAGCAGACAGTTGGGGAACGATTCTGGCTTCTGCCGAGCAAAATGGTACTCCGGTTCCGGCTATAGATGCTCTTATTGCAGCAACCGCACACGTGCATGGTTTAACAGTAGTAACCAGATATACAAAAGACATGCAGAAGTCAGGGATTCAATACGTTAATCCGTGGGAACCGGAAACACCTGGCAAATAACATCTCCGGTATCAAAGAATACCTCTTTTATCGCCGGTTTTTGCTGATTACATTTCCATCACCTGCATGTTTGCCATTCTGATCAACAACTATCAGCCTGGTTTGCAGTACCAACTACCATTTTTCTATAAAGATTAAACCAGGTATTCACGCTAATGCGCTTTTTCACCCGTAAATGGATCAAACCTCAGGACCTCAACTCCCACGGATCGCTGTTCGGCGGCATCCTGCTGCAATGGATCGACGAGGAGGCGGCCATTTACGTGAGCTGCCAGCTCGAAACCAGGATGATCGTAACCAAATACATGTCGGAGATCGATTTTATCAGTTCGGCCAGCGCAGGCGATATTGTCGAAATCGGGATGGAAACCGTCAGTTTTGGCCGCACCTCGATCACCGTACGATGCGAAGTGCGGAATAAACACACCCGGGAAACCATAATCAAAATCGATAAAATCGTTTTCGTTCAGGTGGATGAAAACCGAAAACCGGTCCCCCACGGAAAAACGTTCGAGAATGCTCCCGATCCCGATATAATCAGCACGTAGTTTTGCCAGGCAACAAGATTGGCGATCTTCCTCAAAATAAAATCGGATATCGCCCAATCGGCAATCTTATGAATCGCTAAATTATTCCTGTAATGAGATTTTTTTTGATTTAACGATTCATGAGATTCAACGACCTGCCGATTTATCGATCTTCCAACAAACTAATTTGAATATCGCCCAATCGGCAATCTTATGAATCGCTAAATTGTTTCCGTTATGAGATTTTTTGATTCGACGATACATGAGATTGCCGGTTGACCGATTTATCGATCCTTATTTTTTATGCGTAAGCCACCTTTGCCTTTCACAGTAATGCTAAACGGCGCCTGGTCGCGCCTGGAATTCCTGTCGCCCTGGCTGGAACGGGCATTGCTGCTGCTTTTTGTACTGCTGATGACCAAAGCGCTGATGATCGATCCGCCGGGAACCACCCGCTGGCTCAGCCTTTCTGGAAGCATGCTGTCGCTGGTACTGATCGGGTATTTTAATTACCGGTTCCGGCCACGCTTCATCCGCATCACCCTTGAAGGCATCGACGGGCAGCCCGACGGCAAAAACCCCGTGCTGATGGCCTGGAGTGATATGACCGACATCACCTATGAAGGACGCATCATCACCATCCGGCTCAGAAACGGACGCGAAGAGGAGATCGATCTGTTCACGCGTTCCTATAAGGTGTTCAGGGTGGCCAAAGAGGTGATCAATGATGAAGCGGGCGAACGGGACATCCCGGTTTTTGAGAAGCAGGCAAGAGAGGAAGAAGCGGCGGAGTGATATGAGGAGTTTGAAAGACCGGTTTTGATTTGGCGATATCGGATATTCGATATTCGATATTCGATTTTTTTTGGGGTGGGGGGCAAGTCAGGTGGAAACGAGCCGTATTTGAATTGATGAAAAGCTACTGATTTCTAAGCTTTTCGGCCTCATCTGTATTGCCGGTTGCTTCGTAGTAGTCGGCCAGCCGGTTACGGGCCAGTGCGGTGAACCGGAGATCGTTTGGCCTGGCCTGCATGAGTTCTTCATACCCTTTGCTGAGATGAGGTCCGGCTTCGTCTATTTTGCCCTGCCGGAATAATGATTCGCCATACAGGGACCGGACCTCAGCTGTTCGCCACGATCCTTGCGCCTGCTCCTTCTCATGGCGTCCGAGTACCTCCGCCAAAAGGAGTTCAGCGGTGACAAATTCCCCTTTCAGAAGCAAAAAACGGCCTAACTCCCCATTCACAATGGCAAACCTCGGGTGGTCTTCACCCTGTGTTTCCCGGGTTATCTCAATGGCTTTAAGCAGATACGGTTCGGCTTCATCCAGTTTTCCCTGATGCATCAGGGTTATTGCGACCGCCTGGTAATCCATGGCCACAAAAGGATGCTTCTCACCCAGAACCCGGAGGTCGATGCTGAGGGTTTCACGGAACAGGGATTCGGCTTCGGCATAGCGAAGTTGATCGAGACGGACCGCTCCCAGGTTGTTCAGGCTGTTGGCCACCTCGTCGTGTTGATTTCCGTACAATCTCCGGGCCAGGTCGAGCGCCAGAGCGTGATAGACAACAGCACTGTCGAGATCACCCTGATCGTGCTTAAGATTGGCCAGGTTGTTGTAACTGATGGAAACCTGTGGATGCTCGTCCCCGAGTTTGTTTAAAAAAATGTGATGGGCCCGGTGCTGGTAGGACTCCGCTTCGGCATATCGTTCGAGTGTTTTCAGGAGGCCCGCATAATTGGTGTACCCGAGCGCCGTAACAGGATGGTCTTCACCATAAAGGCTGGCGGCCATATCCAGATTTTCGAACTGCACCTGGCGCGACTCTTCGTACCTTGCCTGTGCGTGCAATACTGAGGCAAGCCTGTGCAGAGCCGACGACACGGACGGATGCGCCACGGGATACAGTTCACGCAGTCGGTCCAGCGTTTCCCGGATATATCTTTCAGCCTGATCGTCATCGCCTTTCCTGTGGTAGGCGAATCCAATATTGCTTTTTAGGGCCAGGATGGATTCTTTATGATCCGCGCCGGTATCCTGTTCGTAGATGGAAATGGCCGTTCGATACCCATCGATCGCTTCATCGTAGCGATTCCGGTTTTCGAGCAAAGATCCCATCTCACGCAGGCTTTGGGCAACGGATGGATGCCGTTCGCCAAACGTGCTTACCCTCAAATCCATGGCCAGGGTTAGCAGAGAGTCGGCCTGACGAAACCTGCCATCGCGGTTGAATGCTTTTCCCAGGTTGTGATAACTTTGGGCTATATCCTCCTGCCGGACAAACGGCCGATTCTGTCGTATACTCAGGGCCTGCTCATACACATTCAGAGCTTCCTCGAACATCCAAAGGCTGATGTACACATTGCCCAGTACATCCAGCATGCGCGCCTGAACATCGGGCTGGCCGGCCAGTTCGGTGCCGATCTGTACCGCGCCCCTGTCGAGCAGTTCACGGGCAGTGAGCATATCGCCGCGAGATACCGACGGATCCACCGACGCGAAAAGTCCTTGCAGGAATCCCGCCACCTGGTGGGAGGTTTCGGCCTCGACCCGGGCCCTGTCGCGCTCGGCCGCCGCGATATTGAACTGCCAGGCGAAGGCCACAATGCCGGCGATCAGTGTTATAAGCAACAGCGTTCCCGCCAGCACCATCGGTTTATGACGGCGAATGAATTTTCCCATCCTGTAACGCTTCGATTCAGGCCTGGCGTGAACCGGCTGCCCGGACAGGTGCCGCTGAATGTCGGCAATGAACTGCTCCACGGTCTGGTACCGTTGCCCCGGATCCGGGTGAATGGCTTTCAGGATGATCACATCCAGGTCGCCCTCAAGTCGGCGGCGCAGTCGCCGGGTTGCCGGGGAAAGAGCCTGATTCTGTACCGCTATACTGCCTGCCGGAATACGCTCAGTTTCAAGCGGGTCATTAAGTCTGTTATCGCCGGGAACGGATCCGACCGGGTCTTTCCCGGTACCGGAAAGCTCATCATTGCGATTTACCGGCTGTTGCATCTGTTTATCGGCGCTTACAGCATCGGCGGTAACTGCAACAGACGATGGCCTGGGCGGAGGGGTCTGTTCAATCAATTTCGCAAGATCATGAACGCTTATTTCCTGCGTACTGTAGGGTTTACAACCGGAAAGAAGTTCATACAGCACCATCCCGAGTGAGTAGACATCTCCCGCTGTGGTCACCGGTTTGCCAAGGAGCTGCTCGGGTGCAGCATAGGCGGGGGTCATGGGGCGGGCACCATCCCGGGTCAGTTTCACGGCATCATCCCCCTCATCGAGCACGCTAGCAATGCCAAAATCCAGCAGCTTTACCTCTGGTGAATCCGCGGGGCCGCTTACCATGATATTGTCCGGTTTCAGATCGCGGTGCACGACCAGGCTGGAATGGGCATACTGCACCGCAGACGCGATGGTAACGAACAGGTTCAGGCGCTCTTCCACGCCAAGGCGGTTGTTGGTGCAGTAGCGGTCGACGGGCTCACCCTCAACATACTCCATGGCAAACCAGGGGCGATGGTCGTCTGTTAGGCCTCCGTCAAGCAGCCTGGCTATATTGGGATGCTGCAACCGCGCCTGAATGCGGCGTTCGCTTTCGAAACGGCGGAGGATCTGTACGGAGTCCATACCATGGCGGATGAGCTTGAGTGCAACGCGCTGGTCGAAGCCTCCCTCCTCCCGTTCGGCGAGGTACACATTGCCCATGCCACCCGAGCCAATACGGCGGACCACCCGCCAGGGCCCGATCCGGCTGCCGTCGATCGACAACAGATCATCGAGGTCGACCGCATCTACGGCAAAACCATCGAGGATGGAGCTTTCGTCGGTGTCAGCGTCCAGAAGTGATTTGATCTCCCGGTACATGTCGGGATCCTGAATACTGAGCTTGCCCAGCATAGTGGTACGGGCAGCATCATCCTTTTCCAGGATTTCCCTAAAAAGCGTTGTTAACCGGTTCCAGCGCGTTACATCCATACTTGCCCACCACATTTATTATGATTCGTATTACCACCATACGCGCATAAAACGGTTACTAACGGCAAACGATCTGTCATTTTTTTACCAGAAGCACCCGGGGTTTTACCAGATGCCCACTTGTCTTTACCAGATGCTCAAATGTCTTTACGATGCTCAAATCGTCTTTACCGGATGCTAACATGCCAATACCGGATACTACCGGGTAAATACGATATGCAGCCGATTCTTTTCCGGTTGCTCATGGTGTTCCTCCAAGTTCCCTTTTGAGCCAGGCCCGGGCCACGCGCCAGTCGTAGCGCACGGCATGCGGGGTATCGTTCATCACTTCGGCAATCTCCTCGTACGAAAGGCCGCCGAAAAAGCGGTACTCAACCACTTTGGCCTGCCGCTCATTGAGCGCTTCCAGCCGGTTCAGGGCCTCATCCAGGTCGATCAGTTCCGACATTTGGGCATCGCGGGGGGCCATACCGTCTTCGAAGGTGACCATGGCCTCGCCACCGCCGCGCTTGCCGGCCGACCGTTTGCGCGCGTAGCTGATGAGGATGCGCCGCATGGCGATGGCCGCGATGGCCAGAAAATGGGCCCTGTTCTGAAAGCCGGCCTGGGCCTGATCGACCATCTTCAGGTACGCTTCATTGACCAGGGCAGTGGTCTGAAGGGTGTGGCCCCTGCGCTCGCCGCGCAACTGACCCCTGGCAACATCCTTCAGGTGGTCGTAGATGAGTGGATACAGCACCTCTACCGGATTGCGGTCGCCGGTGCCCAGTTGATTGAGCAGCGTCGTTATCTGGTCGGGATTAACTGACATTCATTTGAGATCTGGCCGGGTTGAGAGCATGGCCGTGATAACGGGTGCCATATGGTCTTAATAGCATGAAAATATTGAACCAACTTATAAAATATACAAAAATCTAACCCGGCAGAGCGTATTAAGTTTTAGAAACCGGAAAATAGTTTCGCCGTTAGCCCCCGGTTTGTGCGCGTTCATGAAAAGAGCATACAGCTGCCTACGGCATACCGCTATATATCGATCAAAACACCCATCGTCACACAACTAAACAGAATGCTATGAAATCGAATAAACGATTGGCCCTGAAACCACTTCATACCAATTCCGGAATGGTATTGGGAACACGTTTGATGCTTTTGTTACTGATGTTTTTCCTGACATCCTCTTTTCTTGCACCTTTGGCACACGCCCAGGAGCAGTTGCTCAGGGAGTACCGGATTCAACTCCCTGAAAGGCCGGCAGACGTGCCTGACCAGATCCTGTTTACCCGGGGCGACGGAACGCAAATCAGCCTGCAGTCTGATGTGGACAGCGATGGCGACGGCATACCCAACTGGCTGGAGATCGGGGGCTATTCCTTTAATCCCGGAACTGGTCAGCTCGAAACCTGCACCGATGAAAGCCTGACCACCTGTTTCCGTACCGACCCCCTGCGCTGGAGTACCGACGGAGATCCGTACAGTGATTTCATGGAAGCCACGGGGGTGAATATGCCCGCCGGTGTGCGGAGCCCTTACCGGCATCCCCTGGTGGCTGCAAGACCGGTGATCAATGTGCGGCTCGCCAGCTATGACGTTACCCCCATTGAGACCATCACGGATGTATCGGGCGGTGAGCAGAGTACTTCTTTTACCAACAGCACCGTTAACCAGACCGATATGGATTTTGATATCAGCCTGAACGTGGTCAGGGATTTCATCAACCCGGCCAAACTGCTTACCGGTGACATCGGTTTCAGCTATTCGAATACCACCACCACGACCGAAACCAGTACCTCATCGTCCTCAATGAACTGGAGTACATCCCGGTCGCGTCAGCCCAATGAGGCCGCCGAGCTCCGTCTCAACCTGTTTATGACCAACAGCGGTCATGCAACCGCCCGCAATGTGCGGCCTACGTTCAACCTGGTGCTGGCGGGCAAAACCATAGCCACGTTCAAGATAAGTGCCGAACATGCCGCAAATTCCCTTACTGAAGCCAACACACAGAACAGCCGCTATCCGCTCAACGGAACCATCGCCATCGACCGCGACAGCGGCGGCAACAAGATTATCCTTACCATGGATGAATTGCGAGCGATCCAGATGGGCACGCCGCTTTCGCTGGTGGTAACACAGGTTGATGCCGATGTGGTTCGCTGGAACCCGAACAATAACAGTTTCGATTCCAACATCGCATGGACCAGCTTCGAAAATGAGATCGACGCGGCTACCATCCGCATGAAAGTAGTACGGGGAACCGACATCTTTACGTACAACATCTATGCCGGAACCGAGGCCTTTGATCCCGGCCACACCCTGGGCGATCTCCTGCCGGTTGTGATGAGCCTGGAAGAGAACAACGGTCAGGTATGGCTGGGCGGGAACGCCTATCCCGACTCCTGGTTCAGCTTCACCGACTCGCAGAACTTCATCGACACGTGGAACAGCGCAGGCCAGCCGGCCAGTCTGCTCAGTCTTCCGGCTATTTCCATCGGGAATATGGTGCTGATCAGCCCGCCGGTGAACTCCAAACCAAGGGTGCCCGTCGCCGCCTATGCCCCCGATATGCGCGATGTGCGCGTGATAGCCCGCAGCGACGCCGGTCTGCCCGTTGATTCTGTCTGGGCCGACGTTACGGTAAACGGTCAGGAACGGCGGCTTCTTCTTTCCAAAGCATCCAATTCGGCCTTTTACTCCTACGCGCCGAAGTTCGAATCGGAGGCCCTTTATGGCGGCAAGGTGATCGTGCAGGATGCGCGCGGGGTACAGCATGTTCAGAATCTGAGTGCCGGCCCGTTGAACGGAACCTGTTCCGACCTGAAAGAATTTTCAGGGCTGCTGAGCAATGGCAGCTACCTGATTTATCCGGATTATGACCCCGAAAAACCGTCAGAGGCATGGTGCCAGTTCATGAACGCCCAGTCGCAGCTGCTCGAAACACCGCTGGTCAGCTTCTGGATTCCCCGGGAACCGGTAGCCGACGAATTGCTCAGGGGCGGGACATTCATGGATGAAGACCGCGGCGTGATCGTGGGCCGGGAGGGAATCTGGCTTACAGAAGACGGTGGCGAATCCTGGGAGTTGCGGCATAACTCCAGAATTCCCGATGCGGGGATTAATCCGGGAAACTGGTACGAAATCTGGTCGCAGGTTGTGGCCATGGGCGG
>RECM01000181.1 GCA_007694035.1 Balneolaceae bacterium
GAATCGCGCCTATACAGAAGCCTGGCCACAAACAGAATCGACCTGATTCCGGAGCTCGGGCCCCTTTCGCTTCAAGGCCTTGTGGATGAGGACGGGGAACTGCGGGCCAGTTTTCAGGATCGCTACCGCCTGATTCCGCTGGGACAGAAATCGTGGGAGATCGCCTACAACCCGTTAAACCGGTTTGATATAACAATGGAACAGGCCGGTTCTGTGCTGCAGAATATTCCGTTCGGTGAACTGACCGATTCTCTGAACATCCCGATGCTGAAAATTGAGAGTACTCTCCCCGCTTTTGGCAGCGAAGGTTTTGAAGCCGTTAAGCGGCGTTTTCCTGAATCGGTGTCACGCAGAAATGTGCTCCTGATGAATTTCCCGGACTATGAATCGGGGTATATCGCCAATGCCATCGCCCGCATATTGAGAAACGACATTAATGTAATGACAATCAATACCCCGAAACCGGGTATTGATGTACTTTTCATTACAAGACGCATGTTCCAGGATCCCGGAGGGGATTTGAACACTGCAGGGTCACAAACACTGACCACCATTACAGTGCCAAGGTTTGCTGTATCACTCAGGAATATAGACGGTATCAGGTTTAACCGTTTTGACTGGTGGATGAATATCAGTCAGATTGATCGTACCACCGTTCAATCCTGAGCTTATTACCATGCTGTCGGATCCTGCTATTGTTCAATACCGGGTTGATCATCATGCAGTCAGTTCGTACTATTATTCGATCCTGAGTTGATCGTCATGCAGTCGATTCATGCCATTGTTCAATACCGAATTGATCATCATGCAAATAGATTTTTCGACCGTACTATCCTGACCAGAAACGCATCAGTACATACAAAACTCAGGCGAAACGGGGCATAACCCTTAAAACCATCACGGATGAAAAAAACTGCAATTGTTACCGGCGCGGCAAACGGGATCGGTCGTGCTGTGGCAACCGCCTGTGCAGCAAACGGGTTCAGTGTGGTCATTGCCGATATTGATGCGGAAAACGGGCAACATCTGCAGGACCGGCTTTTGAATGAAGGGTTCGATGCCATGTTTGTGAAATGTGATGTGTCCGACCCGGAGGCAATAACCGGTCTTGTAAAAACTGCAGCAGACCGCTACGGACGCATCGATGTAGTGATCAACAATGCCGGCATTTCGGAATTCACACCGCCCGACGAACTGACCGTGGCCGGCTGGGACCGCATCCTGAACACCAACCTGCGCGGTGCTTTCCTGCTTACCCGCGAAGCGGCGCCGGTAATGAAAAAAAACGGCGGGGGAGCGGTCGTCAATATCGCCTCAACGCGGGCCCTGATGTCAGAGAAAAACTCCGAGGCATACGCCGCATCCAAAGGCGGGTTGCTGGCCCTCACGCACGCCCTGGCCCTGTCGTATGCCGATGATCACATCAGGGTTAACTGCATCAGCCCCGGCTGGATCCACACAGGAGACTATAGCAAACTCCGCGAAATCGACCACACCCAGCACCCTTCAGGCAGGGTGGGAAAACCGGAAGACATCGCCAGGGCCTGCCTGTTTCTCACCCATCCCGACAACGGCTTCATCAACGGCGAAAACCTGGTGATCGACGGCGGCATGACCCGGAAGATGATCTATCAGTACTGAACAAACCCTTCCCATTCGAGTCTGTACAGATAATTTGTTCTGTTCAGCCGTACAGTTCTTCTGCTGTTCCGATCGTGGCCAGAAAAGGGTATATAAACCCATCCGTGCAGACCTGCTGCAGGTAATTACCTGGTGTTTTCGATCAGACGACTGCTGAAGTTGTGAACCTATTTGATCAGCATCAGCTTGCGCGTATCGGTCCAGTTATGCGATCCGTCGTGCGAAATAGCCTCTATGGTGTAAAAGTACATCCCGCTGCTCAGGCGGGATGCATCGAAAGTGACTGCGTACCGGCCCGCATCCTGGCTCGTACTGGCCAGAGTAGCCACCCGCTGGCCGAGCAAATTCCAGACAGTCAGCCGGATGTTCGACGACTCTGCCAGGCTGTAACGGATGGTCGTGGTCGGGTTGAACGGGTTCGGATAGTTCTGGTGCAGCTCGAACCGGTATCCCGACGGGCTCACCTCCCCGGTTCCGGTATCTCTGACAATCACATTCACGCCCGGCGAGTGTGCCATGGCCCCGTCGTTCGTGATCTGCCGGATCCGGTAGTCGTAGCTGCCGGGCGAAAGCCCGACATCGGTCCAGTTGTAGGTTCGGGTCGTGTCCACAGTTCCGGCAGCCGGTACGGAACCCACATCCACAAATTCACCACCCTCTGGTGCCCTCTCAACCACATAGCGGTTCACGCTCATCTCCGAATTGACCGACCAGGTGAGCTCGATATTGGGGTTGTCCCACTCCGCATTGATGCTGTGGAAGCCTGTTGGCACAGTGAGTGCACTGGTTACCAGGTGATCGATGAAGAATGTGCGTGTCTGGTTCAGCAGGGTCTGCCCGTTGCCGGTAAGCCGGAACCCGTTGAACTGGTTGCCGGTTCCGGTAAGCTGTCCGTTGCCGGTGATGTAGCCGGTGAACAGGGCATCGTCGAGGCGGGTGCCGATCTGCTTCCATCCCACATGGTTCATCGGCATGGGCGGGCCGGCCTCAAGCTGGCCGCCGCCATCGCGGATCACGATGTGCAGGTTCAGGTCGGTGCGGCCATCCACCCAAACCCAGGCCCCCACATAGCTGCCCCGGAGGATGCGGCCAAGATCCTGGTTCGCACCACGGGTAATGCGTACGTCCCAGTTCGCGCCCGTGCCGTCGTCTACATAGGTCCACTTGCCGGAATAACTGCCCTCCCATGCCCGCTCGTTGCTCCAGACCAGGCTCGATGCCGGCACGTTCACGCCATGGATCTGGGCGCCGTGGGTCTGCTGCGGGGTGAACCAGCCGCCCAGGCCCGATTCGAAATCCCAAAGCACTGTGGCATCCACGTTCCGCTCCGGGTAATGGGCATCAATGCCAAGCAGCGTTACAGACCCGTTTCCTGTGGCTACCGGTCTGAACTGTATTTTCCGTATGGTGATGGGGAAATCCGGATTTCCTGCTCCGGTGGCCTCCGCCAGATTGAACCCGGTCTTGCGAACATCATTCCCGGTAACGACCGAAACCTGGTTCAGCACAAATTCATCACCGTCACGGTCGGTTATATGAATCTGGATGTTCACATCTTCGTTATGTTCCTGAACACTTAAATAGAGGCTGTCGGGACGCCCGGCCAGCGGCATTACTGTCGCCATATTGATCACCGCGCCGGATTGTGCATCATTCCATTCCAGAAATGTTTCAGCATGTTCCGTAAAAGCTACCCGTATCAGTTCAGCACTTACCCCCTCAGCTTCAACTCTCCAGAGGCGATCTTCACTAAAATCTTCGGCCACCACGGTCGTGTCGTTGCCCGAGGAGTTGAAATGACTTTCAGCTGAGATCGTCTCCACACCGGCGGTAACCGTTCCGTAACCAAATCCGGTTACAGTAAGCAGACCTCCGGCACCCAGTTCAAGCTCCTGGGTATCCGTCTGATAGACCACATTGTCGTGGGCCACATCAACCACATCACCGTTCGAATCGATGCCTATCACTCTCAGGTTCACTTGCTCGCCCGGCACCATTACAAGGTTGCGCGGGAACAGGTGCAGCCAATTAAGCGAACGCACCACAACCCGGGCCGAATCGGCCACTTCGTTCCAGCGGATGTACACATAACCCTCCGCATTCACTTCAGCGGCAGTGAAAAGGCCATCGGAATCGATGCTCCCCAGTTCCGGGTCGACCTCCCAGGCCACATCCGCCGGCAGATCGATGGGATTATGAAATTCGTCGGTGCCGCTGGCGCTGAACTGCAGCGATCCGCCCTGGTACACATTCCCCTCCGTCGGGTCGATGTACAGATGGGAAAGGGTTCCCAGAGGGGCCGTGCTGATGACCTGCAGCGAGTTCGCCACACTGCGCTCACCGCCGGGATCCGACGGCGAATTGGTGACCTCGCCGCGTACCACCATGGTCGTGGAGCCGCCCCCGTCAAGATTAAAAGCATCGCTCACCCCGATCGACAGCAGGAAGGATGCCATTTCGTTAAAGTTCATGCCCAGGCTCGACTCCTGCCGGCCATCGACCGTGCAAAAATAGACCCTGGTCGTATCGGCATTAAATCCCGCAAAGGTTCGCGGGTGCCGGGCCGTCATGAAGCTGCTGCTGATGCCCTCGTTCGCTGGATTCTGCGATGAAACATTAACGCCGTTATGCAGGATGCGGCCGCCTCCGGCCATCACCTGTACGATATCGGTGATGTCGTCGCCGAAGCCGAGCTTCACGTCGAGCGTATCGCCCACCGAAACGTGGGTCGTAATGAACGTGGCCGGAGCACCGGATGCCCCGGAAATCACACCCCCGTTGCCCGGAATGGCACTGTTTGACCCGGCACTGCCCGTAACCACCATCCTCATGGTTGTGCCGGCGATCCAATCCTCGTCTTCGATGAGCTCAACCGTAACTTCGGCACCGCCGCCGGCCGTACCCGTAGTGGCACCACGGTAATCGGTGTAGAACACCATAGCCCCGGAACCACGCGAAATATTCACCCCGTTCACCGCGTGACTCTGGCCCGACGGGGCGGTTACCGAACCCGAGAAGGCAAGCCGTTCGATATAGGGGTTTCCGTGCACATCAACCGCCAGATTCGAACGGATGGTGGGCAGGCCCTGAACAAATTTGCCGTTCACCACCTGGTTCCCGATGGGCCAGCCGGTTTCAAAACTGAAAAAATCGGCATTGATGGCACCTATTACCCGGTGCCCTTCATAATCATTCATATCTGACTGCACCGTGGTTCGGGTGAGTCCGTTGGGCCTGAACGACTCAATGCTGATGTACTCGTTGGTGATGTCGATCTCCAGCACATCGAGCCGGTACGGCCCGGGAATATGGTACTGGGTATGGATAACACCGGGTGCCACGGTTCTTGAACTCACGGTATCCGGCTGGGCAACAAGAATATCTGTCAGTAAAAACAAGCAGATAAACAGGGGTAGAATGTAACGTTTTATCATATATAACCTCATGAATGCCTTAGGATTAGTTACATACCGAATTAAGGATTTTCCCAATAAAACACAATCAAAACCCAACACACTCCCCTTTTGCCTTTTACCTTTTGCTCCCCACTTCTGCCTTCTGCTTTTTGCCTTTTCGTCGCCTTTTCGTCGCCTTTTGCCTTCTACTCCCCACTCCCAGCCATCCCCATCTTATATCCCTCAAGGCTCCTTTTTGCCAGAAATATCAGCGCGACCGACAGAACAAACAGGATCGTCGCCACAATACCCAGCGTATAGCTGTGCGATGCAAAATTTTTCCAGGCAAACAGGAACAGGGAACTGAGCGTTACCGCAAACATGAACACCATTGGCACCAGGGTGAAGACCGGATTTACACCGGTTTTGATCAGCCATACGGTTACAGCAAGCAGCGCAAGTGCGGCAAGAAGCTGATTGGCCGAGCCAAAAATAGGCCACAGCTCCTGGAACTGACCGGTGAGCAGTAAAGACATGCTGAGCAATACAACCAGCAGCGTACCTGCAAACCGGTTTCCAGCAAAAAACCGGGATACGGCCTGCGAATGGCCTTCAGCATACTCCTGAACCACAAACCGTGCAAGGCGGGTGCAGGTATCCAGCGAGGTAAGAGCGAAGGCGGAAACCGTGAGTGCCACAAATGATATCCCGAAGGCCAGCGGGATGCCGATTCCGGCCATAAAACCGCCTACACCCTCTGAAAACAGGGTAACCGGCCCGGCCGTCATCAGGCTGCTGATGTACTGTTCACGGCTCATCACAATAACCGAACAGACGGCCACCACTGCCAGCATCGATTCGATCAGCATACCGCCATAGCCTACTTTTTTGGCATCCGATTCCATATCGATCTGCTTGGATGTGGTCCCGGAAGCAACCAGTGAGTGGAATCCCGATATCGCCCCGCAGGCGATTGTCACAAAAAGCACCGGAAACAGGTACCCCAGTGTTTCCACCTCAAAACTGACCGCCCCCGACATTTCGATATCGGGGTTCATCACCAGTATGCCGACGATGCCGAACAGCATCATCCCGTAGAGCAGAAAGGAGTTCAGATAGTCGCGCGGCTGCAGAAGGATGTTAACCGGGGTTACCGCAGCGGCAAAAATGTAGACCACCAGAATAATGATCCAAACCGGATATCCCAGGTTCAGTGGATACTCCAGGCCCACCCATATCATCAGGTACATGATGCTGACTCCGGCAATAGTGAGCAGCCAGAACGGGATGTGGAAGCGTTTCATCACAAATCCGAATACCAGTGCAAGCAGCATGAACAGCACCGATGCACTGGCAGCCGAGGGCACACTCACAAAGGTTTTGGCCACAATATCCATGAATACCGCTATGATGAGCAGCAGCGTTGCAAAAGCGAACACCAGGAACAGGTTTTTGCCCGTCTCGCCGATGTAGGATTTGATCACGACCCCTATGGATTTTCCCTTGTGGCGTATTGAAGCCATCAGTGATGTGAGGTCATGAACGGCACCGAAGAAAATACCGCCGATCAGGATCCACAACAGGGCGGGTATCCAGCCGAACGCCACGGCGATTACCGGTCCGACTATCGGGCCTGCGCCGGCAATGGATGCAAAATGGTGCCCGAGAACAACAGGCGCTTTGCTTGGCACATAATCCACACCATCCTTCTGTTTGTGGGCCGGCGTTATATTTTTATCGTCAATACCCAGCTTATTCGACAGCCAGGTGCCGTAGAACCGGTAAGCCAGCCAGAGTAAAATGCCGGATATGAGCAGAATGGATACCATTGATTATTCTTTAAAGGTCTGTTCTTTTTATACTTGTTATCAAACGTCATGCTGAGCGAAGCCCTAAGCAAAGCCTGAGCGCAACGTAGTGAAGTCGAAGGGCGAAGTCGAAGCACGTCGCGGGATGCAATCCCGCGATATGGTGGAACTTCTGTATGAATCATACCCTTAAGCAGCACATGGAGCCAATCACTGCAGGGAGCCAAACACTTCCACATTCTATTGTTCTATTGTTCGCTTGTTCTATTGTTCAAAAGCATGCTAACACCTCAATGTATCTATTTCACCAGCATCACTTTTTGTGTACGTGTATTCGCGCCATTGCTGATCCGCACAATATACATGCCGCTGCCCATCATTGAAGCATCCCAGGTAACCTGGTGCGATCCGGCCGGCATCGACTCCCCGTTTCTGAGGGTTGCGACACGCCGCCCGAGCATATCGTACACAGCGAGCGTTACCAGCGACGATTCCGGCAGATCAAATGCCAGCGTGGTCGCCGGGTTGAACGGGTTCGGATAGTTGTTGTGCAGGGTAAACTCCAGCGGTACGCCTTCGCGGCCGACGGATGTGGCCCTGCTGTACTCCGCCTCGATCATCAGGTTGTTCTCGCCGCCAAACAATCCCGTTTCACCGATCTTTACCCACTCGTTGGTGTTGAGGTAAAAAGCGGTCGCCCGGAATTCAGCAGGATCGGTTACTCCCGCATCGCGGCCGATAGCGATCTCGTTCTGGTCGAAGTCGCCGGCCAGCACTACATGGAAATCGCGGCCTTCTTCCAGCTCATAGCCCCAGTCGGCAACATCCACGGTATTCCAGGCCTGCAGGTCGAGGCCACTCATCGGTACCGCTTTCAGATTGATCACACTGCCCGGCTTGCCGTCTTCATCCTGGTGCAGCAGCACAAACAGCCCATCGGTTATCACAATCTGGCCGCCCACACTGAAGCTGGCTGTCATCCGGTATACATATTCGGAATTGAACTGGGTATTCTGCAGAAAGCGCCAGGCGCCCGTCTCACCACTGCCGGTTACCCATGCGGCTGACCGGTACGTCGGCTTCGCTTCTGCCCCATCGGATATAAAGGAGAAACGGTCCTGGTCGCCCACACGGATCACCTCCGCGGTTACCCAGAAATCCTCGCCTGCATCAAGGGAGAGCCCGAGGCTGCTCACATCAATAGCGTTGAATTCATTCGGGCTGAACTGATTAAAGGGAATCACAACGGCATTGGCAAGTGGCGCGTTTTCATCCGGGCTGCGGCTGTCGTTGCCTGCTTCCGTAGTCAGGCTTTCGAATACCGCCCTCATCCACAATTCGGCATTCCGTGCAATATCATTCCCGCCCCAGCGGCCCGAATCAGGGAAATAGGCCCAGCCTCCGGTTTCCAGAATAAGGCTCCGGCGTGGTTCGCCTACAGCTCCTCCACTGGCAAAACCGATGTGGTTCGGGTCGCCGGTTACCACCAGGTCATAGGCTACAATCACTTCCTCTCCGGGTTCAACATCTATACCCAGGTCGAAAACATCGATGGTATTCCAGGCCTGCGGTGTAAAAGCACTCATTACAATTCTCTTTTCAGCGAGTAGTTCATCCGGCAATGCGGTTACACTGTCAACGGAATACACCCTCACGCGAAGATCGTCATTGGGTGGGGTATCACCTGCCGGCAAAAACGGACTGCTGCTCAGGTTTTCAACAAAAAACTGGACCTGCGACAGCCTTGTAGCATCGTCACCCTCAGGCGCCGTGTATCTCACTCCATATGATAAAACCGGATTCGCACCACTCAGAACCGGCATATTGAATACGATCGTGTAGTTATTGGCCGCATTCTCGTTACCGTACCGAACGGTATCGACTACGCCCCTTGCCGGTTTCAGCAGCGATATTTTCAGCGAATCGTTAAATCCGTCGGTGGAGCTGAAGCCATTGCCGGGAAAGAGTCCGATACTGGTAAGGAGCCCGCTGCCGGGTGAGGTGAACCTCACTGCCTGCTGTTCGAAGGTCTGGGGGACGTGATTGAACGGGAACGGCCAGTCGAACGCGATCTGCGGCCGGTGGTAGGAAATGGTTGAATCGGCCACGCCGCGTGTCAGGATTTCTTCCACCCAGAAATTGATGTTACGCAGCAAACCCGCCTCCAGTGGTGTGAACCGCATACCGTACTGGATGATGAAATTCAGGTTCGGGTCGGGAAACCGCTCTATACCGCCCTCCTGGTCGGGTGCATATGACCGGGGCATGGCGGCTGTACCGTCGAAACCGGCATCGTAACGCAGTGTTGCCGTTTCCTGGGCGAAGGTAACCGGCAAAAATGCCAGACAAACTGCTGCTGTTAACAGGATTATTCGGGCTTTCATGGCTTTGTATTATTTGGGATTTCAGATATTTCAGTGGGTTCAAGGGCTTCGGAACTGTCAATCACATTTTTCGACAGGTGCCGGTACCAGGTAAAGTAGAGGGTCACGCTAAGCACTACCAATACGACCGATGCATAGCCGAAATAGTGCCATTGCTTGGTCACAAACAACATGGGGGTTATGCCCATGAAGAGCATCCACGGCACGGCCACAAATGTGGAGAAGATGTCGCGGCGGTTTTCTTCGTTAACCGCTTTCATGTCAATTTCGGGGATGTTATCGCGGATGCGACCCCAGAAGCCGAACGGACGGGTCTTCTTGTAGAATTTCTTCAGGTTTTCGTCGTCGGTGGCCGGGAACATAAGCGCTATGATGATGCAGGCGGCAAAGGTGATGGCGGCCGTGATGAAGAACATGTACATTTCGGGCAACCCGTCGATCACAAAACGCAGTACGATGGCCACGGTCATGCCCACAAAGGTACCACCGGCGTACCCGTAGCCGTTAAACCTCCACCAGTACCACCGAACAAACTGGGGTACGATCAGCCCGACACCGAAACCCATGGTCAGGAACCCCCACACGTCGTTCAGGCTCCGGAACATATACGTAGACATGAGGCCCAGTATCACGATCGCAATGGAGGACATACGGCTCTGCCAGATGAGCTGTTTCCTGTCGGCATCCGGCCTGAGAAAACGCTGGTAGATGTCATTCACCCAGTACGCCGCGCCCGAGTTCACAATGGCCACATAGGTCGACATGGCCGCAGCCATCAGCCCGGCAACCAGAATGCCTTTGATGCCCGCCGGGAAAAGCTCCATCAGTACCGTTGGGAGTACCACTTCCGGGTTTTCAATCACCTTCCCGCTTGCACTGTACGATATGCCGAGTATCGCGATGCACATCACGAATGGCCAGCGGAAAGAGAGGAGTGAAATCCAGAACACGCTGAGCAGGCCGACTTCGCGTTCGTTTTTTGCCGCGTAAAAACGCTGCACCATATAACCGCCCGATCCGCACATTCCGTCGATGGTGGAGCGCAGCAAATAGAACATGGTGGCGAGTCCAATCAGGTTATACTGGCTGTATTCGCCGGGAATGTTCATCTCCCAGCGCGGAATAAAATTGGTCCAGTCCGACAGTTTGTGCGTAATCTGCGTAAACGTTCCGTCGGTTAGCGGCACCGATACGATGAATTCCTCAGGCAGTGTAATGTTCACCATCACATTGATCACCACATAGATAATCACGAAAAGGATGAGCACTCCCTGGAATACCTCCGTATAGACCACGCCATACAGACCACTCAGGGCCGCGTAAAAAGCGCATAAGGAAACCATCAGGATCGCGGCCACATCTTTGGGGATTCCGAGCAGTTCACTCAGGAAAATTCCCGCACCGGCAATGAAGTAGGAAATGGCCCAGACAGCGAAGGTGAGTTGGGCGATCGCGGCCAGAACCCTTGCCGCCTGCCCCTGTTTGCCGTTTCCAAAGCGGAATTCCATCCATTCGGCCAGGGTCATCACCTCGGCCCGGCGGTTCCACTTGCCCATGAAAATCATGAAGAAGGCCAGTATCAGTACAACACCGCCGCGGATCTCAATAAAGAAACCCTGTACGCCAAGCGCGTAAATTAATGCGGCAATAATCATGGTACCCGACACATCCATGTTCGACGCCATGCCCGAAGCGCCGAGCGCCCACCACGGCAGGTTTTTATCGCCAAGGAAAAAACTTTCGGTACTCCGCGAAGCACGGTGCTGCAGATACAGACCCATTATGATCAGTATGAGCAGATACACCACTACAATCGCATAATCAATAATTGCCAAGCGGCCCCCGCAGTTTTTGGTTGGATGTTGTTGGTTTCACTTACTCCATCATAATCGTTATTCCGAACAGTAACCTTGAGTAAAATCCGGCCGGAATTCACACTTCCGGGCCTGCATTAATACCATCGCCGTTGCCATTATTTCACCAGCAGCATGGCCCGCGACGTACTTATTCCATTGGCCTCAAGGCGGTATATGTACATACCACTGGCCAGCGAAGAAGCGTCGAACTGCACCGTATGTGTTCCGGCCGCTGCCATGTCGCCATCTCTCAGCACCGCCACCCTCCTGCCCATCACATCATACACTTTCAGAGAAACGGTAGCCGGTCCGGCCAGATCAAAACGGATACTGGTGGCCGGATTGAACGGGTTTGGGTAGTTCTGATGCAGATAGACCTCAGAGGGCGTCTCCTGCCGCGTTTCCTCACCCATGAACGTTGCCAGGCTGACCGGTATCTCCACATCGGGAGACAGCTTCCGGTCGAGCACAAGCATTACGGCATCAATCAGCACTGTATTCCCGTCCTCCACATCGTTGGAGCTCAGATAGACAACCGGCTTTGTACCCTGCGTGAGTTGGGTATTGCCGATCTCCATCCATCCCCTGTTGCGCGCAACCTGCTGGTTGATCACCGTCCAGGTGGTGTCGGTGCCCTCATCGTTCAGCACTCCAAAGCGGGCGCCTGAGGTAGCCGTAAAATTGGATCTGTAGGGTATGTAGGCATATACGCGGTAGTGGGCGTCCCACTGCACATTAAAATTCCAGGTAACGGCCGCGCCGGATCCGGCCGCAGTACCCAGCGAGTTACCCCGGTAGCCCTCAGGCGTGATCTGGCCATTTATAAAGGCCTGCCATGAACCGGTGCGCACTGCCCCGGCATCGGTTTCATTCACAACGGCCGCCGACGGCCTGCGCAGGCTTTTGTTGCGGTTGGGCATGATGGCGGGAATATCATACCAGTACTTTTTGAGGGTATCGGCAAGGAACCCGTTCTTTTCCCACATCCCCTCGTAGAAAAAAAAGACCTCGCCGGGCAGGTTGAATTCCCTGTTATACGCCACCATCTCTCTCACTACATTGGGCGGAACATTCTCATTTCCAACACGGATGAGCATTCCGGGCGCCAGAATGTGCCGGTAATTCCCCGCATAGGAGCCGGGCCCGGTGGTATTCGGGCCTACCGTATTCCTGACCAGCTGCTGATAATTACTCAACGTTCGAACAGGAGGATACAGCTGGGGATGTACAAAATCGAGGATTTCACGTTCGAGCCACATCACGGTATGCTGCAGATAGTTGTCGCGCCCCCACGGGTACTGGCTGGGCGACATCGACACGGTAAGCTTCGGATCATAGTCCTTAACGGTGTTGTAGAGGTCCTCAAGGTAATCGGCCAGCTTTTCAGACCGCCATACGATCCAGTCACCGTCGAGCCTGAATGACGGCGGTTCGGCACCATTATGCTCCGACTTGTACAATTCCACCGTGTATTCATCATAGCCGCCCTCAACCGGCATGGCCGGCAGGCGGTCGTCGCCCTGAATACCGTCGATATCGTAATTTTCGACCACTTCCATGATGAGTGAGGTCATGAACTCCTGCACCTCGGGGTGGATGCCGTTCATCCAGTCGAAACCGTTCCGCACTACCAGTTCCCCGGCGGAATTTGTCGCTTTCCAGTGGGGGTACTGCTGAATGATGTGACCGCCGTTCTGGCCGAATGATGTTGCAAAACCAAATTCGAACCAGGGTATTACCTCCATTCCAACACGATGGGCCTCGGTGATAATTTCACGCAGCGGATCGCGCCCCTGCAGGCGGAACAGGTCGTCCTGACGGTACGTGGTACCGAAGTAGTCTTCCATCACCTGCGATGGATGCAGCGTTACACCCTTGTTCCACACCACCGGAAAAACAACATTGATTCCGTTTCCGGCCAGATAATCCATGGCGGCTGCCAGCTTCTCCTTGCTGAACATCACATCGCTGGCAACGTTGGTAATCCAGACACCCCGGATCTCCTCCACATACTGCGTATCCTGCTGCGCTCCGGCGTACAGCGGAGTCAGAATAAACAGTAAAAATGCTGCATAAACCTTGATTTTATTGATTATACGTTTCATTAAATAGACTATTTGATAGCTTTATGATTCTGCAACAGCATCACTGCATCAGCAATCAGGTTTCTGTTTCCACTCATGGTGATGGTTACCTCTCCGGGTTCCCGCAAATCGAGCCTGCTTACACGGATCCAGCCGCCGGTTTGTTCATATTCAAAATCGGGGCGGAAGCTGAGCACACCAGAGGCCCTTTTTACCCTGATCTCCGGTATACTCTCTATGCCCGAACCGAACGGATAGTGGATATACAGATCGTAGAATCCCCCCCGGTCAACAGTCAGGTTGAAGGTGGCTTTCAGGGAATCGGTCAGCCCGGTGTAATAGTTCCCCGCGAATGCGCCGGTATCCTCTGTGCTGGCCCAGCCGCCGGCCGGTTCCAGCATGGCAGGATCAACAACGGCAACCGGTGCCGGGGTTATCCTTATCCTGCCGCGGCGGTGTGGCTGCCCGGCCGGCTCAGAATAGACATATTTAAACAGGGTATCGGCGAGATACTCATTTGAGGCGCCGAGACCTTCATAAAAGAAATAGACCTCGCCATGAAGGCCGAGCTCACGGTTATGATCTGTTGCCCTGAGCACATATTCGGGGCCGTTGTACCTTGGCCCTGCCTTGATCAGAATCCCCGGTGCAATCACCACGTCGTGTTCGGGGATGTACCGGTTGCCGGATTCGTCTGTTGCAAGGCCCGCATACCAGGCCATGGTATCGGCGGTAGAGATGTACCGTTCTATCTCATACCGGTAATTCTGTGGATGCAGCAGATCGACCTGCCCGCGCCTGATCCACGCCGGCCAGTCCTGCAGGTATTCGTGAAGCGACCAGGGATAGATGCTCGGGGAGAGCGACACCATCAGCTCCGGATCCTGATTTTTTACCATGGTGTACAGCCGCCCGCCGAAGGATGTGAGCTTGTCGGCCTTCCACTGCAGAAACCGGGGCTCGCGCGGGTCGTCGGGTACCTGCCGGCCCGTTTCCCGTTCATAAAGGGCCCGTGTGTAATCGCTGTAGCCGCCCTCGGCCGGCATGGCAGGCAGGCGGTCGTCGCCCTGAATGCCGTCGATATCGTAATTGGTGATGACCTCACGGATCAGCGCCAGCATGAAATCCTGTACCTCCGGATTGAGCGCGTTCATCCACTCAAATCCGTTTTTGGCCAGCAGATCGCCGTTCACATCGCGGGCGGCCCAGTGCGGATACCGCTGCAGGATATACCCCCCGCTGTCCTGGTAGGAACTTGAAAAACCGAATTCAAACCAGGGCATAACTTCCATGCCCACACGCCGGGCCTCAACGATCAGCTCCTGCAACGGATCACGTCCGTTGGCGAAAACCGTGTCGATTCGGAACGCCTCACCGAAGTATTCGGCCATCACATCGCTGGGGTACAAGGTGAGTCCTTTGTTCCAGACAACCGGGAAAACCATATTGAATCCTCTCCCGGCAAGATAATCCATGGCTTCGGCAATGGCCTGCTTGCTGAAAAGAACGTCGCTGTCCACATTGGTAATCCAGACGCCCCGGATCTCATCGCCGGCCGCAGCGCCGGCTTTCCGGTCTTCGGCCGGTGAACAACCCGAAAGTAGTACGGCTGCCAATAAAAGTGCTGTTACTGTTTTCAATTTCCTCAGGCCGACTGGCGTTTTATCAGTTTGGGTTCCAGCAGAATCCGCTCGGAGTTCCAGCCTGCATCTGTATTCATCATTTCAACGAGCAGTTTCATTGCTTTTTCACCGATCAGTTTCCTGGGCACATTGATGGTTGTAAGCGGCACCCTGGCTTCTGAACAGCGGTCGATATTGTCAAAACCGACCACGGCTATATCCTCGGGCATTGCCAGCCCCCGCTCAAGAACAGCTTTCTGAAAGCCCATGGCAATAAGATCGTTGAACATGAAAAAACCCTGCAGGCCGAGACCTTTCAGGTCGAGGGTTTTGCCGATCTTGTAACCCTCGTCGAATGCGGTTACTTCTGTACCGAAAGAATAGCGCAGTATCAGGCAGTCTTCATCCACGTTCACCCCGGCGTCCCTGAGGGCATCTACAAATCCTTTCAGCCGCATGTCGTCGGTGCGGTATCCGGTTTCCCCGACCACCACACAGAATTTTTTCAGCTTGCGTGCCAGCAGCTGGCCAGCAGCGAGCCGGGCGCCTTCATAGTTGTCTACATCCACACTGTAGCCGGGATTGTCGTACACATCGTGGAGCATCACATACGGGAAATTTAATTCCACCAGCCTGTTGAATGTGGCGATGCCGAACAGCGATTTCCGTCTTGTGGTGGCCAGAATGCCCCTTGTCTGTTCGACCAGTGTTTTGAAAACCGATTCTTCATGATGGAAATCATCAAGCGATACGGTCAGCAAAAACTGCTTTTTGAGCGTTTGGGCCGTATCCCTGAGCCCTTCATAGATACCGGAGAAGTAGGGGCCGTCGATATCGCGGATCATCAGGCCTATCTGGTTGCCGGTTTCGGCGGACCGCCCGTTGCCGTTGCCGTTTTTAAGATTGGCAAATGTGCCCTTCCCGACCCGTGCCACCACCATCTTCTCGTCGGTGAGAATCTGCATGGCTTTCTTGATGGTCGAAATGCTCACATTGTAGCTTTTGGCGAGCTGTTTGAAGTTCGGCATGCGGCCGTGCGAGCCGAATTCATACCGGTTTATACGCACCTTCAAATCATCGGCGACCTGCTCATACAGATTGGTGGCCGGATCGTCGAGTTCTATGATTTTATCCATTCGCTAAAATTTGACTGATACACCGAGAATATTGACACCACCGAGTACCCCCCGGTCTGAATAAGCATATTCGGCCTTGATCCGGTCAAGTACTTTCAGACCGAAACCGAGCCGTAAATTGCCTTCTGCATCATCCAAAAATAACTGCGTATACCCACCGCGTACAAAAAAGAAATTATTAAAGCCATATTCGGCGCCTACATTCAGGTAACTGTCGTTATTGTTGGGGTAGAGTGCATCGGCGGTAATAATAACACTGTGATACTCAGTGTTGAGTGCAATGGCCGAAATACCGAGCCGGTACACCAGGGGCAGGTCCCATTTCCGAAGGGCCAGATTGGCCACAATACCGTCGTTGTTGCCGGTCGATCCGGGATCGAGATCTATTCTGCGGGCGGTATTGTCGCCCTGGAGCTGCATTTCCCCGCCGAAATTCAAAATACTGAAGCCCAGTTTCAGGAAATCGAAAGGGGTTACATATTGTATGCCAAGATCAAGCCCGATGGCCGACGCCTGCATCCTCCAGATGGTCGACTGTATATACTTGAATGTGCCGCCTACAGCGAACCGGTTGGTAAGCTGCCGGGCAAATGTGAGTCCCAGCATCATGTCCTGCACATTGAAATCCTCGCCGGTACCGTCAGGAAATGAAATATCGGTAACCTCCATGGTTCCTGAGTCGAAAATGTAGAGCTGTGCACCGATATAGCCGTAATCACCAGCCCGCATACCTACGGCGGCATAATTCAGGCTTGAACCGGCAATCCAGGATGTATGGCTGAATATGGCCTCACCGCCCTGTATATTCGTGATCCCGGCAGGGTTCCAGTACAGGGCCGTTACATCGTTTGCCGAGGCTACATAGGCTTCGCCCATACCCACACCGCGCGGGCCGACCCCGATTTCGAGGAACGGCACGGCCGTGGTTCCAACCTTGCTCTGTGCCAGCACCGTCGTTACAACGGGCAGGGTTAAAAGGATGATCAGGGTAGTTACAATAGTTCTCATTTTACCCTCTAATTGATAATTGCAAATTTGCCCACTTTTTCACCGATTCCCTCGGCCTCCACATGATAGAAGTAGAGCCCGAAGGCAGCCTCCAGATCGTCTTTTGTCCGCAGATTCCATACCGCAACTCCCATGTCGGTTTCAATCTGACGCACAAATACGCCGCTGGCCGTATAGATCCTGATTTTACTGCGGGCCGGCAGGTTTCTGAACTCAATGCGCCGCTCACCACGCCCCGAAAGAAATGGCCTGCTCTCCGTAATCGTGGCCGCAACATAGGGGTTCGGCACAACACGTATCTTGTCGAGCAGATCCTTGCCGGTCTCTCCGCTGGGCTGGGTCGACGACGTCCGGAACACAAACTTGTCGCGCTCGCTGAACGGTACCTCCGCTCTCAGTATAAATTTGTCGCCGGGCTGCGGTGGTATAACCTGCTCAGGCGGGAGCGTTGTACCGTCGGCCCGTGTAGGGGTAAGGAAACGGATCGTCCACGAGTAAGTATAGCGCGAATCGGTTGGCTGATTACGGAATACCAGGTTGATGCTGTTGGTGGTATCGATCACGCCGGGCGTGGTGCCCTGCGAATTAAAAATGAAATTCACATTCTCCTCCGATCCCTCCTCGTAAACCTTGAACCAGACCGGATCTTTTACGCGCCCGGTAGTGGTCCTGAAGGATGAGTCAACAGGTTCGCCGGTCGGGTCAAATACTTCGATCACCACATTTATGGGCCAGATTATCGGGGGATCGTATGGGAACAACTCTATTGATGTGCGCAGGTTGGTTTTACTGTCGCTGGTCCAACCCGAGGTTAATTGCGTGTTCGACAGGGTAGGCCGCCGGTTGTTGAATATGAGCACAAAACCCTCATCCAGCAGTTCATGTGTCCAGTTATTGCTGTACACATTGGCAAGCGTTCTGGGAACAGGCTCGCGGTCGATCAGGATATTTCCCTCGCTGTCGGTAAGACTGTAGGTCGACGTGGCATACTCGACCGATGTTTTGGTCTCCTCCTGCTCGAAGGTAAGCTCATAGGTGAGGTCTTTCAGCAGATCCTGCGCAACGGTAATGGCCTGAACCTGGCCGGTAGTATAGCCTTCGCTGCGCGTAATCCGGTTCTGGCTGTCGGTGTCTATCCTGCCCTCATCCACATCGGTTGGCTGTGTGTTCGGCCGGGCCGCCGCGGTGTTCGGATCAAACCGTGTGATCACACCGTTTTCGAGGGTGATGCTGGCCGGGGATTCGGACGGGGAAATGTTGAAGGAGTTTTCAATTTGGGAGATACCGCGTTCAAAAAAATCATCATAATAGCCATGATCGTAGGAAACGACCGCATAGTAGTATTCCCGCCCGTTGATCACATCCTCATCGATATAATAGTGGCGCAATCCGGTATCATTGCCCATATAATAGTGGATGCCGGTAGGTGCACCGATCTCCTCGCCAAGCTGCAGCGGGTGCGGCCCGGTAAGATCGTTAATGAGGTCATACTGGGCAATCGATACTTTAAAACGCGGTGTTCCCAGGGCATCGGTAATGTCTTTCGCATCGCGGAAACGGGGATCCGTTGCCTTGATCACCCGGTAACCCTCGAAGTCGAACCCGTAGATTGGGTCAAAAGAGAACTCGGCCACCTCGTCCCACACCAGTACTACCTTGCCATCGCCGGGAATGGCCTGCAGGCGTGGCGGCAATGGCGGACGGGCAAAGCGGTAGTCGGCGTCGTAAATCCTCTGGGCAACCTGGGCATTGCGGAACATCTCATTTTCATTGGCACCAAATACGAAGCAGGTCGAAAAACGCTCGGTCTGGCCGGGCTGAAGTTCGAACGGCCCTGACCCGAAAATCCAGTACTGGTTTACAGCCTGCTGCGGGATGTCGAAAAAGCCGGGCTGCATCCGGTTCCACATGCTCTCTTCATCACTGATCAGAACGGTGCCGAACAGGGGGGCAAAAAATGAAGTCAGGCCGATCTGGTCCGACTCCGCATTGTCGAGGCGTCCGAAATTCGGTTCGCCCTGGTCGGGTCTGCCGTTGCCTTCGGTCCCGTCGGGATCGGGCCCCGGCCAGTTCGGATCGAGCGGGCCAATGCCATCGGAACCCACATCGTCGGTTAACGGGTTCCAGTTGCAGTTCTCGTCGCCTTCCCAGCGGAACTGCGGATCGTCGTAGATACCGCATGGACCGAACACATATTCTCCCGCGGGGCTCTCCTGCGACTCGTCAATGAGTCCGTCGCCATCATTGTCGATACCGTCGGTGCTTATACCGGGGCTCTGTAGGAACTTCCAGCCTATGTACCCCGGCGGGATTTCCCGGAACTGGTTCCACAGGCCCACACCGGTAGCCGACCATCCGTACACGATATTTTCCATCCTGTTAAACGCTGCGGCATCGTCGGTTGCGCCGGCACCCGACGGGTTCACGTCGGTATAACCGCCGAAAAAGATGGGATTGTCGTTCATATTGAAACTGTAGGAGGTGGTACCGGTATTGGTTACCTCGTACAGCATAAACATGATATTGTTGGCAAGGGCCTGCGACCACTGGAACAGGCGCACGCTCACCTGCATGCCCAGGCCCCGCTTGCTCGAGTCGTTCGCGTTTGGATAGAACTGAAACTTGCGGTTCCAGTAATCATCCATAACATAATAGGCTTCCTGGTCGGCATTGAACTGGTTCAGTCCGAAAAACCCGTTCCACTGCCCGTCCCAGCTGGCATCTTTGCCCGGCCAGGAATCAGGCCAGGTATTGGGGTCGAGCTGATTGGCTATCCGCGGATTATCAATGGTCGGGTCGTAGTAGCCCGGTTTGGGGTGAAACTTCCATTCCACGCCGGTTTCAGGATCCTGAACATTGCTCTGCGAATCGCCGTACCCGTTGCTTACAATCACCTGCCGCCCGCCGTTTGGCATGTCAACCCTTGATGTAACCCATCCCGTCATCTCATGCAGGTGACCGTGACCGGTACCGCGCGGCCAGACCCCGGCCTGGTTAATACTGGCATTACCGCTGCCGATGGTACCGAAATTGTTGATGATCGTCTCAACATTATTGCCGGCCATATTGAGGCGGGTACGGAAATCGCGGTCACTTTTCGTGGGATCGACATATACACCGGTGTCGTTATTCTGTGCCGTCGCCGCAGGAAAGGCCAATACTGCCATAATGGCCGCAAAAAGCAGGATCCGGATCGGGTGAAAAGACATTATGTAGGTACGATGATGCATGGCTGTGGTCGTATAAAACTGATTATAAATCAAAAGTCTATCTGAAGTCCGAACCTGAGTGATCTTGGTTGATTTTGCACGATCGGATTTCTGACAAAATCTTCGATGGAATTCACGCGGTCAATGCCGCTCAGCCTGCTGGCCTCAATTTCATCCCTTCGCAGATTCGGATACCGGTCGGTGCGATAGAAGCCCAGTACATTCTCTGCGTTAACAAAAACCTGGCTGGTTACCCCGGCAAGCCGGATCAGACGGGAAAATCTCAGATCCAGGTAAAATTCGGGCTTGTAGCGTGCTTCGTTCCTTTTTTCCGTAATCGATACACCTCTGATATCCTGTGGCGTGAACGGATAACCGCTGCGGTACTCCGATATGACCCCAAGATTCCACCCCCTGAGCCGCATCGAAAGCTGGGCGGTCAGGTTGTGCGTCTGGTCCCAGTCGAGCGGAACCAGTATGCTGGTGGCTTCGCGCAGTCCCTGGGCGTCGAAAAAGGCCTGCCTCGGATCGCTGCCGTTGCCGCGCACACTCTGGAAGGTATAATTCAGGCCGAAGGTCATACCCCGTGAGGCGTCAACCAGCGAAATAGCCGCCGTAACGCCGCGCACAGACCCGAAATCGGCATTCTCATAACGCCCGTAGGAATCACCGCCTCGAAGCACCTCATAAAGCCCCGTACCCAGCAGGTTCCGTACATCGCGGTGGTATATTGTCAGATCGATGGCCATAAAACTGGTGAGTTGCTGCTGCAGGCCGATCTCATACAGAACCGACCGCTGTGCATCAAGGTCGGCATTGCCGATAAAGGTATTGAATCGCCCGCCCTGAACGGCAAAATTGGAGTTTTCATACAGGCGCTGGAATTCCGGGATCTGGAAAAACTGACCGTACGATGCGTAGAGTACCCCATCGGCCGAAATCGGGAAGGCAAAACCAAGCCGGGGGCTGAACTGCTGTTTAGGGTCCACTTTCCGGTAGGCTTCATCATAGGGCCTGTCAAGCAATCTGTTCTGGGGATCCCTCAGATTGGTTGGCACAACCGCGTTCGCATCGAAATAATCGTAGCGCAGGCCAATATTGATGATGAGGTCCTGTATCTCGAGCTTGTCCTGAATATAGGCGGAGAACTCGGTTGGTGTGCGCCGGTAATTCTGGTAGCGGCCTGCCGTATCGTTGAACAGTATTCGCGGCGTGAGGTCACCGTACACATTGGGATCAACCTGTATCCTGAAATCTTCGTACTTGAGAAGGTTCCACCGGTACTCCACACCCGCTTTTACCAGATGGGTGCTGCCAATGAACCTGGTGATGTCGAACCGGGCCGCCCAGGTGTAGCTGTTGCGGTCAAGGTAGTAATTGTCCACCCCGCCGGTATTGAACATATTGGCCGGCTGACGGCCACGGCCGTAAATCGAAGCATAGCGCGGATCAAACGGATCTTCGTACACATACTGATTGAAATTGGTCAGGTTCGCGGTAAACCTGAGGTTGTAGAAGGTCCGGTTGTTCAGGATGTGGTTGATGGCCAGCAGGTGGTTGTTGTTCTGGCTGAACTGCGATGGCATGAAACCGGGGTTCAGCCGGTACTGGTGCCGGTAAAATTTCGACTCGTTCTGCGACCTGGTATAGGTATAGGATATCTTCAGGTCGCGTGTGGCCTGCAGGGTAAGCTTGCCCATGTTGGTAAGTCCCCACGAACTGTTCATGCGCACGGTGCTGCTGTCGCCGCTCGACTCGATCCGCCAGTTGTCAGGATTCGGAGAGGCGAAATTTGAGCTGTCGGAGGGCAGGAACACCTCCCGGCCGAACAGCCAGCCATCGTTGTTGCTGTACTTTACATTGGTGAAAAACTTCAGCCTTTTCCAGAACGTGGGCCCCGACAGCGACCCCTCGTAGAACTGTATCCCGTATGGCCTTGAATCGTCTATGCGGTAGAAAATGTCGTCCTTGGTGGAAAGGTATCCGCCTACGCTGCCGATAAATGTACCCTCAAAATTCTCACCGCCTTCTTTGGTAACAATATTGATGATGCCGCTGTTGGCCTGGCCGAATTCGGCGTTGAATGTACCGCTGATCACCTCCACCTCCTGCACCGCCGTATTTTCGACGGGTACAGCAAGGCCATAATTGAAGGGGTTCGACACTGCCATTCCGTCTACATAGTATTTGATCTCACTCGACCGCCCGCCGCGGATGTGCAGCGTACCGCCCTGTCCGCGTGTTACGCCGGCCTGCAGCGCAACAACCTGGGTAAAGCTTTCGGCCGGCAGAACAGTAAGGTCACTGCCGGTTATTTTCGCCGAAGACGAGGTGCGGTCCATAACAATCATATTCCGCTGGGCCGTAACCGTTATCTCTTCTGAACCCAGAACGAGTTCCTCCATCACAAAATTCACACGGGTGGTGCGGTCTACCGATACGGAAACTTCGGTTACCCGCTGGGTCTGGAACCCCAGGTAGGACGCGACCAGGGTATACTCGCCCGGACGCACATTCAATATAAAATAGTACCCGTCGATATCGGTAGCCATTCCACGGGTAGTGCCCTCAATGGATACGTTCACACCAATGAGCGGCTCTCCGCTGTCGTCGGTTACAATTCCTTCAATACGGCCGGTCTGGGCCAGCAGAGGCAATGTGTAAGCCAGGAAGAGAATTAGAAGACTGATTTTTTTTAGCCAGCACATACGTAATCCCGTGAGGTATTGGATGATCAGGAGAACAGGAGAACAGTTGAACAATAGAACAATTGAACAATTGAACAATTGAACCGTTCAATAAATTAGTTCAATTTATTAGTTCAATTTATTAATAGTCAGAACAATGGGTCAATGGATCTATGGATCTATGGATCTATGGATCTATGGATCTATGGAACGGCAGTTAATCGAATAGTTCGTCAATATCCAAAAAATCAACAATCAATCTGGTCAAATTTTGTTCAGGCTTGGATACATTCAGATCAAAGTATTGCCAGATTAAAGTATTGCCAGATCAATGTACAGCCAGATTAAAGTACTGTCTGATCATAAAACAGTCTGATCGAAATAAAATGTCCGGCCGGGTTTGGCATCCCGGCCAGACATTGTTTGCTTTTACTTGATCAGCACCATTTTTCTTGTAATGGCTTCTCTTTCGGTAGAGAGCCTGTAAATGTATACGCCGCTGCTCAAATTGGCACGTTGAGCATCGAAGGTGACCGTGCTTCTTCCGGCAGGGTAACGTCCGTTCGCTACTACAGCCACTTGCTGGCCAAGCAGATTGTAAACGGCCAGGTTTATATCCATCGCCTCAGGCAGGCTGAAGTTGATGGCCGTTGCCGGGTTGAACGGATTCGGATAGTTTTGGCTCAGCTCGATCGACTGCGGACGATCTGCCGTTACTGGTTCGGTTATGGAAACCTGCAGCCCGGCGGTCTGAACAATTTCACCTCTCATATTGAAAGATTTAGAATCCCTCCACAGTGCGGGATAACGGCCCATGCGCAGAAATACGGGAGCCGTATCACCCTCGTCACGATCGGTTACATCGGCATCGAAGGCGATGACCATACCATCGGCAGGTTCAAACATCGGCCATGAGAAATCTCTGAACGGCGATTGCTGCTTTGAAATCTGACCGGCCAGCGAGGACCACGGAATCTGCCACTCAAGCGTATAACCGGTTTCATCATCGGTCAGCTGGGCAGCGGCAATGGTACCGCTGATGGTAGTATCCACATAGGCACCGTTGTAGGTATGCTCTTCACTGATGAATGTGGATGCCATGTATTCAACGGCCCTGATGAGCATCTGGTAGTCGGCACCAAGTGTGGTTTCGGTATCGTCAAGGCCCGGACCGATCCGGTAGGTGCGGTTAGCTTCAAAGGAACTGTCGGCATGGGCGGGATTCAGATGGTTGAATTCACCCGGACCTTCCACATGTGGGCTGCCGGCCTGATTTCCGATGTCGTAAAGGCCCAGATAAACACTCAGGTGGTCGTAGTCAAAAGCCAGGTTCGGGCTTGCCGGTGTTTCAATCATCGGGGTTCCCTCATCGCGCACTTTAATGGCTACATAAAGATTGTCGTCATCCATCTTCATGGAATAATAGTAGGCGAAGTCCGAAATATTGTCCGGTACTCCAAAAACAGGCTGGTTGTTGGTTACCTGCAGGAAATGCGGGTGATCCATATTGTTGCCATAGAAGTAGGAATCGGCCCAGTCGCTAAGATCACCATCAATCTCAATTTCCTGCTCCGGTTTGTAATCGATATACAATTTCTCGCTGGGACGGTCATACGGATGTTCCGACAGGTCGACAATGCGCCCGCGCATGCCGAAACTTTTGGAATCGCGCCACAGGGCCGGATTCGGACCAATACGGAGGAAACGGTTCAGGCCACGGTCACCTTCGTCGGCATCGGTAATGTCGGCATCAAATATGATAATTTTGCCATGAGCCGGCTCAAACAACGGCCATTCGAAGTCGCGGAAAGGTGACTGTTGCTTCGAAATTTGCCCTGCCAGGGATGTCCAGGGTACTTTCCACTCGAGAACGTATCCGTTTTCTTCATCATTCAGTACGGCTGCCGCAACGGTTCCGCGGATGGTGGTATCCACGTAGGCACCGTTATAGGTGTGTTCTTCACTGTTGAATGTGGCCGGATCATGCTCAACGGCACGTATTAACATCTGAAAGTCAGGGCCCAGCGTGGTTTCGGTATCATCGAGCCCGGGACCGATACGATAGGTGCGGTTGGCTTCAAATGAACTGTCGGCATGAGCAGGATTCAGATGGTTGAATTCACCCGGACCTTCTACGTGGGGACTGCCGGTTGCATTCGGGCCAACATCATACAGCCCCAGGTACACACTCAGGTGATCGTAGTTGAAAGCAAGGTTCGGGGCTGCGGGGGTCTCAATCATAGGCGTGCCCTCGTCGCGTACCACAATGGCAAAATAGACGGCTTCATCATCCATCTTCATTGCAAAAAAACCGCTGAAATCATCCGGGGAATCTGGAATGCCCTGAATCACAACAAATTGCGGATGGTCCTGGCTGAGATAAATCCAGTGGGCATCGTCCCAGTCGTCGAGGTTCCCGTCGATAACAACGGGCGTACCTTTATAGGCGATGTCGTAGAGATTTTTGACGGCGGGGGCACCGTTCTGCGCATACATCATGGCAGCGCTTCCACACAGGGTAAAAACAAGCGTAAACAGTAGAACTTTTATTTTCATATGTCACCTTTCGATATGATGAGTGTTTTACGAAGGTATTGTCAATTGCAGCAAATCCTGCCGAAAGTGCCGCAAACAGTCAATATCGATTGAATGCGTCACAATATGCATGATATTAACACCTATTGTAATGCTATATAATTCTTTAAATAGCCGCAAGTATTTTTTAAAATATTTTTTTATTTATCTTAAAAAGCGCTTTTAACGCGTATTTTACCGAACTGGCTTTTCATATTTGAACCTGACGATTGAAAATACAAGCAACACAATTATCTCCTGTTTAAAACCATTTTGTATCAATTGTGTTGCTTGTGTACCTTGTTTTAACACCAACACATTATAACCCGATTTAATGGCATTCAGACCCGGCCCTGTTACTGATGTCAGGCTTCTCAGCAGCCAAACAGTAACCCGCCGGCACGCGGGTGCAACCGTCTTATGTTAACAACCTGTTCCCGGCATATTTTACGGCAGCATTACAATTACATCCGTTTCAGCAAAGGATCGGGAAAACCTCTACATTCCATCGGATTATGCTATTACGGTTTGGAAAGCGAATCAGCTTACATTCACGGTATTACGACAGAACGGACATTCATTGACTTCGTGAGATAATCACCTATGGCAGTACATCCCAAAAAAACCGGCATCGTTGTCTCCCACACCCACTGGGACAGGGCCTGGTACCTCACGTTTCAGCAATACCGTCTCAGGCTTGTACGCCTTGTCGACCGGCTTATAGACCTGCTCGACAACAATCCGGATTTTGCCTCCTTCACGCTCGACGGGCAGACTGTTTTGCTCGACGACTATCTTGAAATCCGCCCTGAGAACCGGCCAGCCCTTGAACGGCTCATCGCCGGCGGACGACTGCATGTAGGCCCGTGGTTTACATCTCCTGACCTGTTTCTGGTGAGCGGCGAATCGGTTATCCGCAATCTGCAGTTCGGGCAGGCAATAGCGGAGCAATTCGGCAGCACCATGAAGGTGGGCTACGTACCCGATCCTTTCGGCCACTTTGCACAGCTGCCACAGATTTTGAAAAAATCGGGGCTCGATTCCTTCATCTTCATGAGGGGATTGAGCGAGGAGCACAAAAAACAGGCCGGATCTATCTTTAACTGGGCTTCGCCAGACGGATCTGAAGTGATGGCCATCTATCTTGTGGGTGGCTACTATAACGCCGGAAACCTGGGCTACCCCGACGTATACGGACGCTTCGACGGGATGCATCCCGATAAAAAACTGGCCCTTGAGCAGATCAGTAAAAGCATCGCAATGCTCGAAAAACATCAGAAAGAGGGCATTTTCCTGCTTAACAACGGTTTCGACCACATGCCGGAACAGCCCGAGCTGCCTGAACTCATCAATTCCGTAAACTCCCGTAATAATGGTTTGGTACTGCAGCACGGTACGTTCAATGATTTCATCCGGGCCATAGAAAAGGAAAACGCCGGCCATTCCCGTATAACCGGCGATCTGACCGGTAATGCCGACCATCCCATACTGCTGAGTGTCTATTCCACCCGGGTGTATCTAAAGCAACAGAATCACAAGGCACAAAGCCTGCTCGAGCGGTATGTTGAGCCTTTCACCGCATGGGCCGAAAACCGTGTCGGGTATCCGCCCGCCGCCAGCTTTCTTCAGCACGCCTGGCGGCAGCTGCTGCTCAACCATCCCCACGACGATATCTGCGGATGCAGCGTTGATGGCGTTCATGAAGACAATGAATACCGGTTCAGACAGGTAAGTGAACTGGGAAACACACTCATGGTTGAAGTGCTCGAAACCATGGAAAAAACCGGATTGCAGATCCCTGACGGTTTTCCTGACAGCAACTACACCGACCTTTTCGTTTTCAACCCCCATCCTTTTCCCGGCCGGCAACGTGTGGAGGCAAGGATCTTTTTCCCCGCCGATACCGAATCTGCAGGTGAGGCATCGCCCGGGAAGGACCAGTCCGTACCGGTTAACCCCCGGCCACGGCCGCTTGAGGCCTTTGCTCCCGACGGATCACGCCTGCCGGTAACGGTTACCGGCTTCGAACCCCATATGATGCGCAACAACTACCTGGAAAGCACCTGGGGACGCTTTTACCGGATCGAACTGGAGTGCAGCCTGCCAGCAGCCGGGTACTCACTATTCAGGATTTGCGAAACAGACACTGAACCCCGGAAGTCATACGAAACAGATGATATTAATGCGGCAAACCAGGACTTTTTCGCCGTCCGGAATCAGAACATGCAGCTCCGGTGCCCTGATCCGCGCAATTATTCCCTCACCGACTATGAGAGCGGCCGCACATTCAGCAATTTTATCCGTTTTGAATACAACCAGGATGCGGGCGATACCTACTCATTCAGCCCGGTAAAAGACGCGGAGACCATCCGGGCCGATTTTCTCACATGCGGGGCACATCCGGAAAACAGCAATATCATCCGGCTCGATTTTTCGGTCACTGTGCCGGCCGGGCTCGAAACCGCTGAACTCGTAACCATTCCCATTACCTGCGACCTCAGGCTGAATGCAGAATCAGGGCTGGAAATAGCGGTCAGCTACCGGAACACCGCCGAAAACGGCCGGCTCAGAATTGTGCTGCCAACGGGTACATCAGCCCGTACAGCAATCGCCGATGCCCATTTCCGCTACGCGGAACGGTCACACACCCCGCTTTCCACCCCCGAAAGCGCGCCGGAACGGTATGCCGCTTACCCCGGCGAACTGGAGTACCCCACGCTGCACCAGAACGATTTTATCCTTTTTGAGGGGAAGTCGGGCAAAGGTGATCACACGGTTACCTGGATCGCCAACCGCGGCCTGCATGAATTCGAGATGCTGCATGAGGATGGCGAAACCCTGGCTGCCATCACCCTGCACCGTGCAGTCGGATACCTTTCGGTCGGAAACGGACGGATCCGCCGCCCTCATGCCGGCCCTTCGGTGCCCACGCCGGGAGCGCAGTGCAAACGCGACCTTCACGCCGAACTGTGCATTGGAATCACAACCGGTGATATTGCCGAAGCCGCCGGCAACGCCCGGGCCTTTTCACACCCGGCCTGGTGCCGTGAAATGCCCTGGCTGCCACATCTGAACAGGAGGGGTTCGCTGCCTCTCAGCCATTCTATTCTTCAGATCGATAACCCCGCCGTTGAACTGTCGGCACTTAAACGGTCGTCCGGATCGGATGGTACCGTAATCAGGCTTTATAATCCCGGCAAAAAGTCACAAAAAGCGAATGTACGCATTGGTTGGGACATACGTGCCAGCTGTGAAACGGATCTGACCGAAAGTTGGCACGAAAAGAGCGCGGTTAACATCGGCAACAATACACTGGATGTATCCCTGAATCCGTTTGAAATCAAAACTATTCTGATCCGTTAAGCGAGTGCCATGCACCATTTCCCCGCATCCCATTTTCATCTGCCAGCACGGTCTGGCCCTGGCCCAGGCCCTGACTCTGGTTTTGGCCCTGTACCTGGCTCTGGCTCAGGCTCTGGCCCTGTACCTGTACCTGTAACTTTACCCTTACCCTTACCCTTACCCTTACATATTACCGTAATCATCATTGCCATATCACTGATGGTTGCCGCCTGCAGTCAGCCTTCGGATGATAATACCATGCCGGTGGTGGCCGAATGGAGCGGATCCGCTATTGATACTGCTCACTTCCGCCATGAGTACATCTATTTCTCAACGCTGGCACCCTTTCCGGATAATGAGGAAACCCGTGAATACTATGCGAAAATGATGCTGGAACGCATGATTATCGCCGATTTTGGACGCGAAGCCAGACTCGATACCCTAAGGCAGGTTCGGGAAAGCGTAAAAAGGAGGAAGGAGATGGCTATGCGGCGCCATTATCTCAATCAAATGGTGCGCCCCGAAGTGGCCGAACCGACCGAGGCCGAGATCCGTGAAGCCTTTCGACGGGCCAATACACAGCTCAATCTTCAGCAGATCTACGCATCCTCAAAACAGGAAGCCGACTCCCTCTACGCGCTGCTGAAGCAGGGTTACGATTTCGACCGTCTGGCCACCGAATCGATGCGAAAAGCCGGTGTACCCGGCTGGCAGAACGCCGGACATATGGGATGGGTAAGCTTCAACGATTTCGATGAGGAGGCTGAAGAGGCCGTATTCAGCCTGAACCGGCATGAAATCTCCTGGCCGGTTGAATCCCTTCGAGGATGGCATATTTTCCGTGTTCACGATGTTGTGGAAACCGTACACTTCGATCAGAGCACCTATCAGAACGCGCGCGACAACCTGAAATTCAGCGTGTTTCAGCGCCGCTTCAACGAGGCCTCTGCCCGGTTCATCCGCGATATTGTACTGCAGCACGACCTCGCCGTTGATATGATGGTGTTGTCGGCACTCTGGGATAAAATACACCCGTCCCTGCCGCGCGATGGCACCCCGATCGAGCTTGCCCGCTTCAACCGCGAAATCAATTTCATCAAACCCGAGATCGACGACTCCACACCGGTTGCCATCGTTGACGGGCAGCCTTATACCGTCGGGCAGTTTATGGCCCAGATGCCCGATATTCCGCTGCAGTGGATCGGCAGCGATTTCCGTCACGCCCTTGAGATCGCAATCAGGGATTCCATACTGGCTGCACGGGCGCAACATGAGATCCGGGCTGATACCGCTCCGGAAGTAATCCGCGACCGCAAGTTTGCCGAATATGCCGGCCTTTACTATGCCACGCTGCAGTTCGCATCCGACACGCTCAATCTGGAAAGGCTGCCGGTGAAATACTACGATCACTGGAAAGACGAGGTGTTTGTTGACTACCGGACGAGCTGGTACGTGCAGTACAATTTCTCCGACAGCCTGACGGCGGTTAACGCCATCCGTGAATTCAAACAAAACGGCGACTGGCAGAAAACACTGGAATCACTACCGGAGGGCAGTTTTACCGTTGAACGGAAAATGGCAACAACCAACGATGAGCTCCTGCTTCCGGTACACCGGCTGCCGGTAAACGATCCCTCAACACCTGCGAAAATAATGGGGCCTTTTGCCCGCGCCAACTGGGCGGTGATCAAAACCGAACGGCGTGAAACAACATACAAGCCTTTCGAAGCAGTGGAAGAAGAGGTGGAACAGCTTCTGAAAGACCGGAAAATCTATGTGGTACACCGCGAACTGCTCGACAATAAAGAATTCCGCTCCGAACACGTTACGCTGAACAGGCAGATGCTGAATTCGGTGCTCCCGTTTTATTAGTAGTGAGTAGTGTGTAGCGTGTGCAGGAAAATCGGTACGTCGATAAATCGCTACGTCTCATGAATCGCTAAATCAAATAGATTCCATTTCGGCCAGTCTCATGTCTTATGTCTCATGTCTCATGTCTCACTACCCATCTTCTGCCAGCACAAAAGCAACGCTCTGGGCACGTGGAAACACCCTTTGTAGGGCCCGCCCTTAAAACGGTGCGTGTGACGGCCTTCGCGGTCGAGGTAGCCGTACCATTCCCCGAATTCGTGATCGGGAAACCGTGAAAAGGTATACTCGTGCACCTGTTCAAAAGCGGCCCGGTCCTGTTCATCCCCGGTTATGCTGAAGTTGAGCAGATGAGCGTACAGCGCTTCGCAATGAGGCCACCAAAGTTTCATGTTCCATTCGAGCTGGGTGGGTGAGTACCCTTTGCTGTCGAGGAAGTAATAAATACCGCCTTTCTCCTTGTCCCATCCCCTTTCGTACGACCAGCGCACCATATTCACGGCAATTTTACTCAGGTCATCACGCTTCAGGTACTGCGCCCAGTGCTGCAGGAACCATCCCGCTTCTATGGCGTGACCGGGGTTGAGAAGGCGCCCTTCAATCGAATCGATGAAACTACCGTCGGGGGCTACGGTTTCGTAAACGGTTTTCTCATCTTCGTGTACATGCAGCAGCATGCGGGCAATGCATTCTTCCACTTCGGGCCGGTAGGTTTCGCGGTCATCCCCTGCCACCTCCTCAATCAGGTTGAGCAGGATCATCGGAATGGCCAGGGGCTGCGACGGAGTTTCTCCCTTGTAAACCGGGCGGCCCACCTTGCTCAAATCCTTGCTCCACTCCCACACCCTTTCCAGCAGCTCTTTCGCCTCCCGCATTGCGGTTGCATCGCCCGATGCTCTGGAATATTCCGCCAGCGCCATTATCCAGAAACACTCCGAAAAGATTTTGCGCTGCATATGAACAGGTTCCCCGGTTTCGGTCATGCTGAAATAGACCCGCCCGTCGGCCCGGCGTGCGAATTTTCGAAGAAAATCAGCCCCAAGCCCGGCGATCTCGAGCCACTCAGACCGCTGATCTACCGTATTGTACAGTTTGCTGAACATCCACGTCTGCCGTCCGTTCAGCCACATGAATTTTTTGGTATCGTACCTGCTGCCATCACGGTCAAGGCAGTTCCAGAACCCGCCATGCCGGCGGTCCACCGAGTACTTCTCCCAGAAGGGGATAACGTGGTTGAACAGTTCGTTTTCGTATACGGATTTGTAATGTGCAAGTGATGACATTGATTTCAAAAGTATATGTTACGATACCGGCAGCTTCATGATCCTTCAATATTGTTCATGATCGTCCCGTGTGCCCGTCCATTCCAGGTAGCGTTTGTACAGGCCATGAGCCGACGGGTACATTGAGTTGGGGCTCATAAAGTGGGAAAATTCGAAGGTGATCAGTTTGTCGACCCCGGCCTGAGCGGCCAGTTCCATCTTGTACCGCAGTTTGTCGAACGATATGGGGGGAAATTTGATGGGCATGTCGCGGTCGAATGACTCCACATTGCTCCAGCTCTGAATACCGTGACGGGCGGCCAGCTCACTGTTGGCCTGCAGGTAATCCGACAGCTCGTCGTAGGAGACCTGCCCATCCTGAAAAGCCACCACATCAACCAGTCCTTTGATTCGCTCAAAAACCCGTTCCCATTCTTCAATATGATGGTTCAGGCTGATGGCTTCATCCCCGAACTGTTTTACGCCTTTTACATAGGGTGAGATGAGTATGGGCAGCTTTTTCAGCCCGCGCAGGTGACCGGCCAGCTCCTCGTAGACCCGCATCATGCCTTCGTTGTAGGTGTGAATCTCATGACTGATGTACCACCCGCGGAAGGCCTTCCGGTGACCGTATTTTTCAAACACCTCGTCGCAGAAGGCCCGGTTGATGTCCGACTCTTTCCGGTAGTCGCCGTTGATCCAGTATTTACCGCTGTCGTAGGTGCCGAACCAGAACGCCATCCCGTATTTTTCTGCAAGCGTGAGAAAAAGGTCAACCAGATCGGTATAGACCGGATAGATGTTCATCTCCCTCTGCAGCACTTTACTGCCAAAGGTGGCCGTTCTGCGGTATCCGGCGCGGATCAGGATCACCGTATCGATGCCTGCGGCCTTCATGGCCCTGAAATCGGCCTCCCATTCGTCCGGGCCCCAGTTCTGGGCCGGTATATCGTGGGTAATTTCGTCCAGAAAAGTACCTGTAATTTTCATGCTGCTCTGTAAGTTGTCCGGATTTCTGCCGGGTGCATGCCGGCTCATCTGAAACCATCGGTTTGCCCGGGGCCCGCCGGCAATAAACTACCGCTTTTGTCAGATATATAAAGTGAAATAATCAGCCTGATAATGCGGAAATTCCGATATTCCGATATTCCGGCAACGGGTAACGGGTAACGGGTAACGGGTAACGGGTAACGGGTAACGGGTAACGGGTAAACAGAAATATGCAAAACATATTTTGATAATATTAAAATTTTTTAATTATATTCATTCTCTATTAGGTGTTAATCCTGTGTATGGACACAATTATTAAATCAGACAAACGGGAATCCGGTCTCGACGCTCTCCGGGGTTTCGCCATTCTTACAATGGTGTTATCGGGCATTATCCCCTACAGGGTGCTGCCATCCTGGATGTACCATGCCCAGCTGCCACCGCCAGAACATCTGTTCAATCCGGCCGTACCCGGCATAACATGGGTTGACCTGGTTTTTCCATTCTTCCTGTTTGCATTGGGTGCAGCCATTCCTTTCGCCCTGAACAGGCGCCTTCAGAAGGGCAGCTCCGTGTTCCGCATCACCGGGGATGTGGTGTGGAGGGGCATCCTGCTCATCTTTTTCGCCATCTTTCTGCAGCACGTGCGGCCGTACACCCTTAATCCCGAACCCGGCCTTTATACCTGGCTCATATCGCTGGCCGGCTTTGTCGTTCTTTTCGCAATCTTCCTTCGGGTTCCCTCCGCCTGGCCTGCATGGTCGCAGCGGGCCATCCGGATTGCAGGATGGTCGGGTGCCATTGTGATGCTCTGGCTGCTCAAATACCCCGACGGCTCGGGCTTTTCGCTCTACCGCAGCGACATTATCATTATTGTGCTGGCCAATATGGCCATTGCCGGGGCCCTCATATGGCTGGCAACCCGCGAAAAAATTCTGATCCGCCTTTCCATTCTCGGCATACTTATCGCCCTCAGGCTGTCGTCGGGCGAAGAGGGGTGGGTCGAACCGATCTGGGCAACATCCCCGGTTCCCTGGGCCTTTAAACTGTACTATATGCAGTACCTGTTTATCGTTATTCCGGGCACCATTGCCGGCGATATGCTGTACCGTTTGATGGAATCAGGGGCAGACCACAACGAACCGGCCTGGAGCGGCCCGGTTTACGGGGTACTTGCTGCTGCTTCTGCCCTGCTCGTGCCCGTTATGCTGATCGGCCTGCACCTGCGTTTCGTCGCCGAAACCCTTATTGCCACAGTTATTATAGTGCTGATTTTATTTTTTCTGATCCGCAAAAAGGCGAACGAGCGGGAACAAATGTATAAAAATCTGTTTCTTTTAGGGGCATATTTCCTATTTTTGGGTCTTGCTTTCGAGCCCTATGAAGGGGGTATAAGAAAAGACAGTCCGACCATGAGTTATTATATGATCACTACCGGGCTGTCGTTCAATTTGCTACTGTCATTTAAGCTGCTAATGGAGCGCTTTGAGATCCAAAAAGGGATGGTGTTACTCGCCGATAACGGGCAGAACCCGATGATTGCCTACGTGGGAATGATGAACCTGTTCCTGCCCCTGCTGGCACTTTCGGGCATCGACGGTCTGATCCGCTCGGTTACCACGGCACCCTGGGCCGGTTTTTTCCGCGGCCTTGCCTATACCATTGCCCTTGCATTCATTGTGCAGGCCTTCACCCGTGCCAAACTATACTGGAGGACCTGATCGAACAGCTGCTCACATATCTTCCCCTGTTCTGGTCTGTGACCGGTCTGCTACTGGTTTCAACGGTACTCTATTATTATTCCGTTTTCAGGGTGAGGCGCAAACCTTTCAATGATCCGGATATCCTGTTGCGGTCGAAGAGCGGCACTCCTGCAAAACGCCTGGTGGCCTGCATCGGCGACAGCAACACACACGGCAACTCGGGTTTCAATTACGTGAGCTGGCTCAAAACCAACCTTGAATCAAGCGGCCTCGAATTCTGCAACGCCGGTTACAACAGTGATCTCGCCTGGAATGTACTGCAGCGGCTGGACCGTGTGACCGCACTTAACCCCGAATACATCATAATAATGGTAGGCACCAACGATGTGGTCGCAAGCCTTTCGCGGGAAAGTGCCGAATCGTACATGCAGAAAAAGAACCTGCCGCAGCAACCGAACTCTGTTTTCTTCATCGACTCCTACCGGAGTATGATCGACCGGATCCGTGCTGAATGCAACGCCAGAATCGCGATCGTATCCATACCTGTGATCGGCGAAAATCCGGGCTCGGTTGCCAATCAGAAGGCTGCCGCCTACAACACAAAGCTGCAGGACCTGACTTACGAATACGGCCTCGACTACCTGTCGGTATTCGAGGAACAGATAGCCTATCTGCGCAAGCAGGGCGTTGATCCGCGCAAAGGCACAGCCGAAGAGTCGTTCCCCATAACCCGTGCCATGATGATGCGTTACATTTTGGGTATCAGCTGGGATAAAATTTCTAGCGTTCATGGCTTATATTTGACCACCGACAAACTCCACATGAACAGTACCGGTGGCAAAATGATCACTTCACGCATTGAACATTTTCTGGCGAGATCTGAAGAGCTGCGCATCGGTACAGTAAACTGATACATTACCATGCGACATTATTTTCTGCTCACGGCTGTCCTGCTGATCGCCTCTTCATGTAAAACAGTAACCGAACCCACCCGCTACGATACTGATGTTCTCATTGCCGGCGGCGGCGCCAGCGGCGTGATGGCCTCAATACAGGCCGCCCGAATGGGTGTGGATGTGATCATAGTGGAGCAGACCGACTGGCTTGGCGGCATGCTTACCGCGGCCGGGGTAAGCGCCATCGACGGCAACCACAGGCTGCCCTCCGGACTGTGGGGCGAGTTCCGCTCCCACCTGTACGACCACTACGGAGGTCCTGATGCCGTCGAAACCGGATGGGTGAGCAATACACTGTTCGAGCCCCATATCGGCAATCACATTCTTCACCGCATGGTTGAAGCAGAACCCCGCATAACCGTCATCAAAGGCTATTATCCGGTTGAGGTGATTAAAAACGGGGACGGTACCCCGGCTTTTCAGGATGAAAACAGGGTTGCCGGTGTTCTCTTCAGAAATGCCGACGGAGAGATGATTGATGTGCGCGCCAATATTACGATCGAAGCCACCGAATACGGCGACCTGCTGCCCCTTGCCGGTGCCGGCTACCGTTTCGGATTCGAACCCAGGGACCAGTTCGGTGAGCCAATGGCACCCGAAGCCGGCCACGACATGATCCAGGACCTGACCTATGTGGCCATCCTGAAAGATTTCGGCGAGGGCGCCGACAAAACCGTAGAACGAACCGCGTCGTACGAACCGTCGCTGTTCGACGGTACCTGCCGGCAGTTATCGTCCGATCCCGACGCCGATGTGGTGGACTGCGGGCCGGAATCGGGCAAAGACCTGTATATGTTGAACTACGGCCGGCTGCCCAACGACCATTACATGATCAACTGGCCCATACACGGCAACGACATCTACATCCCCATCCTTGAGATGACCCGGGAGCAGCGGTACGCCGCCCTTGAACTGGCCAAAGAGATGACACTGAACTGGATCCATTTCATACAGACCGAAGGCGGTTACAGGCAGTTTGGCCTGGCCGAAGATATTTTCCCCACCGCCGACAACATGCCACTGATTCCCTACATCCGGGAAAGCCGGAGAGTAGACGGGGTTCAGACCCTTACCTCCAACCATATCATAAACCCGTTCCGTGCCGGTGAAGAGCTTTACAAATACGGTATAGCCGTCGGCGACTATCCGCTCGACCTTCATCACGAACGCAAGCCTGTCGAATTTCAGACCAGGACCGACGAACTGCCCAAAATCCCCTCCTACAACGTGCCCTGGGGAACCATGGTACCAAACGGGGTCGACGGCCTGATCGTGGCCGAGAAAAGCATATCAGTTACGCATGTAGCCAATGGCGCGACGAGACTGCAGCCGGTTGTGATACTGCTGGGGCAGGCGGCCGGTGCCGCGGCAGCACTGGCCGTATCCGGCAAAACCGAACCCCGCGACCTGGATGTGCGCGCCATTCAGTCTGCCCTGCTTGAATCGGGAACCTGGCTTGTTCCCTATGTAGACATCACTCCCGACGACCCCGCATTCATGGCGGTTCAGAGAGTGGGCCTTTCCGGGGTGATGAAAGGAGAGGGCGTACCTGAAGCCTGGGCCAACCGCACCTTTTTTTACCCCGATGAAGGTATGAGCCGTTCCGATATGCAGGCACTGATCAGAATGGCAAAGGGAGAACTCGAAACCCACGAAAACATCGTGTTCAAATCCGCCGGCCGCAAAATAACGCGGGCACAAGCTGCCCGGTTGATCTGGGAGGCCCTCGGCTCACCTGAACCGGAGATGACGGAAGAACTTGCCGACCTCGGGGAAGCCCATCAGGGTTATATGGCCATGCAGTACCTGCTTGGCGAGGGTTATCTGCAGGGGTTAAAAGAAGGCAACCGGATCTTTCCTGATCGTGAAATCACCCGGAAACAGATCGCCATGATTGTAGACAAGGCGTTTGATCCGTTTTATTCTCTTGGTTTGTGAGCATGCATCAGGAACTGTGAAACTGACAGCCGATATCTTTTTCAATTAAGACTGCACGCCCCTGCGAAGTTTTGCATGTCGGTTTTGCAGATTTTTGGATGACGATTATCAGCCCACGTCTCCCGGGCCGCCTGGGAAATGAGTTATGTTGGGAAACGGGTTATTCAGATCAGGTATCAGACAGGCCGGCACAGCATGGGTACAACCCGGCAGCTACGAATTTATGCCGGTGCGTACCCCCAAACAATAAAAAAGCCCGGCAGTTTTGCTGCCGGGCTCTCATTTCATTAAGGTGATTTCAGCTGATTACTTGATCAGCGTCATTTTGTGCGATTTTACAAAGTCACCGGCAATAATGCGGTAAATGTATACGCCACTGGCAAGTGCCCTTGCATCGAAGGATACCACATGCTCACCGGCATTCATCTGTGAGTTCACCAGTGTGGCTACACGCTGACCGGCGATATTGTACACTTCGAGGCGTACATCGATCGTTTCGGGCAGGGTGAACTTGATGTTGGTTGCCGGGTTGAACGGGTTCGGGTAGTTCTGCGACAGTGAGAATACCAGAGGCATTTCAACACGTTCGGTAGATACATCCAGGTTCCGTGTAATCGTAAGGGCAAACGGGGAGTCGGCAAAGCGTACATTTTCCATAAACTCTGCAGTGACCGTCCAGATTACGTTTACAGAAGCACCCTGCTCAATTCCAAGGCCGTCAAGCGCAGCATCAATGGCACTGTAATTCAGTGTCAGCGTGTTGGCTGCACCATTATTGTCGGAAGGAATGCTCAGCAACGGCTCTGAGAAGTCGTTACCAGGCAGGTCGGCATGCCATGTGAACTTAATTTCCTGGAATGCTTCCCAGCCCTCGAAACCTTCTTCAAGCACGGTATCGGTACCCATTATGGAGAGTTCCACATCATCGAAGTAAGCTGCACCGGCAATAGTTTCGCCATGCTGCCTCCATCTGAGGTAGAATGCGCCTTCACGGTTTACTTCCACTTCCTTCTGCTGCCAGCTGGATGTGATGTCACCTGCGTCACCGGCAAGTGCAGTGAAGGATGTCAGCTCTTCCCAATCCATGCCGTCTTCGGAAATTTCAACGGCCAGGTTCAGAACAGTAGCTGCACTGTAGGTAGCGGCCCAGAATTTGAATACACCAGGATTCACAACTTTCGGGGTACGGATCCAGGCTTCCTGGCCCAGATTCATGCCGAGGTATTTACCCTGTGCATTGGTTCCGCCGCCGCCATGTGCGAACCCGTCGTTCTCAAGGGTACCGCCCATACGTGCCCATGCTTCTCCGCTTTCAGGCATTTCCCACTGAATCTCGACTTCAGTAGCCGCATCACCCTGAAGGGTCAGCGAGAAACCGTCGGTCGGAAATACAAGGGCAAACGGCCCGATCGCTTCAAGTGCAGGTACCAGGGCTACATCGCCTTCGAAAGCACCCATGTATGGAGAGGTCTCACTACGGGTTTTGCCATCGATGTCGGTAGTAACCGTTGCGAGTGGGGTACCGGCCAGTCTGTTGTCGCCGATAGAAGCACCCGTCAGACGCAGGTCTGAACCGGATACAAATTCAACTTCGGCAGATACTGAATTCGCCTCTCGCTCTGTTGCACCCTGCCAGTCGGCAAGAGTTTTGTACGCTGTACCATTTCTGAAACCAACATTGGCATTTTCACCAGTTACATACAGGTTGTTAAAATCTGTATTCGGCATGGCCGAGGTCATTGGCCAGTGAAATGCGTACGCATTTACAGCATCCTGCTCAACCGCCATGATGTTGTTGCGGAAGTTCCAGGTCTGGGGTGACGATGTGGCCACCTCAACTCCGAATGCAGCATGAACACCCGTTTCATTGCCGGATCCTATACGCATGGTGTTATGGAAGATGTTGTTCTCCGAACTACCGGCGGCATTGTTCAGAACGATACCATACACGGCATTACCTGTAGCCGCACCCGTATTTTCAAAATCCGGAGCAGCGAAGGTGTTGTTGTATATGTTTTGAACACCCAGGGTAGCGTTGATTGCCAAACCACCGGCATAAGCCCTGGTATCTGTCCGGTTAACAGCCAGAG
>RECM01000243.1 GCA_007694035.1 Balneolaceae bacterium
TTGTTCAGGAGCGCAAACTTATGCTTATAAAATAGGCTTGAGTTCTCATATTCCACCTCTTTAACCTGACACAAATACAGGCGAGATGTTAAGATGCACTTTTATTGAAGCAATTAAGAACTCATTCCTGTAGAGTATCACCAGCCAATAAACCGGTCGGCGAGGATGAAAATCCAGATCAGGGGCAGGTAGAACAGGGAACTGAACATCAGTTTTTTGGCGGTTTCCTTTGTACGGGTCATCAGGAACTTCCAGCCGTACCAGGCGAAGTAGAGTCCGCTGCCAATGGCCCCAACAAGATAGATGGAACCGCTGATGCCCAGGGTATAGAGCAGTGCGCTAACTGGCAGAAGCACGATCAGGCAGGCGAACACGAAGATGGAGGAGACCCATCCGTTTGTGTCGTTCAGCGGCAGCATTCGGAAACCGGCTTTGGTATAGTCTTCGTTGCACAGCCAGGCGATGGAAACCACGTGGGGAATCTGCCACAGGAACACGATGCCGAACAGGATCCACATGCCCGGATCGGTAATGGTGCCGGTTGCGGCCGCCCATCCGCCGACTGGAGGGAGGGCGCCGGGAACCGACCCGACAATCACATTGGCGAAACTGATCCGCTTGAGCGGTGTGTAGGCCGCAAGGTAGAGGATGGTGGTGATGCCCGATACGAGCCCGGCAACGGGGTTCACCATGAAAACGAGATAGGCGAATCCGGCCAGGATCAGCGAGGTGGAGAACAGCAGGGCGTGGGCCGGGGTGATGCGCTCCATGGGCAGCGGACGATTGCTGGTGCGGACCATCAGTTTGTCGAGATCGCGCTCGATGTACTGGTTGTGGGCCGCAGTTCCGCCGGCGATGAGCAGGGTGCCCAGCACGGCGTGGAACAGGGTGATGTAGCTGATGGTACCCGCCGAGCCCAGTAAAAACCCAATGGCCATGCTGGCCAGAACGAGCAGGGTGATGCCGGGCTTGGTAAGCTCAACGTAGTCGGCCAGTGTAGGGGCTGCCAGCGATCTGCCGACTGTTTTTTCGGAAGTTACTTTCATTAACGGGTATCAGGTCGAAACCGGCGGGAACCCCGCGAGGGTACGGCCGGGTTTAGAGTCGGGTAAAGGTAAGAAATAAATGTATACGGTACATCCAAAAAATAGCCGGATGTGAACCTGTAAACGCAATTTCGACCCCAATAGTTTATTATATTTCCCGGCAAGCCAGGCGCAATCCCGGCATGCTGATCAATACGTCATGCTGAGCGCAGCCCATCGTCTGCAGCCTGCGCAGCAGGCTGCAGACGATGGACGAAGTCGAAGCACGTGGGCTCAGTTCAATTGAGCCCGGGTGTTCTACATTTTTAAAAACACTGCATACGTCGAAATTAACATCTGTTCAAAATCATTCACCGAAATCACTCTTCACGTCTTCATAGTGCCACATGGTTCGATCCCGGTTTCGCTCCGGCCTTCGACTCCGGCTTCGCTCTGCTCAGCATTCGCTCAGTACATGCTCAGGACTATGCGGTCAGTAATATCTTCCCAAACCACTTCGCCGGACAGGCAAAATTGCGGTTTTATGTGTGCTAACAGTGATATGCCGATTCAAAGCTTCAACGTTGTACCGGTGCATCGGTTTATTAGACCAAGGCAGGTGGCTGTGCAGTGCGCAGCACTGCACACATACTTCGACTTCATTTCGTGCTGCGCCCGAAATTGCGCTCAGTATGACGGAGTATATCACTTCAAAACTCAATTGCTCCCCTGCTCCGTAGATCCCTAACTCAAAATCATCTGCCAGCACCCTCATCGTAACCCCCCCCAAAAAAAATCTACAGTCCTCTCATAGAACTATATCAATGCAACTGAATACGTACCAGAAAACCGCCCTCGCAACTGTCGGGGCCACCATCTTCCTCATCTTCGTTGGCGGGCTGGTTCGCGCAGCCGGCGCCGGACTGGGCTGCCCCGACTGGCCGCGTTGTTTCGGTCTGTGGATTCCACCTGTCTCCCTCGAGGGCCTGCCTGCGGGATTCGACGCGGAGCAGTTCAACGTCTACAAAACCTGGACCGAATACATCAACCGCCTGATCGGCGTGCTGGTGGGCCTGCTTATCATCGCCACCTCTCTTCAGTCGCTGCGCTACCGTAAAAGCCGTCCGGAGGTGACCATCGCCTCCTTCGCGGCCCTGGTACTTGTCATTTTCCAGGGCTGGCTCGGCGGGATGGTGGTGCGCAGCGGACTCTCCACCGGCATCATCACCATACACATGATTGTGGCCATGATTATCCTGGTTACGCTCATATACGCGGTGTACCGGGCCATGGCCGAGCGCTTCCGCATCGAGATCGACCCCGGAACGAGGAAAACACTGCTATGGGTTACCGGCATCCTGCTGCTGATTACACTGCTGCAGATCGGCATAGGTACGCAGGTGCGTGAGGCCATAGATGTGATCAGCAGGTCGGGGATGTACCCTGACCGGTCAAACTGGCTGGATCAGGCCGGCCTCGTCGACGACATCCACCGGACCACCTCCTGGCTGGTGCTCATCGCCTCGGGGTTCCTGATCTGGACGGTCCGACGCAAAACCCAATCATTGCTCCTGGGCAAGCTGTCGGTGCTGATTCTTGCCCTGGTGCTCATGCAGGTGTTTATCGGGGTGGTTCTGGCCTACGCGGGCATGCCCCCGGCATTCCAGGTACTGCACCTGGGCTTTTCAAGCTTCCTGATCTGCGCGCAGTTTGTGTTTTTGATGACGGTGAAAGGGTAGGGGCTACAATCCCTCAAGCCTCCTGCACGCTTCATCCAGCTCATCCTCTTTTTTGGCAAAACAGAACCGGAGCAGATACCGTCCGTCGGCCGGATCGCTGTAAAATGAACTTCCCGGTATGGATCCCACCCCAATCCGGTCAATCAGTGTATAACAGGCCTGGCGGGCGTCGTCGAACCCTGGCCGGCCCGACAGCGGCCTGAAGCCGGCAAAGACGTAATACGCGCCCTCGGGCCAGGGGACCTCGAATCCGGCCTTTTCGAGCGCAAGGCACATCCGCGTCCGCTTGGTGTCATAATCGCGGAGAAGGTCCTCGTAATAGCCGGGTCCGTCGGCAAATCCCTCGGCGAGTCCGTACTGCAGCGGACTGGGCGCGCAGATGTAGAACAGGTCGCTCAGCAGGCCCATATTCGCGATGATCTCCTCCGGACCGGTCGCGTAGCCCAGCCTCCATCCGGTCATATTGAAGGTTTTGGAGAAGCTGCTCAGCGTAATTGTCCGTTCGAAGCCGCCATCCAGCGACGCGAGGGATATGTGCCGGCGCCCGTCGTAGGTCATGTATTCGTACACCTCATCGGTGATGGCGTAAAGATCGTGTTTTTTCATCAGTTCCAGCAGCTGTTCCAGTTCACGGCGACTCCACACTTTTCCGCAGGGGTTGTTGGGCGTAGTAAGTATAAATGCTTTGGTTTTCGGTGTGATAAGCGTCTCTAGCCGGTCAAAATTGACCTCCCACGCCGGCGGATGCAAAGGCAACGCCTTCTGTTTCACACCCCGAAGGTTGAGCAGCCGGCTGTGGTAACCGTAAAAAGGCTCGAACTGGATCACCTCGTCGCCGGGATCGAGCAGGGCGAACACGGCCGTCACAAACCCGCCGGTCGATCCGGCCGTTACCATGATGTTACCTGGTCCCTGTATAGGGATGTGATTGAACCCGCGTACTTTCTCCATAATACGCTCTTTCAGCACCGGCACGCCGTCGTAGGGCGTGTAAATGGATTTATCCTGGTCGATGGCCGCTTTGGCTCCCTCCTTTATCGTATCAGGCGTAGGCATATCGCAGATTCCCTGACCGAGGTTGATACCGTTCACGGCGTTCACGCGCGCGGTAACCGCGCGGATTTCACTTTGTACTAAACCATCGGTCAGCGAGGAGAGAGGTTTCATAAGAATTCTGGTCGGTGATGTTTATGTGTTTGTTTGTGTTTTCTTTGTATGAATTAATCAAAAAGTAGAAGCGAAGCGATTTCCTGTTTTGGATGTTCCTGCATCACATATTATGTTTCGTAAGTAAAAACTTGAATTGATATTTTGAAATGCCTGAAAAAGAGATATAGATAAAGTATCACATAGATGGGTCTTTTGGGCAAAGGGTCAGATAATTGGTGATGAACCAACAAGTTACCGGGTGTGGTTTCGAAAAGATGGAACCAAATTGAGATCCGGTTATTTTGAGGATGGCAAACAGGTTGGTGAGTGGATAACCTATGATTAAGATGGAAAAGTCGCCGGAGAGCCTCCTAAAGCATATCGAGTCTAACTATCATAGCCTTCAGCGCAGACCACGGTAGATTTTAATAGAAGTTATTTATTATTTGCTTGTAGATATTATAATATCAAACTAATATATGTTATGCATGGGAGTATGAAATTGATGTATTTATATATGTAAATTAATCAAATGTTTAAAGAGATAGCAAATATGAAATATATCACTATCCTGATTTTGATTTTGATTGTCACACTTATTCAGGGTTGCGATAATAGTGTGGGTCCTTCATCACCAAAAACTACTGGTGAGACCACCTTAACTACCCAAACAGATGGCTACAAATTTACAGGGTTCTCCTTTTCTCGGGGAGGTAATATTGTTGCCCCAAATGCAAAAAAAATCGTTCCTGATATCAGAGTACATGTCCAAACAGATCCGACAGGAGAAATTCAGGGTATCATATTAAGCTCTGGTACTCAACTATTTTACCCGGCTTTTCATCCACTAAAGGAATTTGATGATACGGATGCAGCTGAGGAATACTTTAATAATGTAAATGAAGCGCCGGACATTTATGCGGATCTGGCTTTTTTTGTTAAAGCAAATCAAGTATGGGCTGTAAAAACGAATGATGACAAGTATGGAATCATATTAATTTTGCATACAGATGCATATGAGTATACAGATGACTCAAATCCTGCTCCGTATGGTGAAGTCAGGTTTAAATGGAAATATCAGCCGGATGGTTCAAAAAAATTCTAAAACATACATTTGCCACTCACCAATCTGAATGCATGTCCGGTTCGTTCACACGAAAAGTTATCTGGTCCGGTAAGATCATCATCTGCGGAATCTGCTTTTACGCGGGTGTTATTCTGGGCAGTATTGTTGCGTCGGCCTTGGGCATAGCGAGTCCGCCCCTGCCTGCCGGTATTGATGGTATGGAACGGTTCGTCGCGCAACCTGTGGCTCAGGCTTGGAACAAGCCTGTTCATTCTGGTGGGCGGTGTATTCATGTTTCAGTCGTATTGGTTACCAATGGAGATGAGGTTTTTTCACTCCCTGGAAATACTGGCTGACTCGGTTGCCTACGCCGGCGTGCTGGTGCTGTTGTTCGCCAGAGCAACAAACGGTACATCAGACAGTAAGGCCAATCCATAGAGATCGCACAAAACAGATTGCATATCGCCGGGTCGCTACGTCTCATAAATCGGATATCAAAAGGCGCGTTCCCGGCCAAATCCTGATTCCTTTGATTTGTCGATTCATAAGACGTAACGACGTATCGACTTAGCGAAGTTTCAGCACCAAATCGAATATCGCCCGGTCGCTACGTCTCATGAATCGGATATCAAACCAATCCCGCCCCAACCAAAAAAACTCCCCCCGGATTTTGCCGTTTCCTGCCATTGTTTGCGCGTTTGTATATATGCGATTTTGTATCGTTGCAGTGGCCGTATAATTAATCGAATCAATTTCCTATGTTACTGTTAATAGGCTTCAAAAACTGATTTCCTCATTACTTCCATATCTATGAATGCAAACCAGTGGAACCGTGTACAACAGCTTTTTAAAGAGGTCATCGATCTCGATCCGGACACGCGAATTTTCCGGATGCGGCAGATCAAAACCGAAGATCCCGATCTTTTCAATGAGCTGAGTTCTCTTCTTGCAGCAGATTCGCAGGAAACATCGTTACTTGATGGCTTCGCGATTGATCAGGTCGATTTGTCGGATCTGGTGCCGATGGAAGGCATCCGCGTGGGTCCGTTCCAGGTCGAACGTCAGGTTGGCACGGGCGGTATGGGCAATGTGTACCTTGCCCGGCGGTTTACGGGCGGATTCGAGCAGACCGTAGCCCTCAAGCTGATCAAATACGGAATGGGTTCGGACCACGCCGTGCGCAGGTTCGAGGCCGAGCGGAGCATTCTGGCTCGCCTGCAGCATCCGCATATCGCCCGGCTGATCGATGGCGGGCTGACCCCCGAAGGGCGACCCTGGTTTGCCATGGACTATGTGGAGGGGGAAGACATCATAAGCTGGAGCAGACGGCTGGAGTTATCCGTTGAGAAACGGCTTCACCTTTTTCTGGATGTGATCGATGCGGTACAGTTCGCCCATAAAAATCTGGTTGTGCACCGCGATCTTAAACCAGGCAATATCATGGTGTCTGGCGATGCTGATGATCCGCGGGTGAAGTTGCTCGATTTTGGCATTGCGGGCATCCTCGAGGAATCGGATGCCGATCAGGCGGGGGTTAAAGCCATGACTGTTGCGTATGCATCGCCGGAACAGATCAAAGGAGAGGTCTCTGCAGCAACATCTACCGACATATACAGTCTGGGGGTGGTACTGTACCAATTAATCACCGGATGTCATCCCGATGAGGAATTCCGTGGCGTCGGCTGCCGGCCCAAAACTGTGAGCAGGGAACTGTTGGCCATATGCTACGAAGCCATGCAGCCCGAACCGGAAGCCCGGTTTGAAAGTGTATCAGAAATGGGCGACGATATCCGTGCCTGGCTGGTAAAGCGCCCTGTTACGTGCTATTCGGCCGGTTCGGGCTACCGCTTCCGCAAACTTGTTGTGCGGAACCTGGCAGCATCATCAATAGCGGTGATTTCGGTGGTTACAATGGTAATTCTGGTGCTGGTGTACACGCAGGAACTGAAGGCCGAGAAGGATCGTGCGGAGCAGGAGTCGCAGCGCACCTATCGCATAGCACAGGTGCTTGGCAGCTCGCTGCGGTCGATCGACCCTATGGAGAATGGAGGCCAGGAGCTTACCGCCCGGGGAATGGTGGACAGGAGCACATCCTACATAAACAACCAGCTTGCCAACGATCCCCGTACGCGGTCGGAACTGCTCATTATGATGGCCGATATCTACGCTAACCTGATCATATTTGATGTGGCCGATTCCGTGTCGATGGTGGCAGAACAATTGATGCGTGAGTCGCAGGACACGACCTCCTTCGTCTATATCAACATGCTGGCCGACCGGTCCATCATCCTCGACAAGGCCGGCAAATACGACGAGGGCCTGGCGATGATCCGCCGCGCCGTCGATCTGGCCAACCGCCACCTGGGGCCCGGAACCCTCGAATTCGCAAGTGTGCATCTCGATTACACCTACCATCTGGATGCCAACCAGGAATACGCGATGGCCGATTCGATTCTGATGCTGGTACAGCCCATTTACGAGCGGAACCGGGAGGTGGCCCCCAACGAGTACGCCGATTTCATCTTCTACCTGGGCACAAACTACCGGCGGCTCGGCGACTTTGATAAAGCCGAACAATACCTGCTTGAGTCGCTCGAGATCAGCCGGGGGATGTACACCGGCAATCACGAACAGATCGCCTCTACCATGAACCACCTCTCCAGCCTCTACCAGAACCGCGGCGAGTACGATGAGGCGCTGCCCTGGGCACAGGCGTCGCACAGGATGCGCCTGGAGATCTTCGGTCCATCTCATCTGAACACCATCGCCGCCCACGCCAATACCGCGCGTACCAATTTCGGGGCCGGACGTCTGGAAGAGGCGGCCGAAACCTACCGCGAGGTGATAGCCATCTTCCGGGAAGAGTACGGAAACGACAATTTCTATATCGTGGGCCTGCTGCAGAGCTACGGCGGGGTATACCTCAGGATGGAGGATTACGCGGGTGCCGAAACGGTGATCCGCGAAAGCCTGGAACACAGCGAGCGGCTGCTGCCGGCCGGTCATATCCGCCAGGCTTACCCTCTCAAGGGCCTCGCCGACGCGCTTCGAGGTCAGGCTCGTTACGCCGAAGCGTTGAACTACGCCGATCGGGCTTATCAGATTCGCTCGGAAGCACTGCCGGCAAACAATCCCGACCTGATGACCACGCGCTACACCCTGGGCATGTGTTTGTGGCACCTGGGCCGGCAGGATGAAGCCCTGCCGCACCTGCAGAACGCACTCGCTTTTTTTGAATCCAACCCCGATCGTTTCCGGTCACAAATAAAGCAAATAAATGAGTTGGGATTGTGACGTTCCCCCGAAGTACCCATTCTTCTCCTCCAAATCGAATATCGCCCGGTCGCTACGTCTCATGAATCGGATATCAAAAAATCGCGCTACCACCCAAATCGGATTCCATTTGATTTAGCGATTCATAAGACGTACCGACGTACCGACTTAGCGAAGTTTCAGCACCTAATCGCATATCAATCCGGTTCTCTTCCCTGTATGTGTCAACGTAAGCCGATGCATGGCACGCGTACAAGCGATATAAAGCATACTTCTGTCTACATCCGTTTTATAATTCTGCTCGTCGGTATGTGGCACAATTACCTGATCGAATTCCAGTCCTTTGGCCAGGTGCGCGCTGGCAATGAGCACGCCCGCATTGAGCGTTGAGCTGCCTGGCGTGAGCAGATGCGCGGAAATTCCGTGCCGTTCAAGATAGGAATGCAGCACCGACGCCTGTTTCTGTGTTTTGCACAGTATTCCAAGCGTATGATAGTCGGATGCAAGAAACGCGCGCACCTTCCCGAGAATCGCCCGGTTTTCGTCGGCCGTGTTGCCGAATGAAAGAATTTCGGGTTCTTCCCCATAACGTTCCACGGTTTCTACATCCACTCTTGGCGAGATGCGAAGTGTGAAGTTGGTGATCTCGAGAGTCGACCGGTAACTTTTGTTGAGGGACACCGATTCAGACCCCGGGAACACACCGGCTATATCGGCTGATGTGGTGGAACTGTACGGGTTTACATGCTGATTGGCATCTCCGAGAATCGTTTTGTTGCACGGAAATAACCGGGCCAGTACGGCGTACTGAACGGCGCTGTAATCCTGCATTTCATCCACAATCAGGTGTTTCACCTGCTGGTACGATTCTGCACCTTCAAGCTGCATCTTCAGGTACAGCAAAGGGAAAAGATCGGCGTATTCGTACGTGGATCCCGACGCGTACCTGAACATATCGGGCCGGTCAAGCCAGTCGTAGAATTCCTGATAGAGGATGCGGAGGTTGTCGCTGCCCATCATTTTTTTTACCGCTGTGCGGATGTCTTTCTTCTCGCCGGCTCTCAGGTCGTAGCCGAAATTCCGCTTCACCATGTTCAGCACATCGGTGGCAATCGCCTGATGGCGCCGCAACAGGGGCAGATGAGTATGAGCATGGAATCGTTCTCTCAGGTACCGGCCGGGAATAACCTTGAACCGTACGGCGATATCGTGCTCCACCAGCCGGTCACGTTTCAGCCAGTCGGTATAAGACGCGAGTTTGTCAAGAAATTCTGATGTGGACTTAAACGCGATCCGCTCAATGAAATCGGGTTCATGCCTTTCCAGAAGCCGGTTAACCTGGTCGAAAAAGCCTTTGAACCTGAACTTTTTGGCCAGTATCCGTTCCGCGAGCTGTTCCATTTCCATTTCCGGGATGTTCTCTTCGCCCAGTTCGGGCAGTACATTGGAGATGTAATCGGAGAACACCTTGTTGGGTGAGATGATCATGATATCGCGGGAGGTGAGCGTCTCTTTGTAGCGGTACAACAGAAACGCGATGCGGTGCAGGGCGATTGAGGTTTTCCCCGAGCCGGCCACACCTTGTATGATCAAAACGGGCGAGGTTTCGTTGCGGATAATGGCATTCTGGTCGCGCTGTATGGTGGCGACGATGTTTTTCATTTTATCGTCGGCCGAACGGCTCAGCTCTTTCTGGAGCACTTCATCGCGGATGTACAGATCCGATTCCAGCATCATCTCCATGATGCCGTCTTTGATGCGGTATTGACGTTTGCGCTCGATAACACCAGTTTTTGTTCCCGATGGAGAGTTGAAGTAAGCATCACCCGGTTCGAAATCGTAAAACATGCCGGAAACCGGCGCCCGCCAGTCGTGGATCAGGGTTTTGTTTTCCTCCTCGTCGAAGTACGAGTGTATACCCACATAAATCGGAGATGCTTTCTTTTGGTCGTTTTGCCTGAAGTCGAAACGTCCGAAATAAGGTGATTTCATCAGTTTCCGGAGCCGTTCTTTATAAGCAACCACCGCTTCCCCCGAAATCGCCTGCATGTTCACAGCCTGTTTCACCGACGCTTTTTCGGCCGCGTCCATTCCGGTTTTGTGCTCGTACAGATACGCTTTCTGCTCGTTCAGCTCTTTAAAGGTGCGCGCCACATTTTCATCAACGGCAACGCAGGCAACGTCGAGCCTGTCTATAATGTGTGATAGGTACTGCTGCTCTTCGGCTTCGGTCTTGTTGATCATTAATAAAGCAATGCTTATGCAAAAAAGGATAGCCCTGAATGTACGGAGAAATAAAGACAAGGTAATCCTGATTCCTTTGATTTAACGATTCATAAGACGTACCGACGTATCGACCTGGCGATTTCCCTAAATCACATCGAATATCGCCCGGTCGTTACGTCTCATGAATCGGATATCAAA
>RECM01000244.1 GCA_007694035.1 Balneolaceae bacterium
CGTAAGTGGGGGCATGTTTACCGATAATGGCATTGCTGAAACCGGCCTGTTCAAACGCCACCTGCCAGTCGTTCACACCCTGAATAACAAAGGGTACCAGCCACTCGGGGGTTGCACGGTCAACATAAAAAGTAATCGGCTTTACCGGGTCGGATATTTCGGCATCAGGATCCTGTTTTTCCAGTCTCCAGCGGGTAATGAACCGCCGGGCAGCGGCACGGTGCTCATCGCTGCCGAAATCAGTCTGGGTTACTGAAAAATAGCCAACGCGTTCATCCCACAGGCGGCCCATCATGGGTTTTTCGGGCAGCAGCATCATGCTGTGGTTCATCATCACCGATACCGTACCCAGGTTGCCGGGAGCATTATCGGTTTCGAAGGTGAGGGCTGCACGCACTTCGATGTTCTCTGGGAACGATCTGACCCGCTCAATGAAACTCCGGTTGGTATCAAGGCGCCGGGCCCGCATCTGGCGGCGAGGCGACAGTTCCGGGATATCCGTTGAATAGAGGCTGGTTGCTTCGATAACCACGGCTGTTGAATCCCGATTCCACGTTTCAATTTTGAATGACGCGATAATGGGTTCAAACGATGCATTTCGAACAGCTTCGTAGATTGCCTGAGTGGAATCGGCGGTAATTCTGTGGGTTACATTCCGGAACAGAATATTATTGTTCTGCCGGACCCATCGTACCACCTGGTTGTTGTAGCGCTGGCCACCGTAGCCCATACCGGTCATGGTCTGGGCCCTGCGCGAGACCAGGAGCATCTCCCGGTTCAATATTTCAAGGGGAATTTCATAGTACAGTTTGCCGTCTTTCTGATGTACGGTAAATAACCCTTCTTCCGATTCGGCACCGCGAACAAGCTGGGCATAATTTACAGTACGGTTTGCGGCCGCACGTGTTGTTGGCGTATCCGCAGAGGTTGAAGGCGCCGCCGCCTTTTGTGACGTACCGCAGGCCGTAATCATGGCCATAACAGTTATCACAATCATTATTCGGTACATAGAGGTTTTTCCTGGGTTTGGATTGGAATATCGTAGATGAGATTAACCAAAGAACGGGGAATCCCGTTTCTGATGCAATGAGAAGGGTGTTATTATAAAATGTTTTTACAAGCGAATTACAACTGTGTTCAGTGTGATTTCAGCCGGCTCCAGATGCGTTCGTAGAGGCGGGTTTGCTCTCCCACGTCCTGCAGAAATTCGCTCCGGTCCAGGATTTCGTCGGACAGGTAGATCGACGGATCACCGGTGATTTCGGGGCGGATGTAATCTGTGGCGTTACTGTTAGGGCTGGCATACCAGGTTGCGTTAGTGATGCCGGCGCTCACCTCCGGATCCATGATGTAGTTCATGAACACTTCGGCGGTGTACGGGCTGGGTGCTTTTTGGGGAATTACCATATTGTCGACCCAGAGGTAGGTACCCTCTTGCGGGATGAAGAAACGGATGTCGGGATTGTCCCTGGCCACCTGGTAGATATCGCCACTCCAGCCGTAGGCAATCCAGACATCTCCCGACTTGAGCAGATCGATGTAGGTATCGCTGGTATAGGCCTTGACGATCGGCTTCTGCTGTATCATCAGATCAAGGGCCTCCTCGAGTTCCTGTTCGCTGGTCGTGTTGACGGAGTAACCCAGCAGCTTAAGGGCCGGAACCAGTCCGCTTCTCATATCATCGAGCATGGAAATGCGCCCGCTGTAGCGTTCATCCCAGAGCAGACCCCAACTCTCTTCGAAGTCGGGTATGCGTGCGGTATTCACCCCGATGCCCGCACTCCCCCACTGGTAGGGTATGGAATACCGGTTCTCAGGGTCGAATGGAAGACCCATGAAACGCGGATCCATATGAATTATATTCGGCAGGTTATCGTGGTTTAGCGGGCGAAGCAGTCCCAGCGAGATCATCACCTCCACCATATAATCACTGGGTACCACTACATCATAGCCCGACACACCCGCCTGCAGCCGGGCCAGCACCTCTTCGTTGCTGGAGTAGTTGTCGTAGCGCACCCGAACACCGGTCATGTCCTGAAAGTCACTAATGGTGGTCTCCCCGATATAATACGACCAGTTGTAGAAGTTCAGGTGGCTGGCAAGCCGGCCCGTGGATTCATCCTCGGGGGTCCCTCCGCAACTCATTGTAAATACCGTAATCAGAAATAGGGCTGTAAATCGTTTCATTGGCTCAATCCATGGTTTTGGTTGCATGCGTTACTCCTTCCACCCGAAGTGCAATAAATATAAGAATCATGGTGAAAAGCAGTGTGATGGTTGAAATCGCGTTAATCTCGGGCGAAACCCCGAATTTGATCATAGAATAGACTTTCATGGGCAGGGTTGTTGACCCGACGCCAGCGGTGAAGAACGCGATGAGGAAGTCATCCCAGGAGAGTGTAAAGGCCAGCAGCATCCCGGCAATGATACCGGGTTTGATCAGCGGCAGGGTAATATAGCGGAATGTTTGAAACGGCGTTGCCCCCAGGTCGAGTGCGGCCTGCTCCAACCACGGATCCATGCCCGCGAGCCTCGCCCGTACCACTACCGCCACAAATGAAATATTGAAGGTAACATGCGCAATGATGATAGACGCTGTTCCCAATGTAAACTGGATGAACACATAGAAAACCAGCAGCGAAACCCCCATCACGATCTCGGGGATGATGATGGGCAGATAGAGCACCGAATCGAATACCCTTTTCAGTGGAAACCGGTAGCGCGACATACCGATCGCGGTCATAGTTCCGAGTACGGTGGCTATGGCCGTGGAGATGAGACCAACTATCAGGCTGTTATAGATGGCCCGCAGCATTCCGGCGTCCTGGAACAGGCGGACGTACCAGTCGAGGGTAAATCCGGTCCAGACGGCATTGATCCGCTCCTGATTAAACGAAAACACCACCAGCACCACGATGGGTGCATAGATGAACAGGTAGACCAGCCAGGCATGTGTGCCCAGCATCCAGCGAGCGGGTTCGATTTTTTTCATATCAGGCCTCCTCCTCTTTGCGGTCCTGCCGGGCCAGGATAAGCAGTAACAGCAGTACTATCGCCATCAGTACAAATGACAGGGCCGAACCAAATGGCCAGTCCCGGGCAGAGAGGAACTGGTTCTGAATCAGGTTGCCGATCATCATCGACCGCGACCCGCCGAGAATATCGGGCGTTATATACGCGCCTATGCAGGGTACGAATACGAGGATTGAGCCGGAGATCACACCCGGGCGGGTAAGCGGCAGAATAACCTTTCGGAACGACTGCAGCGGTGTTGCCCCGAGATCGCGGGCCGCCATCAGAAGGTTGTGGTCAAGCTTCTCGAGCGATACATAGACCGGTAGCACCATGAATGGCAGATAGGTATACACCAGGCCGATGATGACCGCGGTATCGGTAAACAGTATCTGCAGGGGTTCGCTGATCACCCCGATATACAGCAGCGTATTGTTCAGCAGCCCCTCGGTACGCAAAATGAACATCCACGCATAGGTTCGCACCAGAAAATTGGTCCAGAACGGGATGATGAGAAGTGCCAGCAGAAAGTTCCTGTAGGCGTTGCTTTGCCGGGATATGTACAGGGCGAGCGGATAGCCGATCAACAGGCAGATCGCAGTGCTGATGACCGAGATATAGACCGACCGCCACAGGATGCCGGCATACATGGGATCGATTACGCGGACATAGTTATCCGGATTGAAGATAAACTCGACACCGCCAAAAGGGCCGCGGCTTGCCAGGCTGTAGATGAAGATGATAACAAGGGGCATAACAAAAAAAAGGGCCAGCCATGCAGCCGAAGGCACCAGCATCACGATTTTTTTTACCCTTTCGCTCATTTCAGCCCTCCACTACAAAGGTATCCTCAACAGGCCAGGCCAGGTACACCCGGTCGCCCTCGGCAACCCGCTGCCTGCTGCTTATGGTCTGTGATATGACCCTGAACAGCAGGCCGTTGGCAATTCGCACCATGTAATAGAGCATGGTACCCACAAAAACGATCTCCTCCACCGTACCCTGTACCGCGTTTACCGACGCATCGCCGGGCCTGTTGCCGGTGATGTCGATTTTTTCGGGCCTCACACCCGGAAGCAGGCCATCAGCAGAGCGGCTGCCATCAGCCGGGGCCAGAACGGTTGACCCGTCGTCGAGATGAATGCTTATGGTTCCGCCTTCTGCCCTGATATCACATCCTGTAAAGAAATTGCTCTCCCCCATGAAATTGGCCACGAAGCGGGTGCGCGGATGATTGTATATCTCCTCCGGTGTACCGGTCTGTTCCACAATACCCTCCCGCATAACGGCGATGCGGTCGGCCATGGTCATCGCCTCTTCCTGGTCGTGGGTAACGCATATGAAGGTGGTACCGAGGTTACGCTGAAGGTGTTTGAGTTCGAGCTGCATCTGCCGGCGCAGTTTCACGTCGAGGGCGCCGAGGGGTTCATCCAGCAGTAATACGGAGGGTTCATTAACCAGGGCGCGGGCCAGTGCCACCCGCTGCTGCTGGCCTCCGCTCAGTTTGCCGGGCATGCGATCTTCGAACCCATCCAGTTCCACCAGGCCAAGGGCTTTGATCACCTTCTCACGGATCATGCCGGAGGGTTTCTTTTTCATCCTGAGCCCGAAAGCGACATTTTCGAAAACACTCAGATGGGGAAACAGGGCGTAGTTCTGGAATACGGTGTTGATGTCGCGCCGATAGGCAGGAATGTCGTTCAGGGACTCTCCATTAAGGCTGATGGTGCCCGAGTCTGCCTCAATCAGCCCGCCGATAATCCTTAGTAAGGTCGTTTTTCCGCAGCCGCTGGGGCCAAGCAGAAAGAAAAACTCCCCGTCGCCCATCTGCAGCGACACCTGGTCGAGCACCTTGTTGGGGCCGTAACTTTTGGTGAGGCCGTCAATTTCAAGCAGTGGTTTCATGGCACGCACGGGGGGAGACTGTTAATTGAAGCACAGAAAATACAATGTTTATCACAAAAAATGAGGGTATCCGTCATTAAAATCACTGGTTAGTACCATATAGGTACAAATCCGTGCTGCCGGGATCATCAATCATACAAATCTTGCGGGTTCATGCCCAGCTGCTCCCGCAGCTGAGCGTAATAATCGGGGTATTCGCGTTGCAACTCGCGGGGCTTCTCCATGAATGCCTCCAGCGAAACTGCGAAAAACTCGGCCAGGTTGGTGGCACCGTAGCTGTCGAGAACCGTGGGCCGGCCCACGCGGATATCGAGACTGTGCCGGTCGGCCGCTTTCAGAATGGTACTGGGCCAGGTCATCGTGTTGCGGTTTTCGCTGTAGAACATAACCCCCTCGGTGGCGCCGAGTTCATAGTCGAGCTGATGGGCGAACTCATGGAATACGAGATTGCGACCGTCGCGGTAACTTCGTCCACCGGCGAGTACATCCCTCCACGACAGCACTATACTGCCCATGGTCCAGGCCTCGCCGCTGCGGTGTTCGTCGCCCTCGATGATGGTGTTGTGAGGCGTGCGCTGCTCCACACTGGCGATGTAGCTGTCGGGATAGACCAGGATGGTCCTCAGGTCGGGGAAGTAGTCGGACGCGTCACCCAGCAGCAGCAGGCAGGCCTGTGCGGCAATCGTGACCCGTACTTCATCCGTCATCTGCAGCCCTCCGCACCCTTCAAAACGTTTTTCGTGAATGAAAACCATCATCCGCTTTTCGAGACCGGACCTGTATTCATCCTTCAGGTGCCTGTAGTGTGATACATTCTTTTCTGCAATCACCTTCCAGGAACCGGGAAATGGTTTCCGGTGTATCCGCTTACGCTTCCAGGATCTGAAGAGTGGCATTCCCGTACAGTTTTACCATGCATTGGTTGTTTAATGTGATGCTATCAATGATAGCGCATGAATCTGATAAATCATATCCGCCCGGTTAACTTCATCCGTTTTGAGGCCAGCAGATTAGTTCTACCAGGTAAAAACCACTCCGGCATAAAACACCGCCAATCCCTGGATGTTGAAAACAAACGGGACATATACCCGTAGTCATGCCTGGTTTATGATACCTGTACAATCATATACTGGTCTTTTGATTATATGATCATGCCCGCCAAATCACATCGGTCTGATCAAAAAAACAAAAAAACGGATCCCTGTAATCAAGTTTCTAACCCCCGGGTTCGATTAGTTTTGTACATTAGGGTATGTGATGAACAAGGATAAAGCTCCATACCGGTAACGTTATTTATAACTTTCCCAATCCGACGCAAATGAATATCCGAACATACAGCCCCGCCGATTTCAACGCCGTACTTAACATCGTGGTACGCTCGCACCATTTCGACGAGATAACCGATGCCATACTCCTGGAAAAGCTTGAGGGTGACCCCGGCTTCAATTCCGCGATGACCTTTGTGGCAGAGATGAACGGCATAACGGCGGGATTCATGCAGGGCCTTGTGCGAGATGTGCGCGGAGAAAAGATCGGCTATATTAAGCTGATGGGGGTGCTTCCGGAATTCCGCCGGCAAGGGCTCGCCCGCGGAATGTATGAGATGCTGGAGAAACAGGCCATAAAAGAGGGCGCCGAAAAGATGCGGATCTACGATGTGGTGATGAACTATCTGATGCCGGGCATTGATCCGCGATACACCGCCGCGCTCTGTTTTGCCGAAAAGATGGGTTTTAAAAGGTTCACCGATACTTCCAACATGCACGCCCGCCTGAACCGTAACTGGGACACAACATCCGCTGAAGAGAAACTGAAGAAGGACGGGATAACCGTATGCAGGGCCGATGGAAACAATAAAGAGTCGCTGATGAAATTCATCGATACCCATTTCGATCTGTGGCGGCATGAAGTTGAGGTAGCCTTCCGGAATGATCCGGTGAGCGTACATGTGGCCACAGAAGGTGATGTTGTAAAAGCGTTTTCGGCGCACAGCGCAAACAATACCGGCACCGGCTGGTTCGGCCCGATGGGCACGCATCCCGACCTGAGGGGCAAAGGCGTTGGCAATATCCTGCTCAAGCGCTGCCTCGAGGACCTTAAACAGACGGGACATGCTTACGCGATAATACCCTGGGTTGGCCCGATCTCCTTCTACTCACACTACTGCGATGCGGTTGTTGACCGGGTGTTCTGGAGGGTTGAAAAGAGTGTCAAAGAATAAGATTTGACTCCTATTCTTTGACTGGTAAACTGTGTTTTCAGGCTTCTACGCCTGCTATGTCTTCCGGCGAGGTTTTTTCCATACCCTCGGGGATGGCAGTGAGTTTGTACTCTTCCATCGTGAATGAATCGACGGCAACAGCATCCCTGCGGGCTTTTTCGGTTTCAGCCACCAGCGATGCTTCCTCCTGGCTGATGATTCCGGCTTCAACAGCTTTCACAACCAGCTTTGACGGGGCCTCTTTGGGCAGTTTGCCCGACTTCACGGCATCCCGGATCTTTCTGGCTACGGCATCGCTCTGAACCGACAGGCGGAATGCGTTTTCCAGCACCGACAGTGGTTCATTCATATCTGCCGGATCCGGCAGATAGACACCATCGGTAAGGCGGTCGCGGTGCTCTCCGGGTGTTTGCATGGCCCTGGCAACACGGCTGCCCAGTTGATCGGAAGGCATACTGCCGATCGGGTTCAGCCTCGACCACCACAGCATGGGACCTTTGAAGAACCAGCCGAACACAGGTACATCCATATGGCGGTAAATACCATCAAACGCGTTTTGTATCTGCGCGAAGCAGTACTGCATGCTCCAGTGTAGGAAAGCCTCATCCTCTTTCCGCCGGCCTTCAGCCTCAAAACGGCGAAGAACAGCCGTACCGAGGTACATCCACGACAGGATATCGGCAAACCGGCCGGTCAGTTTTTCCTTCATCTTCAGGTTCCCGCCAAACGAGCCCATTGCTATATCGGCGGTAAAGGCGAAGGAAGCGGATGTCCACGACATCTTTTTGAAATAACGGGCGGCGGGACCGCTCACCGGCGAACCGGCCAGTCGTCCGCGGGTCAGGCTGAGCAGGAACGAGCGCGCCTTGTTATGACCCACATGGCCGATGTGCTTCCAGAATGAATCGTCAAATTGCTTCAGGTCGCCACGGGTGAGCGCGTCGATCTCTTTAAACGCGTACGGATGGCACCGGATGGCGCCCTGACCGAAAATCATAAGGGTACGGGTGAGGATATTCGCACCCTCAACCGTAATCGAGATGGGGATACCTATATAGCCGTTGGCCAGCATGTTACGCGGTCCGCGTGAGATGGCCGCCCCGCCCAGAATATCCATGCCGTCGTTAATGGCTTTCCTCATGGTTTCAGTGAAATTGTACTTGGCAATCGCAGTAACCACAGCGGGTTTGGCGCCCTTGTCGAGCCCTCCGCAGGTGAATTTACGGGCGGCCTCATAGATGTAGGCATAGCCGCCGATACGGGCCAGTGGCTCCTCGATGCCTTCAAAACGGCCGATCTGCACACCGAACTGCTTGCGAACCGCCGCATAGGCGCCGGTCAGCCTCATCACCGCTTTGATGGCCCCGGTACTGGAAGCAGGGAGTGAAATTCCGCGACCGGCCGCGAGGCTTTCCATAAGCATTCGCCAGCCTTTGCCAATACCATCTACAACCCCGATTATACTGTCGACCGGTACCACTACATCCCTGCCGAACGTCGGGCAGTTTACAAATGGAACACCCAACGGGTCGTGACGCAGCCCCAGTTGAACACCAGGCGTATTCGACGGGATAAGCGCGCAGGTGATACCGGGATCGGTACCTTTGCCCAACAGGTTATCAGGATCGCGCAGTTTGAATGCAAGCCCGAGAACAGTGGATATGGCCGCAAGCGTGATGTACCGTTTTTCCCAGTTCAACTTCAGATAGAGTTTTCCGTCGTCTTTTTTGAATACCACGCCGTTCGATTCGATGGCACCGGCATCAGAACCGGCGTCCGTTTCGGTGAGGGCAAAACAGGGGATTTCCTCTCCCCTTGCAAGTCTCGGCAGATAGTGATCTTTCTGCGCGTCGGTACCATAATGGATGAGCAACTCGGCCGGGCCGAGCGAATTGGGCACCATCACGGTTGTTGACAACGGCCCGCTGCGGGATGCCAGTTTGGCGACCACAGAACTGTTGGCAAGCGCCGAGAAACCGTGCCCGCCGTATTTTTTCGGAATGATTAGACCGAAGAACCGCTCTTTTCTGATGTATTCCCACGCTTCAGGCGGTAGGTCGCGTTTCTGAAAAACATCCCAGTCGTTGGTCATCCGGCAGAGTTCCTCTACAGGGCCGTCCATAAACTTCTGCTCCTCCGGCGTAAGATCGGGATAGGTCTCCTTCAGGATTTTCTTGAAATCGGGTTTCCCGGAAAACAGCTCGCCGTCTACCCAGACCGTTCCCGCTTCAATGGCCGTGCGTTCCGTTTCCGAAATGACAGGCAGGAACTTCATGGCGGTCATAAACTTCATCATGCCCGCCGACAAAATATTTCTGCGTACCGGTTTAATCAGAAGCAATACGGCAAGCACGCCGAGTACATACAGCGTCCATACCGGAGCGCCAAAGCCCCAAAGCAGAACGGCTGCACCCAGCATCCACAGCAGCAGTGGTGCCCCGGTGTAGCCGAGCACCAGTAATACCACAACAGCGGTTACAATCACAGCCCACAAAGGCTGTTCAGTCAGAAATCCGAAGAATAGTGTTTCCATGATGTTAGTGTATTAAAATCGGGACTCAGCCCGAAGCGATTGTTTGGTGTGTAATGTGAGACATGAGACATGAGACATGAGACACAAGACACAAGACACAAGACACAAGACAAAGGCTGAACAGGCACTATCTGGAAGAAATATGCCTCTAAAGCGCCTTGAATTTGTTGTATTTAGTCTATGATTCTCCATTATTACGTCTCATGTCTTGCGTCTTGCGTCTTGCGTCTTGCGTCTTGCGTCTAAATCCTCAGGTTTTCGAAAATTCCGGCCGCGCCCATGCCGCCGCCGATGCACATGGTGACCATGCCGTAGCGAACCCTTCTGCGTTGCATCTCATGCAGCAGCGTGGCGGTCAGTTTTGCACCTGTGCAGCCGAGCGGATGGCCGAGAGCGATGGCCCCGCCGTTTACATTCACAATTGATTCGTCAATATCCAGCTCCCTGATTACTGCCAGGGCCTGCGAGGCGAATGCTTCATTGAGTTCAATCAGGCCAATATCCGACAGTTTGAGCCCGGCCTGCTTCAGCACTTTTGGGATAGCTACAACGGGGCCAATCCCCATCACTTCGGGGGCGACGCCTCCGGTTGCAAAACCGACAAGCCTTGCCAGCGGAGTTGCACCGGTCTTTTTCATGGCCCTATCCGACATCACCACGGCAGCGGAGGCCCCGTCCGACATCTGGGACGCATTCCCCGCGGTAACCGAGCCCTTTGGCATAAAGGCGGGGTTAAGTTTGCCCAGGGCTTCCGGTGATGTATCTTCGCGGGGGCCTTCATCCGTGTCGAATGTGAGTTCGATGTGCTTTGGTTTGCCGTTATTCAGTATGCTTCCGCTAATCTGCATGGGCACGATTTCATCCTTGAAAT
>RECM01000150.1 GCA_007694035.1 Balneolaceae bacterium
GGATTCAATCACGATTCCTTGATCAACCCTGTACGGTACGCATCCAGCAGTTTGTTCAGATCCTCGATCCTCGTTCTGATCTCCCGGCCGCTGTCGGTATCGCAAACCCTGATGCGTTCCGAATTGCGCTCAAGGATTTTTGTAGTCGAGTGGATATCCTGCTCCTCTTCGATTGCCTTCTGGGTCGACTCAAACGGCTGGTGCGCCGACAACAGCAGGCCATAAGAGTTGTAGATGAGGGTGTAGCCGGCGATCCCGGTCTCATCCTGGTAAGCTTTTGCAAAACCGCCGTCGATCACAAGCAGCCGCCCGCCCGCCTTCACAGGGCTCTCACCTTTTTTAACCTTCACCGGAACGTGCCCGTTTATGATGTGGCCATTGTCCGGGTCAAGGCCGAACTCCTCCAGGATTTCCCGGGCCACTTTCTCCTCGGTACGGAATTCGTAGTAGGGATTTTTCTCCTCTTTATGGGTCTCCTTGTCTTCGATGAAATAGCGTTCGAAGGTGGCCATTTTATCCTTGCCGAACAGCGGCGACTGGGCCCCGCTCCACAGGTACCACATGCTGTCCATGCCATACTGTTTCTTTTCGGGGTTGTCGTGGGCAAAGTAACCCTGGCGCGCCAGCCGCTCGAGCCGGTCCATGAACCCCTTAGGGCTGTGGTCAACACCATCGAAGGTAAAATGGCGCAGCTTGCCGCTGCGGGTCATGGGGATACATCCGTGGTAGAGCAGGTTGCCGTTGCATACCAGGTACATGCTCCCTTTCGAGAACAGGAAACGCACATGATTCTGCAGGCGGCCACTGTTTTTGAACGACAGGCAGAGCTTGTCCATCACCATTTTTTCCTGCTCCGACAGCTCATAGGGATTTTCGGGATCGATTGTCGGGAAATGGCTGTCGGTTAGTGGGTAACTTTTACCGTTAATCTGTACCGTGCCTTTCCCGTAGTCAATTTTGTCGAGCAACAGACGGTCTTCCATCAGAAACTGAGGCCGGCGTTGTATGATCTGGCCTTCCAGTTTGAGCTGTATTATGGATATGGCCTTGTGCATGCGGGCCATAAGCTGCTGTTCATTCTCGGTAAAGATCTCGGCCGCCTGTTTGGGCCTGAATTTCGTGCAGGGATCATCCCCGTAGACTTCAACGGCCAGCGAGATCAGCGGCAGCATGCTGATGGCGTAACCGTTCTCAAGTGTTTCCATATTGGAATAGCGCAGTGATACACGGATCACATTCGCGATGCAGGCCTCGCTTCCGGCTGCGGCCCCCATCCACACGATATCGTGATTGCCCCACTGGAAATCTACCGCATGGTGCTGCATCAGCGTATCCATAATGATGTGCGCGCCCGGCCCGCGGTCGTACACGTCGCCGATAACATGCAGCTGCGCGATGGTGAGCCGCTGTATAAGATGCGCCAGCGATATGATGAACGCACCGGCCCGGTCGGTGTTGATGATGGCGGTGATGATGCTGCTGTAGTACTCCTGCCGGTTTTTGCTGCTCTCCTGCTCATGCAGAAGCTCCTCAATGATGTAGTTAAAATCCTTCGGCAGCGTTTTCCTCACCTTGCTCCTGGTGTACTTCGATGAGTAGACCCGGCATAGTTTGATGAGCTGAAACAGGGTTTTCCGGTACCATTCGGCGGGATTGTCGATCTCTTTGAGTATCATCGAAAGCTTCTGCTCCGGATAGTAGATGAGGGTGGCCAGGTTCCTCTTCTCCTTCTCATCGAGCGTGTACTCGAAAATCTCCTCTATCCGGCGTTTGATGGATCCCGACCCGTTGCGCAGCACATGCAGAAACGACTCGTACTCACCGTGGATGTCGCTGATGAAATGCTCAGTCCCCTTGGGCAGCTCCATGATGGCACTCAGGTTGATGATCTCGGTAGATGCCGCCCGAATACTGGGGTACTGCTGCGAGAGCAGCTGCAGGTATCGCATCTCATTATCGGAAAAAGTCATCGGGAAACCTCGCTATACGATTAAAATAAGGCAACCTCCTGACATCTGATTGCGCTGTTGGCAAATCAACCCCAACTCACAAAAAATGCAGATAAACAGGATCAGAAGTATTTGTTATCAGAAGTTAATGATCAATTTAGCCAATCTTGTACATATCTGAAAACTGTGCCTGATGTTCCCTGAAATGGTCTTATGTGTGCCGGCCAGCGGGTCATCGGCTCGTTAATCCGTTTCCGGCCCGGTGGAAGAACTGCATCCGGCAATCAGAAAAGAACTGGCAAAAATCAGGCGATTATTTGGTGATTATAAGGTTCGGGTAATTCAATTAATAGCAAATTAAGTTAATCCAATCCCACTTTTATGAAAAAAAACAATTGACGACAAGTAATTCAAGATTTAAATAACTTCCCACCGGGTTAAGACAGATTCTACCGGTAAACCCTGATAAACTCTGGTAAACCCTGGTAAACCCTGGTAAACAAATTAAGACCATTCCGTTATTAATAATAAAGTAATGAAGAAATACTCCGGACTTATACTGATCATTTTACTTACCACAATCCTGCTTCCTGCCAGGCTCAACGCCCGTCAGGCGGCCATCCTCGACCTGCGCAGCCAGGCAGAGGTGATCGACAACTGGCTTGAACATCGTCTGAACACCATTGTACCCGAACTGATGCGTCGCGAAGGCATCGATATGTGGATACTCGTTGCCCGGGAGTATAACGAGGATCCTGTGCTGCTCACCATGCTGCCGGCCACCTGGCACGCGGCGCGGCGGCGAACCATCCTTGTATTTCACGATCCGGGCGAAGGCCGGGCGGTTGAGCGTATCGCCGTTGCCCGCTACGATATCGGGCGCTTTTTCGCCTCGGCCTGGGACCCCGACTCGCAGCCCGACCAGTGGGCACGCCTTGCCGGGATCGTGGCTGATCGGAACCCCTCACGCATTGCGCTTAACTATTCGCCCGATTTCGGCCTGGCCGACGGCATTGCCTGGACCGATTTCACCGAACTCAGCGAGAACCTCCCCTCCCGTTACCGGAACCGGATCGTTTCGGCAGAAAACCTGGCGGTGGGTTGGCTGGAAACCCGCACCCCCGACGAAATGGCCGTTTACAGGCACATCAACCGGATCGCCCATCAGATCATTGAGGAGGGCCTGTCGGAGAATGTGATCACTCCCGGCATCACTACAACCGCCGATGTGCAGTGGTGGTACCGCGAGCGGGTTCGGGAACTGGGGTTGCAGGTATGGTTCCACCCATCGGTTTCGGTGCAGCGCAGCGAAGCCCCCGAGCATACAGGCGATTTTTCCGGACCGGCCGGCGCCGACGTGATCCGCCCCGGCGACCTTATCCACATGGATTTCGGTATCACCTACCTGCGCCTGAACACCGACACCCAGCGCATGGCCTATGTACTGCGTCCCGGCGAATCGGAGGTACCGGAGGGATTGAGAGAGGCACTGAAAACCGGTAACCGGCTGCAGGACATCCTGACCGGTGAGTTCCGGACGGGTCGCACCGGCAATGAAATACTGCTCTCCGCACTGGAAAAAGCGAAAGATGAGGGCATTACCGCCACCATCTACACCCACCCTATCGGCTATCAGGGCCACGGTGCCGGGCCCACTATCGGGCTCTGGGATCAGCAGGGCGGTGTTCCGGGAAAGGGCGATTATCCCCTCTACCCGAACACGGCACACTCAATCGAACTGAATGCCGAGGTGTTCATTCCCGAGTGGAACCGCAATGTTCGTATTATGCTCGAAGAGGATGCGATCTTCGACGGCGAAACGGTACGGTATATTGACGGAAGGATGACAGAGTTTTATGTGATACCGCGGGTAAACAGCAGTAAGTGATCACGGGAACCTGTACGGCTTCAGGTTGGCCTCTATCCGTTCACGGTGTGGTTCCTGCCATTCTGGAAGCTTGAGCGAACTGCCCAGATGCTCCCTGCTCTCATCCGCCATAAAACCAGGCCCTTCGGTAGCCACTTCAAACAAAACGCCTCCGGGTATCCGGAAATAGATCGACCTGAAATAGTTGCGGTCTTTGATATCCGTTACGTTGATGCCATGTTGTTCTTCAAGCCAGGCTTTCAATTTCAGTGAATCTTCTATGGATGCTACCCGGTGTGCCACATGGTGTACGGTGCCAATTCCATTGATCCCGGCAGGAAGTTTATCTGACCCCATAACGGCAAGGCTGTTTCCGGCGCCACCCCCGGGAACCGAAAGCATGGTGTAATGCCGGTCTTTTTGCACCTGATCGTATCCGAATTCTTCCAAAAACCGGATGGTTTCAACAGACGATTCAACCGCAAGGGTTACATGATGTACTCCACGGATCGCATGATCCGCCGAAATACCGTCTGTGAGCCAAACGGGTTCACGCAGGTCGTTGGCATCCTCAAAAATGGACAGGTTAAGCCCCGACGGATCCCGGAACACCAGTATTTTCCGTTCAAACCTCTTTTCCTCCTTCACCTCAATCCGGTGATCCTGCAGCCGTTTTTTCCAGAACGAAATGGAACCCTCCGTTGCTGAAAAAGCCGTTTCAAATACCTGCCCGGTTCCGATAACACCTTTCCGGACACCCTGGTCCCTGTAGGGAAATGTGGTGAATATGGTTGATGGCAACCCGGTTTCGTTACCATAATAGAAATGGTAAACGTTTTCGTTATCAAAATTTACGGTCTCCTTTATGAGCCGCTGGCCCAGGATGTTCACATAGAAATTATAATCATCGCGGGCATCATCAACCGTTGCCGTTACGTGGTGCAATCCTTTTATCATACCTCGAATATTCATGGTAATGGAAGTTAATTCATAGTGGGGATGTACCGCTTTAATTCCGGGATGTGATAACATAATCAGAATGGGCACTAATTACCCGATCTTCCGATAATGTTTCGTTCTTCGGGCGGTATTGTACAGGCCGGGGGGATTAGCAGGAGCAGCCACAATCCGTCCCCCGAATGCGCAACATATCATGCCTGTGTTTATATTATCACCAATGAATCACTTACGCTGTCGCCAGGCTGAATGAACATCACTTCCACCCATTATTTTTCACGGCCGTTTCCGGTCAATATCATTCTGCAAAGACCGCTTCCCGGCATTACATTTGCAGGGCTGTTCATTTTCGCTTTCCTTGTGCTGTACCGCCCGCTCGATGCCCATGCCGGTGCCTGGTTCGGTTACGAACTGACCATGGCAATGTACAGCATCGCCGCTGCAGTTGCCGCTATCCCGGTCATTATGGTGATCAGAATGCATCCGGGTATCAGGAACCCGGAAAAATGGACCATCATTGTAGAGCTCGCCGCGATTCTGATCATCGTTCTGGCCATGGGCCTGGCTGTCTATTTTGCAGCTTTCTTTCTCGAAGAGCCGGCCGACCGCTGGAACCTCGGCACCCTCATCAATTCTGTTACGAATACAGCGCTCATTGGCATACTCCCGTTCCTGGCGGTTACCCTGTTCAATCTTCAGTTCCTGTTTTCGGGCACTACCCGGCTCTCCGAAACAGCCCTGCAGGATGCTAACCGTACCGGCGACCAGCTTGTAAAGATCGATACCCCGATCAAAAAGGATGAACTGAGCTTCCGCACATCCGAATTTCTATACGCTGTTTCGGAGGGTAATTACGTGGTATTTCATCTGCATGGCAACGGTTCCATCCGCAGGGAAATGATCCGGGTGCCCATAAGCAGCGTTGAGGAGCAGCTTGCTTCCCTCCCATTCATTATGCGCACCCACCGGGCGTTTCTGGTAAATCTGAAAAAGGTTGCCTCAGCCTCGGGTAACGCACTCGGGCTGCGGCTGAACATTCCTCCGGCTTCCGAACAGATTCCCGTTTCACGCAGCCGTATAAAACGGTTCCGGTCCATGTACAGAGAAATCAGATAATGTAGTACGCCTTTCCATTCATCCCGGAATTTGACCATTCGTCACACGGGAATAGCCGGGCCTTACCGTTGGTGTCAAATACTTGCTGAGTGTCCCGCACACTTGGTAACGGTACTCCTGCCCACGTAGATTCAATTGAGGGACGTATTCAGTCCCGCAAACCGAATCATTTTGGAGGCCCTATGAAAACCCGAATTAATACCATCTCAGCCATCCTGATCATCAATGCGGCACTTCTTATAACGGGGTTTAACAATTCAAATGCACAAAGGAGCGACGATGCACAGCAGTCGGGATTACTGCTCACCGGAATCGTTACTGACAGCGACAACGCTGAACCCGTAGCGCTCGCACACGTCGCATTTTTTGATGCATCCGCCAACGAATTGCTTGCAGGTACGGTTACCGATTTTGACGGTCATTTCAGCCTGATGCTTCGTCACCGTGTGGCCGGCAGGCTTCGTATCAGCTATATCGGCTATGAAACCCGTTATCTGGCCATTGCTGTGGATGTGGCTTCTGATGGAGGCCGGAACCCCGAAACAGCACCGTATTACGACCTTGGCCGAATCCACCTCACCCCCGTAACGCTGATGCATGATGACGTGGTCGTGTATGGCGAACAGGTGAGATCACGAACCGATGCGGACCGCATCTCCTGGTTTCCTCACGAAGCCATGCTGGCGGCGGCCAATACCGGTACCGATGTGCTCAGATTTATTCCGGGTATACAGGTCGACATCATGCAGCAGGTATCACTTGACGGCAGTCATCAGATCATAATAATGGTTGATGGGGTTGAACGGGACCGCCATTATGTAAGCCAGCTCCGGGCTGACCGTATCGAGCGCATTGAGGTGATGCCGGCTCCACCTGCAGCCTACAGCGCCTATGCCACGGGTGTGATCAATATCGTACAGAAACAACGCCGCAACCGTGACCTGAGCGGCCATGTGCACATTGAGCTGCCGGCTTCTTCGAATGAAATGTATCTTTTCCCCTCGTACAGCGTTCACTTTGGGGCCGGTCGTGTCGGTTTCTTCACTTCCTACAGCGGTGAACTCAGCTATTTCGATATACAGGATGTACACACCCGCACGTACAATGGTAATACAGGCACCATACCCGGCGACGGTTTTAACGGCTACAGCGGTGAGGGTTCCGGCAGCTTCATTGGCAATATTCAAAGCCAGACCTGGCAGACGGTTCAGAACGTAAGGCAGCAAAACTGGTCCCACCGTTTCAATTTCGGGATCGACTTTCAGCCGGCCGACGGCCATTCAATGAACCTGTTCGCATGGGTACATCCCTGGTCTCGTGAGCACAGCGGCGATGCCGAACTTCGCAACCTTACATCCGATGGGATACCCTGGTCGGCCCTGAAATCGGACGACGACCAAAATACCGGACGCTTCGCCGCAGTCACCTACCGGTTTTCTCCCGAAGGAAAAAATGGCCACCAAATAACAGCCGACCTTTCGTACTATGCCCTCTCTGCTAAAAACAGCACAGTCTACCGAAATGACGAATCCGGCTACTATCAGGCCAACATCAAGAAACCGGGCCAGCAGACTTTGCACGGGCGCCTCGATTACGAGGGGCCGGATAGTGGTCCGGTTACAATTGGCAGCGGCATATCCTTCCGGGATCAGCTGTTTGAAGACCGGCTGCCGGCAGGTTTCCGCCATTCCGACCAGACCGCTGCCGCCTACACCACAATTGGGGTCCGGAACGGGTTTTTGGATGTACAGGCTGGCCTGCGCACCGAGCGTGTATGGCAAAGCAGCCACAGCATGAACGGACCGCAGGGATGGATGTGGTTTCCGAACGCCGCGGCAAGTTACCGCTTCCCGGGGGCAACCCGTACACTGAGGCTGGCATACCGCCGTTCGGTGCAGTATCCGCATCTTTATCAGATGAATCCTGTCGTACATGTATACGATCCGTTGTACCTGGTTGCAGGAAACACATCATTGCGGCCCGAGATCCGGAGCACGGTACACCTGGAATATTCCCGCAGCCATGGCAACTCGATGGCTGCGCTCAGGCTGTATCGTGATCGACGGGATCAAGCCATACAGGAAACAGGTTTTATTGATGAATCGGGCCGTTTTGTTGCTCAGATGCGGAATGCCGGCGACCTGCACCGCTATGGTGTTCAGATCTCGGGTATGGTCAGTATTGGTACCGCATCCGGCATTCAGCCCATGCTGAACGTGTATAAGAATGTCGCCCGACCCAATGAAAACGCCGAAATACAGGGTATTCCGGGCCGTACTGCAACAGGCTGGTCGGGCGGGCTTACGGCCTATACCACCATCCCCGGCGGTATCACTGCCAGTGCCATCATCCAGCAGGCCGGCCGCGACCATGGGCTGCAGCGCTCCCGGTACAGCGGCACCCTGTACTTTGTATCGGTTGAAAAAGCGTTCGGCAGCTCACTGAAAGCCGGTATTACAAGCGCTCTTCCATTTGCGCGCACCTTCGTTTACGATGGCTTTGAAATCGACCAGCCGGGTTACCGGAGCCGCTCTGAAGGCAGCATTATGATGTCGGCGGTGCCGGTATGGCTGAAACTGAATTACAGCTTCTCGTCGGGCATCCGGCGGCAGGTCATTGCCCGCAGCGACGATCCCGGATACGTTGTTCCGCGGAAAGGATTTTAGCGGGCCATTATTTTACATTACCCCGCCATACTATCGCATTTATTGCCTCTGCAGCAACTGACCCGACTGTGAAGTTGCTGCAGGGGCTTGTTTACTGCAGTTCGTAAACCCCGAAAGCCGGCTCATCATCCATAGATGTGAATATTACATACATCCGGTCGTCTTTTATCTGCGTGACGTTGCCGCCGGGATGCGGGGCTGCGGCAATCAGCTCTCCCTGTTTACTGTACACAAGCCACTCCGGGTCATCTTCCTCAAATGGCCGGACAAGCACCCAGATGTAGCCCCTGTCGTCCATTACCAGCTGCCGGGCGAACCCCCTGTAATCCGGTATCTTTTCTGTCAGCCGGTCCCTGCTGATTCGGGATTGACCGGGATCCGGGATGTGCTGCACTGCCATTTCATTTTTTTCAGTTTCAGTAATGGCCATACGTTTGGAGGGAAAGCTGAATGAGGTTGAATCTTCACCGCTGATGTCCCTGATGGTAATCCTGTTATCGGCTGTCCAGGAGCTTACCAGGCGGCCGTCAGCAGTCATGGTACTTAGTGTCCGTCGCCCTTCCGGTATGGTCATCATGCTTACACTTCCCCCGCCGGGTGTTGTTACCCTTTCAACAACAGCATCCGACGCTACATGCCAGAAATATTCGCGGTCATCCAGCGGTTTAAGGTTATAATCGACAAATGTAAAATAATCAATGCTGTGCATTGACGTATCAACAGGTGTAAACGAACTTTTAAACCGGGCCAGGTAACCACCGTCAATCGGTATCAGGCTGTTGAAATTAAAAAATATGTCAGATCCGTAATCGCGGCTGCCTCTCGGGCGGTCGAGATAGCGCACTGCTGTCCAACTTTCATCCTTAACGGCAAAAAAGGTGATACGGTCATTTCGCCAGTCCACCACCTGAAGTGTGTCGGGTGTAAGCAGCGATACATGGCCAATCTGCCTGAATTCACCGGGGCCCGATCCCACACCGCCTAAATACCCTTTATAGTCGCCCTTCTGACCGAACATGTAGATTTTACTGCCACGGTCGTCGCTCACAAATATCGTTCCGTCGGCACCAGCAGCGGCATATGATACCGATGAAAAAAATTCGTCCGACCCGAATGAAGATATCCTGAACTGTTCGTTCATGCTGAACACCTGAAGACGGTCGAAATCCGGACGTTTATCTTCAGCTCCCGGTTGCGACGGATCAGCACAGCCAACCACAAGAAACAGGGCTGATGTGAGTAAACAAATGCTGAATAGCGATACATTGCAGTAACTTAACATTAAGCCTATTATTATTATATATTTATATTATTTTTTTAGGTCATAATATACTTATTCAAGGATTGATTAAAAACTAAATAAATATAGTAATACAGCACTGACGGTTCCTGTTTACGCTATCCGGGCAGGTGAAAATGATAGAGTTTCCCCGTTTTTCCGGCTTTTACAGGCGTACAGATTTTTCACAATCACTAAAAAGGTGAACCTATGAAAAGAATACTCATTTTCAGCTTGATACCGGCCTTTTTACTTGGATCGGCCCTGATTCCGGTTGAAACAAACATCGACCCGGACAGGGACAAAAAAACGGACACTGAATGGTCGATGAATGCAACAGCTATAGAAGCGTGTACCTGCCCGATGTTCTGTCAGTGTTATTTCAACACCGAACCTGCATCACACAGCATGGACCACGGCGATGAAGAGCACTTCTGCAGATTCAATATGGCCTGGAAGGTTAACAAGGGGCATTATGGTGACACGAATCTGGAGGGGGCCGTTTTCTGGCTGGCCGGAGACCTCGGTTCAGGATGGGATGACGGAAACGTTGACTGGGCGACTCTGCATTTCGACCCGTCTGTTACAGCGACACAGCGTGAAGGCATAACCAGCATCCTCGGGCCTCTGTTTCCTGCCAACTGGAAATCATTTACTGTAAAAGATGACAAACCGATTTCCTGGCGTGCCGATACTAAAAAAGCCGTTGCGCTGCTCGATAATGGCCGCGGAGCCGAAATGCGCCTGGTACATCCACCGACAGCCATGACAGATGAACCCGCCGTTCTTACGAATGTTCAGTATTGGGGGGCACCACGCCATGACGGGTTTATAATGATGCCAAATGAAGTTCAGGCATACCGTGCCGGAGACAAGCCGTTTGAATCAAGGGGGACAAATGGCTTTATGATTACCATCGACATCAACTCTGCAGATATACAGTGAGGCGATAACTATACCCCATTGCATTCCCTGATCGGGTGCAATGGGGTTCTGATTAGTCTGATGTACAGGCATTTTTAACTGCAGTACAGGCATTGAAAAACTGATCAACGTTTGCCCGTCAGTTCCTGGTTACCAGAAGTTCCTCCAGCTTTTCCCGCAGCCTCACAACATCGAAATGTTCACTGCTGCCCGTATGTTCAAACAGTTCAACTGCCTCTCTGAGGTGCTGTTCGGCAACATCCAAATCGCCGCGCTGCTGGTACAAACGGCCCAGGGCAGCAATCACCAGTGCGCCGGAGTTCTCACCATAATGTTGTGTCTGAATTTCCAGGGCCCTTGTGAACAGGCTGTCGGCTTCATCAAATTTTTGCCGGTCAACAAGTGTATTGCCGAGGCTGACCATGGCCCCGCTTACGGCTATGTGGTCCGGCCCAAGTAGCGTCTCCCATATCCCCAGGGATTTCCTGAGGTAGTATTCCGCTTTTTCATGGTCACCCATACGGCTGTAACCACTGGCGAGATGGCCAATCCCTTCAGCCGTAGATGGATGCTGCTCACCATAAATCTGCCGACGGATCATAAGGCCTTCCAGGTACAGTTCTTCTGCGGCGGCATGATCCCCTTTATCAGAAAGAAGTGTTGCCATGCCTGACAACCCATGCAATCTTGAAACGTGAACTTCACCCAAAACCTCATCCTGAATAGCAAGGGCTTCTCTGTATAGTTTTTCGGATTTCACCGGGTCCATATTGTAGAGCCTGTACACATCCGCCATAAAAATCATGCTTTCGGCAACATCCGGGTGGACCGGCCCCAGTTCGTTTTTCCGAATCTCCATTGCTTTGCCAAAGAGATGAATTGCCTTTTCCGGATTGGCCCTGCTTCGCTCAATCTGCCCGACTCTCATATAGGCATCGGCCGTGAGCAGATGGTTTTCGCCGTATAACGCTATTCTGATTTCAAGTACCTTGTACCGTAGTCGTGTGGATTCTTCAAATCCGGTTACCGGTATCCAGGAACCCATCAGAGCCATTGTATTGGCCACTTCGGGGTGCTTTTCACCATACTGACTGATCAGGATATCCAGGGATTCCGTGTAGAGGGAGTAGGCTTCCTGATATATTCCCTGCCGTGTGAGGGCTACGGCAAGATCGTTCATATACCGGGCTGTTTCTGTTCCGGTGTCGCCGGAGAAACCGCGCTGAATATCGACCGCCTTTTCCAGGATTTCCACGGCATCATGGTACCGGCCGAGGCTTGTATAGACCTTGCCGATTACATTGAACATATTTGCCTGGAGCTCCGGCTGGTTGTCAAGGCGGTTTGCTTCACCGAGACCACGCTCCAGTAGCTCCCTTACGGTGATCTGATCACCCGGATTAACACGAGGGTCGCCAGCCCTGAACATGCCCAGCATAAATTCAACTACCTGAGCCGATTTATCTGCCTCGCGTTGCGCTTCATCCAGAGCTGCGTGTGTTATTTGCGTGTGCCAGGTAATGGTGATTATATACGCGGCAAGCAGTATAAATACCAGCACCGCCGCCGTTATTTCAACCGGGTTTCGGCGTATATATTTTTCAGCCCTGTACAGTTTTGTTTGGGGATGAGCCAACACAGGTTTTTTTGCCAGGTATCTTCTGATGTCGGTTGCCAGCTGCTCAGCCGAATCGTACCGGCAGTCGGGTTCCTTTTGCATGGCCTTCATCACAATGGCATCAACATCACCGCGCAGTTGCCTGCGGAGTTGGCTTACGGCTGTATCTCGGGCTTCACAAATCTGCAGAAGATCTGATGTGCTGGCAAGCCGTGAAAGACCGCTCTGAGTCAGACGTTTCCCGGGGCATAACGGTTCGCTGTCACATATGGTCCGCTCCAGCTCTTCCGGCGAATCCCCTTCCAATTTATATGGCTGGAACCCAACCAGCAATTCATACAGAACTACGCCGAGCTGATAGATGTCGGAAGCCGTGGTGATCGTCTCACCCCGTACCTGCTCCGGGCTTGCGTATGATGGCGTAAGGGGCTGGAATCCCTGCCATTCCGGCTGCAGATCGGGCAGTGGAGTACCGCCTGTTAATTCTCCGCCGTTTCCTAGCACTTTTGCGATTCCAAAATCGAGAAGCTTCACGCTGCCTTCATTCGTTACCAGAATGTTCGACGGTTTCAGGTCCCTGTGAACCACCAGTTTGCGGTGTGCATACTGAACGGCGCTGCACACATCCTGAAACAGTTCCAGGCGTTCATGTACAGTGAGCCGCTTCTCATCACAATACTCATCTATCGGTTTCCCATCTACAAATTCCATTACATAATAGGGCTGCCCGTGGTCGGTAAGCCCTCCGTCGAGTATCCGGGCAATATGATCATGTTCCAGTGAGGCCAGAATCTGGCGTTCGCTTTTAAAGGCCTTAACCTGCGATTCTGATACGAACGGGCTGTGCTGAAGCTTAACAGCCGTGCGCTGAACATACTCACCATCAGCCCGTTCGGCCAGGTACACACTTCCCATACCACCATGCCCCAGATCATTGATGATTTTGTATTTGCCAATCATCCTGCCCAGCATCAGGTTGCTTCTGGCCAATGAAATAGCCGACATTCTGAGATTGTGCATGGGCTGGTCGAGCGTTCCGGGCACTTCATGGGAATCAAGTAACGACAGTACTTCACCCATCAGCTCACTGTCGCCTTCACAGATTTTATCCAGGTAGCGGGCGCGGTCATCCTTTTCAAGCATGAGCGCCTCCGAAAAAATACGTTTAATTTTGTTCCAGCGTGATTTCATAAGATGCAGCCTAACACAGCGGCCTGCACACCAGCCGCTATACGTTTTTCAATTCGCGGTTCAGCCAGGCCCGTGCCATTTTCCAGTCGCGGCTAACGGTTGGTTCAGACATACCCAGTGTGTTCGCCGTTTCTTCTATGGTAAGCCCGCCAAAGAAACGGCACTCCACAACTTTAGCCTGCCGCTCATCCAGCTTTTCCAGGCGCTGCAGTGCATGGTCTACCGATATAATATCGTCCAGGCTCATTTCCTCTTTTAAGTGCTCCTCATCAAGGGTAACCCTGTTTCTTTTTCCACCGCGCTTTTGCACCTGGCGTTTCACGGCATAATCCACAAGAATATTTCGCATTACCTGCGATGCCATACCGAAAAAATGATACCTGTTTTGCCAGTCGATCCTGTTGAAGTCGACCAGTTTGAGATACGCTTCATGCACAAGAGCCGTGGCGCTGAATGTGTGGTCAGGACGCTCACCTATCAGCCGTCCCCTGGCTATTTTGTGCATTTCGCTGTATACCAGTGGTATAAGCTCATCAAGCGCATTCTGATCACCGGAGGCGTGGGCCTGCAATAACTGTGTAATCCGGGATGTATCCATGATTCATCCTCACCGGCCTAATTAACCCATTCAAGCAAGTCTCAAATCAACAAAACCCGATTATCTTATCAAAAATGATAAGGTAATGTCCGTTTTACCGCTTTATACAATAAGCGGTTAGCTGAATTCTCAAGCATTGGTTTCAATTCCATTGTAAATAAATAAACAATAAGCACTATTGCCAATGGAATCTCGGATCTGTGATTAACACAGAACGATACTGTTTTGTAAACAACTAATATATAGCAGTTTATGATATATAAAAAATTCTGCGTACAGCATGCAGAAATAGTGATGTCTTAGTGATTGCACCACCAAAAGGTGTGTTTTATTATACCAGGATGTACGTCTGTGGTGCGAAAATATTGAAGTTATTCAAAATACGCATTACATTGAAAGTACATTACCCGGAATCAGCACTATAGGAAGGGGTAAGAGATCGGATCATCAGAGAATTTCTGCATCAGGGTGATCATCTGTTCATGCAGATATAATCATCTCTATTAAATATAACAGCCATGAAAATAAAACGAGTCAAACCCGCAGTACTGCAGGTCACGCTCCAGGCCCATGAGCTGGCAGCACTGTCATCAGCCGTACGGTGGATAATAAACGGGGCAGCAGGTGAATTTCCGGAGGAGTCTGTTCGACAGCTCAAAAAGATACTCGACAACTATGAAACAGAGAGCCGCAGCCTGACCGGAAAACATAAAATTAAAAAAGCGCCTGTACAGGCGAGCCACTAAGCCTTCGGGTAAATCGAAGCGATATGCGGGGTTAAATATTTTCCTGATCGGTATTTATGTGCCCGTTCTGAAACCGTGCTTGCAGATACTCAACCGGAAAATGATACAGGTCACGTGATCTGTTACCGTTTACCCGTAGATTACTAATATCATGTATTAATGTGCTTAAAAGCAGTTATCAGGTTCAACAACACAAACATCAAGTGTTGTGGCGTGTCAGTCAAATAGCCTGTCAGAAGTGTAAGAGAAATTGCAGAGCGCAAATGAAAATTATCATCTCTTTTTTCTTGCGAAAGAAGATTAATGGGCAGAATCTTCCCCTGATGATGTGTAATATCATTGATTTTCAGCTGTTTGGATGAAGAGAATCAAAACACTTCCTGAATATCATCAGTAATTTTTTTCCAGCGACTCCAGATGCCGTCACCTCGGCAAGAGGCTGTTCATGCTATAACCGGCCAATACTAATTTAAAAAGACCGGCTCTCAATATTTTCCTGGCAAGGCTCTGTAGTGGTGAAAAGAAGGTTTTACAAACACTGACGACCGCAAGAATCAACACCCGTTGCAACTAACCGGAAATTTGCATAGCCTGAAAAAAAATGACTAAATATCAGACAAATAGCGTTCAGCTGATACACGACTGGCATGAGTTTTCAGAAATCGGCAGAAAAATACGTGAGAAAAATGGTCTTCAGGATACAGTCGCGGACCTGAACCCTGTAGAATCATACAATTTTACCGGCCATGCCTGCTGGACAGTTGAAACAAAGCATCACAGTGCCCGTGTTACCGCATTTTATCATCCGGATTTTTCTGATGGCTTTCTGGGCTGGTTTGAAGCCACAGACGATCCTGAACTCTCAGTAAAATTGCTTTCGACTGCGGAAGGGTGGTTCAGAGAGCACGGCATTAACCATATAGCCGGACCGGTGAGCGGACTCACTTGGGATGCCTACCGATTCAATCTCAATGATGGATTGGCCCTGTTTCACGGTGAACCTGCCCAACCCGCTTTTTATGTGAATCATTGGAAAACTGCAGGGTTCCGGGAACGTCATCATTACTATAGCAAGGTTTTACCGGTCAAAAAAGATGAAGGCCTGACCCATAGCGAATTGGAATCCCGAATTGCCGGACAGAGGCTGAAACTGATTCCGGTTAATGCAGACACCTTTCCTGAGTACCGCTTCGGCGTCTATGAATTATTAATTCGCTGTTTCCGGTCTGTGGCAAATCCATTCTTCACCGAGATCAGCTTTGAGGGTTTTTGCAGCCGCTACAATCCGCTTATAAATAAGCTGCCGGCTGGATTTTCATGGCTGGTTGTCGATGAACGAAATGATCCTTGCGCATTCATGCTGAATTATCCCTCACCTATGAATCCAGCCACAGGCTTATCGGGCAACGCACTGGTTCACAAATCGCTTGGTGTTGATCCGGATCATCAGGGCGCCGGTCTCGGTTCCATGCTGACCCGTTTTGCCATGCATATCGCCGCCAGCCACAATTTAAAGTACCAGATCCACGCCCTGATGTACGAAGAGAACCCGTCTTTACGATTGTTAAATTCTCACGAACCAGTCCTCACCCGGTCATACAGCCTGTTTGAAAAAACGATTTAGATAGCGAACCCATCCCCCTCTTCTATAGAACTATCATATTATATCCATTACACAACACCCTAAGTTCTCAAAATACCAACCATTTCTCAGCCTGTCGTCTCAACCTATATACGAGAAAACTGAATGATCTCTCTCATCTCCCCTTTCCTGAACCACTCACAATCCAGGCCAGATGCTCCGGCATTGATTGACCGGGGCGGACATGTAATTACCTACGGCGAATTGTACGTACGGGCTTGCCGTCAGCAGAAATTATTACGCCGGAATGGTGTTAGGCAGGGAAGCAAGGTTTTGGTGGCCGTACCCATGTCGCCGGATTTATATGCCTGCCTGATCGCATTGCTGGGTTTGGGAGCGGTCTCCATATTTCTGGATCCCTGGCTCGGAGGGCGGACCATGAACCGTATCATCCGGAAAGTGCAGCCCGACGTGCTGCTCGCCACGCCGAAACTGCGAATGCTCTCAATGCTGATGCCGGCCTCACACAATATCCCTCACAGAATTTCACCCGCGATTGGCCACGATACTACAACCGACTTAACGGATAGCGTGCCGGATGAAGAGGATACAGCTCTTGTTACATTCACCGGCGGCACTTCGACCGGAAAACCGGCGGGAATCCGGCGCACTTACGGCATACTGAACGCCCAGTTAAACTCGCTGCAGTACTTGCTCAAAACCGGTCAGCACATCCGTAGCTTCACCCATTATCCGGTATTCGGTCTGCTGGACCTTGCCCTGGGCAACACATTGATCATTCCGGACTTCAACCTGCTGAAACTGCATAAAGTCGGCGCGCAACAGCTTGTTGAACAACTCGCGACATCCCGGGCCGACCGCCTGATCTGTTCACCCCTGCTGCTTCGAAAAGTGATGGAGCATACCGATAAAACACGCATTAACCTGTCCATTACCTCCATATTCTGCGGTGGAGCCAGAGTTTCGCGGCTTTTGGCCCGAAACACTCTGCAAACATTCGGCCCTGTCGCAGCTACAGCCATCTACGGTTCCTCGGAAGCAGAACCGATTGCCCACACCTCTTTCGAGACACTTGCCGGCAGTGATCACGATCCGCTGGAGGGTGTTCTTTGCGGATCACCTGTTGATGAAGTGAATTTACGTACGCTGCCGGTTGGTGAAAATCCGGAGGCACTCCGGAATGCTGCAGGGAATTCATCCCGGCCTGGCGAGATTATCGTCAGTGGCGATCACGTTGCACGCGATTACTATATGGATGAAGAAGACCGTTTCAGCCACAGCAAGATTAAGGACGAAAACGGAACCATCTGGCACCGAACTGGTGATGTGGGCACCCTGAAAAATAATATCATCTACCTGATGGGTCGCCGTGAGGGCATCATCACCTATAAAAATGAGAAATTTTACCCTTATCCTGTAGAGGAGTATTTCGAAGTTCATTACCTGTATACCGACCTGGCATATCTTCAGGATACGGAGGGTCGTTGCTGCTTCTGCCTGGGGAGCGGTATTAAAGGTGATAACTCCGAAATAAGAAAATCATTCAGGAAAATCGGTTATCCTCTCGACCGGATACATCTCTTCAGGAAACCGTTGCCACGCGATGCCAGGCACCGCAGTAAACTTCTTGAGACTGAGTTAAGGAAATGGATATGACCACAGATTATTAATCACAGATTCACCATTTGGCGGATACCATTGAACCGTGCCCAGGAACATAGATCAGCACAACATACCGGCAGTATACCGGTCCGGGTAAAACTGTGGCGCTACCAGAAAGAACGCTTTCCGGTTATCCTCTATGCCCTGCTCATACTGCTCACGCTGCTTACCGCGGGATTCGACCACCTGAAATCTGTTTCATTCGATATTATACCGGCGTTTCTGCTGTTCATGCTGTTTTTCTGGCGGCTGAGGCTATTTGATGAGATCAAGGATTATGAGCAGGACCTGAAGTGGCGCCCGGAGCGTATCGTAGCCCGTGGTGAGATTACACTCCCGGAAATTAAAACCTGGCTGGGCGTCACTGTCGTGCTTGAGATTGCTCTGCTCTTTTTCCTGCCTGTTAACGTGGTAATCTGGTATGCTGCCACCGCTTTCTACTCCCTGTTGATGTTTTACGAATTCTTTGCACATACGTGGCTTAACAGGCATTTTATCGTATACGGACTCAGCCATATCGTGATTATGCTTCCCCTTGCAATGGCCATGAGAGGGGTGTTTATCGATCCACTGTACGATGAAACCGGACTGGTGCTGGCAGGCGGAATTCTGGGGATGTCGTATGTTCTGGAGACCGGACGTAAACTTTGCCGGGAGCATGAGGAACAGAAAGGTGTAGAAACCTACTCATCCAGGCTGGGTATCATAGCAGCAGTACTCTGGCTTATAGCCTGGATCGTGATTACCCATGTCTGCTTTTTCCTTGCCATACAATCTGCACAGGTATGGATTGCTGTAACCGGTGTGCTGATGGTACTCATTGTGGCGATCCGGGTAACCCTGACCAATGCACCCCTGCGGGGATTCATGGAAAATCTTATCGGTGTCTATATGCTGGTCTTTTATGCAGGTGTAATCGGAATCACGATATTCAACGCATCATAAAGGCCCATGAAACCGACCTCCACATCACACAGCGATATACAGGCCGGCGGCAAAGGCTCCCGCCTGCTGCAGATGCAAATGGCGGGTTTCCGTGTCCCGCCACTCAGAATAGTACCCCCCTCATTTCAACTGAACTGGCTGCACAGGCTGGATCTGGTTACCGACTACATCCGCTATTTTAAAAGTGAAGAGCCGGCCGGCAATCTGATCGGTAAGCTGAAGAAATCCCGGTGGACCGATCAGGAAACCGAACAGATTCTGGCACTTTACCGCGAGGTGAGCGATGATGGTAAATACCCTGTATCGGTACGCTCGTCCGGATTAATGGAAGATCTTCCCGGATATTCTTTCGCCGGCCAGTATGAAACCGTGCTCAACATCACCAGCGGGGATGATGTATCCGAGGCAGTCCGGACCTGTTTGATATCGCCCCTGAATGAACGGATTCGGGAATACATCCGCTACCACCACTTGCAGGATGTTTTCCGCCCGTGGATGGCCCTTGTAATCCAGAGAATGGTTTCGGGCGAGACCTCAGGTGTGCTCTTTTCCTGGAATGTGACCGCGCAAAAACCGGGTTTTGTGGTAAGTGCCGGCTACGGGCTTGGCGAGGGTGTGGTTTCGGGTAAAGTGGAAACGGATGAATGGGTATTTGATGAAAACAGGAACCTGATCAACCGGACGATTGCCAGTAAGACCAACCGAATGATCAGCCGAAGCGATGGCAGTGTTATGTTGGAAAACGTACCCGGCAAGGAGCAGGATGAACCCTGTATTTCAGAAATCCGGATGCGGACACTGCTGGATGAGGGCCAAAAACTGACTGACCATTTCGGGAAGCCACAGGATGTGGAATTCACCATCGCCGGTGGTGAGCTGTATCTGCTGCAATCCAGGGATGTAACCCGCATCGATCAAAACGGTCAGAAGGTCATTTTCGACAATTCCAATATTGTAGAGAGCTACTCGGGCGTAACTACGCCATTGACCTATACATTCATTCGTCCGGCCTATGAGCAGGTTTACCGGCAGTTTTTCGATCTGATGGGGGTCAGGCCAAAGCAGATTGACAACCGGCGGCGGGATTTTGCCACAATGGTCACCTGGATCGACGGCCGGGTTTTTTACAATATGAATTCATGGTTCAGGGTACTCTCCCTGCTGCCCGGATACCAGTTTAACCGGTCGGCCATGGAAGATATGATGGGTGTTCGCGACAAGGGCAATTTTGAACACATCGAAACTCCGCCATCCTATACAGGACTCAAAAAGCTGACCCACGGACTGCCTCAGATCTTGTACCTGATTTACCGGCTGATCCGCAATATTGTTCTGAGCCAGCGGATCACAGACCGGTTCAACCATCTGTTTCATACGATTTTTGATGACCTGGAACAGCAATCCCTTGACGCGTATAACTCCGTCGATCTGGCCAATCTCTACTGGAAACTCGAGGAGGAACTGCTGAAGAACTGGAAAGCACCCATAGTCACAGATTTCAATGCCATGATCTTTCATGGTATGCTGAAAAAGCTGTCCGAAAAGTGGCTGCCGGATGAGAAAAAGGGACTCACCAATGATCTGCTGGTGGGTCTTGGCAATGTGGAGAGCGCCGAACCCACCCGGCTGCTGGTAAAAATGGCGGAAACCTGCCGTGAACACCCGGAAATAGTCGAGAAGCTCAACCTGCTGGATCATGAGGAAGTGGCCGTCCGCTATTTGGTCGATCCCGATTTTGATCCCATCCGCGGCATGATTGAAGACTATTTGAGCCGGTTTGGGTACCGCTGTATTGGAGAGTTGAAACTCGAAGAGAGCACGGTACGCGACAATCCGGCCTTTCTGTTCCGTATGATCTGGCATTTTCTGCAATCTGGTACCACCAACTCGGGCATGGAAGAGCAGGAAATGAAGAAACGCGCACAGGCAGAGGCCGATCTGAAAAACCATCTTGGCGGGTTCCGCCGTCTTTTCTACCGCCAGGTACTCAATCAGGCAAGGAAACACATCCGCAACCGCGAAGACCTGCGATTTAACCGAACCCGCATCTTCGGCAAGATCCGTGAAATATTCCGCGGTATTGGCCGTGAAATGGCCGCCAACAAGCTTATTGATGATCCCAAAGATGTGTTCTACCTCACCCGCGATGAACTGCTCGGCTATACCGATGGCACGTCGCTGGTGCGTGATCATAAAAAACTGATCGCACTCAGAAAAGAGGAGCGGAAGCTAAACCAGACCCAGCAAGTCGAAGATCATTTTGAAACCCGGGGAGCCGTAATGGTAGCCAGGGATCAGTGGCTGAGAAGAGAACCACAAAACACCGACGGTCTGCGTTCTCTGAAGGGAACAGCCTGCTCACCGGGCCGCGTAAAGGGAGAAGTCATAGTAGTACGTTCGCCGGCCGATCAGATTGATGTTCGGGGCAAAATTATGGTGGCCGAGCAGACCGATCCGGGATGGGTACCCCTGTTTCCGCTGGTATCGGGACTGCTGGTTGAACGGGGCGGATTGCTCTCACATTCGGCTGTTGTTGGCCGGGAAATGGGCATTCCTACCGTCGTAGGCCTGCGCTACCTCACCCAGATCCTGAACAGCGGCGATCTGGTCGAAATGGATGGGTCAACCGGGGAAGTTACCATACTGAACCGGAAGGATGCGGACGAGAACAAATCCTGAACTCTCACCCCGGGACATCACAGAAATAGAAATATCAAACAGAAACGTACATCAGATAAAAGTAATAAGTTAACATCAGCCTGAAAAAATCAATTTAAACCGGATGAGTGAGCAACAGTTAACCAGCGAAAAATCCTTTCAGCAGTTACTCTATGCCCAGTGCTGGGAAGATCCCCTTCTTAACCAGAGGGGGCTTGCACTGCAGGGTGGTGAAACCGTTGCAGCTATTTGCTCGGCCGGCGATAATGTGTTTGCGCATCTGCTTGATGATCCCGAAACGGTCTATGCGGTTGATTTAAACCCATCACAGATTGCTGCTGCCCGGCTCAAAATGCAGGCATTCATGAACCTGGACTGGGAACAGGTTGTCGCTTTTTTAGGCCTGGAAGAGAGCCATGACCGCATGGAGACATACCGGTTGCTGATGGGCGACCTTCCCGATGAAGATCGTACGTACTGGAACGCCCATCAGAACCTGATCGGGCGGGGCATTATTCACTGCGGTAAATTCGAGGGCTATTTTCACAAATTTCAGAAATTTGTATTGCCGTTTACCCACAGCAAAAAAGTGCGGTTACAGCTTTTCGAGCCAAAATCTGCATTGGAACGGGCCCGGTTTTATGATTCAAAATGGGACAACTTCCGCTGGCGCATGTTGTTCAGGCTGTTTTTCAACCAGCGGGTTATGTCGCGGTTTGGCCGCAGCAAGGCCCATTTTGCCCATGTTGGCGACGGCGACATCACCAGGCAGTTCCTGAGTCGGTCGCGAATGGCCATGGTGGAGCTCGACCCGTCTCAAAACTGCTTTATGCAGTATATGATCCATGCCCGCTACCTGAACAGGCAAAGCTACCCCGAATACCTGAAACGAGAACATTTTGACACTATCCGTTCACGTCTGGACCGGGTCAGGTTCATCTCCGCCAGTCTGGGTGGATTTCTTTCGACATGTGATTCCGGCACCGTCGACGCGTGGAACCTCTCCGATATCTTCGAATACCTGGATGAAGAGACCTTCAGGAACATCAGCGATGAAATACACAGGGTCTCCCGGAACGGAGCCCGCTGCAGTTACTGGAATCTGCTCGTGAGGCGGCGAATGTCGGACATTTCCCCCGGGAAATTCCGTCATCATAAAGAGACATCCCACGACCTGTGGATGCAGGACCGGGCGTTTGTGTATGGAGATTACATATTGGAAAACGTGCAAAAATGACAATTGACGAATTGACGACAATCGAGTGGTTCGAAGCCGGAATTATCTCGCTGGCAATATTGTCACTGATGGTTATATCCCAGATTATCAGTGTAAAAACCACGATAAATAAGGAATACACCCGCAAGCTGGTGCATTTTGGTGCTGGCTGCATTGTCTGCCTGTTCCCTTTCGTATTTGAATCGCTGGGTAGTGTTTTTCTGCTGAGTTCGGTATTTCTGGTGATCATGGCAGGCAGTAAAATGCAGCATAAACTGGATGCCGTTCATGAAATCGGGAGGGTATCGGCCGGGGCCTTTTTGTACCCGGTAGCCGTGTTCATCATCTTCTGGTTCTCTGGTGGTGATTGGCTCTATTTTCTGGTACCCATGCTGCTTCTCACAATATCGGATGCCGCCGCCGCGATTATCGGTAAAGAGTATGGATATATCCAGTATTCAGTAAACCGGCAGACCCGCTCTCTTGAAGGATCCTTCAATTTTTTCATGATCAGTTTCGTGGTGGTACTCATCCCGGTGCTGCTGTCGCACCAGGTGCAAAACGAGAGTGCGATATTGCTGGCACTGCAGCTGGCCCTGCTGATTACCGCCATCGAGTCGGTGAGTGTGTACGGTATAGACAATCTTTTAATACCCGTGGTTGGCTTTGTGGGGTTGTTCTACCTGATGCCTATGGAACCGGCGAGGCTGATCACCCACATCAGCATACTGGTTTCGGCTTTTATTATACTGCTTGCCGTAAACAAGTGGAAACAGCTCACCATCTCGGGTATCATCGGTTTGTCGCTCATGCTATACGCGATCTATTCCTGGGGTGGGTGGCACTGGCTGATACCCTCCGTCTGGTACTGCCTCACGTTCAACCTCGGTGTTAAACTGACCGGCTTCAACCGTCGATCTCTCACAGTGTTATCAAGGGAAAAATCGAACGGACTTTATGAAATATCGGCGGTATTCCATTTATCTGCTGTACCCCTGTTTGTACTCGTACTCAACCTGGTATATCCGGCGCCCTATTACTTCAGCCTGTTTATTGCACTGGTGGGTGTGGCCACAGCGATATCCTACTATCAATTCACACCTTACGTACTTAAAAAATACCGGGTATCGTCTGTTCCGCGGAAATCAAAACGGTCTCAATTCTTCCGGTTCGCCATAAGTATGATGGGTACATCCGTCATTTATGGGCTGGCGGTTCTGAGTGGCAGGGAACTGATGCACAGTATCTGGTCCCAGATCACCGTATCTATGGCGGGAATTCTGTTGATGATCTTCTTTCACCGCTACATCATTAAACGATACCGTTGCATGCATTGCGACAGAAAGGTTGTTACACCGGTCCACTGCGGCGAAGATGCCGAACCAATTTCGGGCTATCGTATAATCGGAATGTGGCAGGGTGTTTTCCTGACCATGCTGCTCATGGCACTTCTGATGGTGGCTATAAACAGAATGGGCATTGTATAAACCGGATTCATAAATGTAAATCCACCAAATTTCCGAAGCTTAACTATATGGCTCTCATACTTCATATCACACTGATAATTCTAGCATGTGCTACTATTGGTTCAGCACAGTTACACCTTAATATTGAGTCAGCAGTGTATAGTGAACAGAACACATCTCCCGAGAACGCTTTGAAGAATTATATTGATGCCCGCACAAGATTGGATGTCGCGGAAATTGAATCATTATTGTACCCTCCGGGACGGAAAAATGAATTCACTAATCCAATGTGGATTGATAGTGTAGTAATTGTCAAAAAAATTGAAATTGATCATATACTCGCTCAAAAATTAAAACAATCTCCACAGCCAATTATTGGAGATATTCACTTTTACGTTGCGCACTACCGGATGGGTGGCAGGAGATATATGAGTATTTATTCACTCAGAAAGTATGAAAACCAGTGGTTGATATATTCGGATGTATTTGTGCGATTCTCCACTTTTATTGAAGAAGAAGAAAACAATGAGATGCCAATACAGATTATTTTTACACCACTACAAGGTACCGGCTCGGTAACAGATGAAGATAAATATGTATTCACTGGTGATTATGGTAATAGAATTGAAATAGACGCCTCCAATTTATTCTACAGGCAAACAGATTATTATGGCAATGTCGACCTGTGGATATATGTTGCTGTCAATAATAATTTTAAACTTGATTATAATGCAGCATCTTTAAAAATTAACGGTCGTGCAATTAAGTCAATAGGCGAAATGACCTATTATAATGGTTCTATTATGCATTTACCATTCCGAAGAGATGGCGAAAAAATATGGGGTTGTATCACCGAGCTTTATGAAGAACACGGTTCCTACACCCCGGAAATTACTGTTCAACTATCATTTCCAATAGATATTAAAACACTCATATCTACCAAAATTTGGCAGTTCAGCATGCCAACATTCATGGATTGTGAATCAGATGATCTCTTCTTCCAAAGTCATGAATTTCAATTTGAATCGTACATAAATGACTATAATTGAACTTTGATATTGCAATTACCAATTTGGTTGCAAACATCTGTGATTGCTGCGGTTCGGTTCATGTTTCATACTAAATCTACGTTAGATCCCCGGCCGCAGAACATCAGATCGGATGGCACGGCGGTAGTCGAGAATACGTATATGCATAGTGTGGTTTATGTGTGATTTCTGTTGTCATGTATCAGGACCCGATTCGCAGATGATTCGTAAAAACTGATCATTACCGGGACCAGAGGTCACTGTGTGCCAGGCCGCCTTTTTCCCTATCTTTCCATCCATGATCATCTACCCCGATACCACCTTCCACAAACTGGGCTTCTCGGCCATCCGCGAGGCCATTATGGAATTGGTGCGTACCGAACCCGGGCGGGAGGAGACCGCCGTGCTGCAGCCGGTGAGCAACCCGAAAATCGTGGCCCATGAGTTGCAGCTAACCGGCGAGATGATGGAACTTACCGGGCACGACAGCGCCCTGCCTTTCGAAGACCTGCACGACATTCGGCCATACCTGAAAAGAGCCCGTGCCGAGAACAGCCTGCTTGATCCCGATCCCATACTGAACATCCGCCAGCTTGCGGCTGCGGCCCGCAACCTGAAGCAGTATTTCAACAGCCGGAGCGAAAGTTATTCGGCTCTAACCGCGCTTGCCACCGGGCTCATCCCCCTTAAACAGCTCGAAGAGGAGATCGGCCGTGTGCTCTCCGACAATGGCCAGGTGCGCGACAATGCCAGCAGTGAACTGCACAGCATCCGTAAAGAACTGGGCCGCCTGCGCAACAGCCTGCGCACCACAATGGCCAATATCATCCGCAAAGCGTCGAAAGACAAACTGCTGGCTGAGACGGAACCGACCATCCGGAACGGACGCATGGTGCTTCCGGTAAAAGCCGAACACAAGCGCAAACTGAGCGGCTTCATACACGATGAGTCAGCCACCGGGCAGACCGTCTATCTGGAGCCGGTGGAGGTACTTCAGATCAACAATGATATCCGCCAGACTGAAGCCGCCGAGTTGCGCGAAATCGAGCGCATTCTGAGGGACCTCACCACGAAAATCCGTGAGCACCGCGACTCACTCTACCACAACAGCACCCTCATCGGGCGTATCGACGCGATAAGAGGGCGCGCACGGTTCTGCAATTCGCTTAAGGCGGAAATTCCGGAGATTACTACGGCTCAGCACATCCGCCTGGATAAAGCCCGCAACCCCATTCTGCTCATGAAAGCCCTGAAGGGTTCCATGCACGAGCCGGTAATACCCCTCAACCTGGAACTCACCGGGCAGGAGAAAGCCCTTATAATTACCGGGCCGAACGCCGGTGGCAAATCGGTGGCCATGAAAACGGCCGGCCTTTGCCAGATGATGATGCAGAGCGGGCTGGCCATACCGGCCGGCGACCAGACCCGGCTGCCCGTATTCGACAGCCTGTTCATCGATCTGGGCGATGACCAGTCGGTCGAAGATGACCTGAGTACGTTCTCGTCGCGCCTGCTGTGGATGCGCGAAACCCTGGCCAAACAGACCGCCAACGCGCTAATCCTGGTGGATGAGGCCGGTACGGGCACCGATCCGGAGGAGGGCGTGGCCCTCTACCAGGCCTTCCTGGAGCAGGTAATCGACCGTGGCGCCCGCGTTATCGTGACCACCCACCATGGTCAGCTGAAGGTGTTCGCCAACGACCATCCCGATTGTGTGAACGGGGCCATGGAATTCGACCAGACCCAGCTCAGCCCCACCTACCGCTTCACCAAGGGCATTCCCGGCAGCAGCTTCGCCTTCGAGATCGGCGGGCGCATGGGCGTGCCGGCCGGCGTGCTGGAGCGTGCCCGGAAACTCGTTGGTACCTCGCGGAGCCGCCTGGAATCGCTCATCGTGGAACTGCAGAAAAAAACGCAGGAAATGGAAGCCGCCGAACTGGATGCTGTTAAGCTGAAAGCCGCCCTGAATCGCGAAATCCGTGAGTATGAGGAGCAGAACCGCGTACTCAGGTCCCGCAAGGACGACTATCGTAAAAAAGCCCTCGATGAGGCCCGCAACATTGTGCTGGGGGCGAACAAACGGATTGAGGAACTCGTTGAGATGATCCGCTCGGAGAACGCCTCGAAGGGGTCGATAAAAACAGCCCGCGACCAGGTGAAAAAGCAGACCGGCGAGGTCGAACAGGCCCTTGAGGAGCTTAAGGAGAAACCTGTACGAACCTACAAGGATCCGCCGGTTGTGGGCGATACGGTGCGCATCTCCGATTCCAACTCCACCGGTGAACTGATCAGCCGCGACGGGCGCAGGGCCACGGTACTGGTAAACGGCCTGACCGTACATACAGATTACGGCAAGCTGCTCAAGGCTGAGCCCCCCAAAAAGAAAAAAGAACTGAAGGCCGGCTACAGCCTGATTACTTCATCCGACCCGGCCTCCTCCTCATTCTCCGCCTCCCTCGACCTGCGCGGCAAGCGCGGCGATGAAGCCATCAAAGAACTAACCTGGTATATGGATGAAGCCGTAAAACGCAATCTTCACAACCTGGAGATCATCCACGGCAAAGGCGACGGAATCCTGAAAAAACTGGTCAGCGAGTATCTTGCCTCCCGGAAAGAAGTAAAAAGCTTCGAACTGGCGCCGTGGGAAAGAGGCGGGCCGGGGTGTACGGTCGTCGAAATTTGAATCGGACAATCTCAAAAGCTCCGGAATTCGGGGCTTAAAAAACCTGTCCTTGTGTTTTTCCCGGACAACGATCGTACAGGCTGCTATTCGTGTGACACATCAGTTTCTCAGGAACAGGTCTGGGTTTTCCGGTTACCCGTACTTAATAAGAGACCGGGTAACCGTATGATAAACGAGACCTGCCGGAAATTTTTCATTATTTCACCAGCGTCATCTTACGGGTTATCCTCTGTCCCCCCGCCTCCAACCGGTAAATATAGACCCCGCTTGAAAGCGCCGTCGCATTAAAACTGATCAAATGGCTGCCTGCCGCATATTGCCCGTCAGCAATCGTCGCAACTAGCTGGCCCAACATATCATACACCTCAAGGGTTACGGCTGCCGGCTCAGGAATCTCAAAACGGATGCTAGTTGCCGGATTGAACGGATTCGGATAGTTCTGATCCAGACTGATCCGGCCGGCACGTTCACGAGCCCCGTCAATGCTGGTTGGCGGCGTGGCCTCTATCGTTATATCGGCGATGCGAAGCTGGTCTCTGGCCCCGCTTTCTTCACTCAGACGCACACCCGTAAAATAGTACTTCCACTGAAGCTGCACATAGGGAAGGTCCAGCAGTTCCTGCGGCAGCTCAACCGGCTCAAAATCGATGGAGTGCCCGCCGGTCTCATTTCTGATGTATTCCACGGGGCTTCCATCCGACATCAGGTCGGAGAATTCACCGTGAATACCGGCCCTGTACTGCAGTCGGATGTGATATACCCTGCTGTTCGGAAGCACGGTTCCACCTGTCCACTGCACGGTAACACGCTCCGCGTTACGGGTGTCGATGGCCGCTATGGCAGAGCCCAGGTCGCGCTCTCGGCCGGTATTGATGAAAGAAACACCGCCTTCGCCAAGCCCGTTTATTCGCGTTCTGCGGGTGAGCATGTAGGGGAATCCAAGTGATGGAAGGTCATCTGCCTGATAATCGTTCTCGGGTACATCATAGGCAAACAACAGTGGATCGTTCAGCCCGGGATCATCCATATCGGATTGCATGAAGATCATATGCCCGGGGAACGAACCGGCCGGCTCTTCCGGATCCCACTCGCTGAAGTAAAAATTCTGCATTACAATACTCTGTTCAGCTCCGTTTTCAGCCACCAGAATATGAGCTTCGGGGTAGACCAATACCCTGAATGTTGTCGATACCTGCGGGTTTACCCCGTCGTCGGCATTGATGGTTATCTCACTTTCACCCTGGTATAATGCACGGATGCCGAGAACATTCCCCTCACGGGTGATGCCGGCAACACTCTCCCGGCTGTTCTCTACTGTGAATGTGAGCTCGTCACCATCAGGATCAGTGAATACATCTGTCATATCAACCATCACCTCATCGTCGGGGGCAATCATAGTGAACATATCAATCGGATTCGTCACAACCGGTGGCGAATTCGTTTCTTCGAGAGCCATCCCCTCGAGCGTCACATTATCAAACCGGTTATTCCCGGCTATGCCGCCGGCTCCCTGTTCAAATGTGATAAGAATGGCGAAGTCTGCATTGTCGCCGGCCTCTTCAATTCCCGAGAAATTAAACTCATGCAGTACCGGCATATCATCAAATACGGTTATGGTTCTGAAATGGGTAAAATTCTCTCCATCGGTCGTATAAAATACCTCCTGCTCTCCGGCCCCCTGGCCCGAACGCCGGGTTTCATACATGAAGCGGATGTACTCAAACCCGGTGGTTGACAGTGTGAACATGAGGGATGCACCCAGCGGGTTGTTAACCCTGAGATGTGAACCGGCCTCTTCACCAAACCGGGCGTTTGCTCCTATAAAATCCTGCCCTGATCCTGCAAGTACTTCCGTTTCCGGTCCAAGTTCTATCCCCAGGTCTGCAACGCCCAGGGTAAAAGAAGCAGCCGTGAGTGCGGCCGTATCATTGAAATTCCAATAGTGTATGAGTACAGGTTTGGGAATTACATCAAAACTTTCAACGGTAAAGTTATCGAAGCGGTTATTCCCACCTTCACCTCCATCTCCAGCCTCGAATTCAATCTTCACCGCAAAAAACGGATTGTTGTTAACCTGGGGGATGTCTGTAAAATCAAGTGTCTGTACCGCTGGTGGGGCATTGTACGTGGTGATGGAGGCAAATGACGTGAATGTGGTGCCGTCGGTAGTGTAACTTACCAGCTGTACACCTGCCCCCTGGCCTGAACGGCGGGTTTCGTATTTGATGATAATGTTCTCTTTTCCGGTTGTAGGCAGAAAAAAGATCAGGGATGAACCCAGGGGGTTATTCAAACGCAAATGCGCCCCGGCTTCATCGTCCATCCGGGCATTGGCACCGGTAAAATCCTGACCCGTATCGGATTCGATCTCTGATGCTCCGGCAAGATTTGCAGTCAGGCCGGCACTGCCTGTTGTAAAGGTTACTGCGGCCGGATTATCCTGGTCATTGAAATTCCAGTAGTGCATCAGTTCCGCCGGCTGCGCCAATGAAGCAGTTACTGAGAGCAGCAGAATAATAAACGGGAATGTCGATTTTAATAATCTCATATCTGATAGTTTTTTTTCACGTTTTGTCATAGCACTGACATTTGTGGCTGTAAGTAATGATATCCGATTAATCTAAGGAAACCCTGGCCATTTTACGACCCCGGAATTCGTTTGATTCTGGTGTTTTTTGTGTTTTCGGTGTTTTCGGCAATTCCGGTGTTTTCAATGTTTTCGATGTTTTCGATGTTTTCGGCGCCAATGTTATCACTATGTACCGAAACAACGGCTTACTGCCCGTTGCTTCCGGTCTCCTGAAATCCGGTTTCGGTTTTCGGATCTCAGAAGTCAATAACAGCACATTACAAACGGCAAACAGTCTAAAAACCTACCTTCAGTGAAAACTGAGGATAAAACCCGGGCATTCTACGTTTCCGGAAATAGTATTCAGGCTCGGGTGAGCTCAGGTCGGTTATCACTACGGTATCCATATGATTCCTTCTGTTCAGGATATTCATCAGCTGCACCTTTATCGTGAAGTTGATGTCTGCAATCCGTTGTCCGAAGATAATTCCCGCATCCAGCCGGTGCCATGCGTCCAGGCTGTGTTCAGCGGGATCAGGGTATTGCTGGTTTGTGAATCCGGGCCCTGATACCTGCCTGTACCGATAATACCTCTCATGCAGTGCCCGTTTCATGTTGCCGAACCGGGATACCCAGAGCATCTCCAGTTTCAGGTCACTGCCAACCGCCCACTGTGCCGTGGTTTTAACCTGATGTGGCACATTTCCTGCAGCCTGAACCCGTTCTCCGCCAAAACGGTCTGCGCTTATCTCAGTATGATTACCGTAACTGTAGGAGAAGCCTGCTTCCAGGCCAGCCGCACGGCTGAATCCATATAATACACCACCAACCCTGAACTCCCGTGAATCGGTCAGGTATACCTGGTCAGGCAGATCTGTCATTCCTGTTGCATCAACGAAAAAATCAGGTCGTTGCAGCTGCTTTTGATTTCCAATTCTGGCAAAGATTCTGATAATTGCCGTTTCATTAAAATGATATATCGCGTCAAAATAGCTATAGTTAATCAGAACCGGCTTTTCACCATCCCGCGATGCCAGAGTTATATCGTAAAACGGTACCGGTGCAGAGCCTGCCGCTAACGGCAAGCCTGATCTGTGCCGGTACTGTGAGTGTTGATGCCATCCGGCCTGCAGATGAACCCCGCGGAGGGGGAAACCGGCAGGCATATACTCCACTTCTATACCGGGATCCAGAACCGGAGATGTTGCCAGGTTACTCTGCAGAATGCCGAGCTCCGGACTGACCGACAGCCCCGAATCAAATTTCAGGGTAATCCCGGCAGTTACACGATGGTCAGCCACCCGGTTTTGACTGCCCGTTTCCGCATTGAATAGTTCTGATTTGAATTCTGCCTCATAGAAACCATAATCGAACAGATAACTGGCCCGCAACCCGGTCATTTGAGTCAGTGCCCGGGTATATCCCGCCTCCAGGCTGATTTCCTTCCGTGTGTGGCTGCCAGAATACCGCTGAACAGTTCTATTGGCATATTCCTGATGGTTAAACCTTGAATAACTGGTGTGAAACTTCTGATAGATAATGCCCTGGTTTCCGGTATCGTAGCGGATATACTGGGATATATCATTATACCGGCTTTCAAAAGAATCCGACACAGGATAGAGGAGAAATGTGCCAGCCGTCCGATTTACATCCAGGTCACTGTTGCCCGCGTTCAGGCGTAATCCTGCGGTGAGGCGGTCGCTTCCGGTGTATTCCAGGTTTAATCCGGCTTCAAACAGACCGGCTTCCATGTGCAGCGGGGGTTCTTCCGCATGCGTCGTGTTTTGCCTTGTTACCGTATCAGAATAGAGCCATCTGGTCAGGTCATCAATCATTCTGCTGTTGTCTGCTGTTACCGGATTGATCATCCGAAAGGATGCATCGGCCGTGACTGCGCCATTCCACAGGGGCACATGAGCCGGCGAGATCCCGCCGCCCAGAAAAGTATCAGACAGTTCGATTTCTGCGGCCAGATCCGGGCGGTTGTCTGTTGTAAAAGCAGGTGCCCATATGTTACCGGGGCCGATGCTGCCCTTGCCGGTAGTATAGCCCGGCATAGGGCCGGTAAACAGAAAAAGGCCCTGTGCTGAGCCTGTACGTGCCGGTGACCAAAAACTGAGACCATGATATCCTGATACGGGTTGCATGGTTACGATACCCGGTAGTGTTGTCAGCCATGCGTGATGCCTTGTGCCGCTCCATTCCGGAAAGACAATCGAATCCTGGTCGTAGAGTCCGGCAATCACCGAATTATACACCGGTACATGCGCACTGTCTGACGTATCCGGAATTAAAACAGGTACCGGCTTTGGCTGAAGCAGGATGTACACATCAGTGGTTTCACCCGGCAACGCCTCAGCCCTGAAGAATGCCATGGAATAACCCTCTTTTCCGGCAACTACAAGGTGAGGACCGGCCGGAACATCAGGATACCGGAAGAACCCGGTTGAATCGGTAAACACCGCCGGCATTCTGCCGGCACTTATTATTCTGACATTTGCCACTGGTTCACCCTTCTCCTCATCGAAAACACTGCCCTGCATAACTGCAGGAGGAGGAGGTGGTGGTGGTGGTGGCCGCTCACCTGGCGGCCGGTTGATGACGTAGGTTCCGGTATCCAGCCGGTGATACCGCAAACCGGCCTGCCGAACTACTGCCGCAAGAATCTGTTCTGCCGTGCCATCCGTCATATCGAGAGTGATGCGCTTACCCTCGGTCAGGGCCGGATTGTATACAAGGTCGATATCGGTCATTTCTACCAGGTCGATAAGTACGGCATCCAGACTGACACTCGAATAGCTCACAGAATAGAGCGTATCCTGACCTGCTGCCAGTAAACTTCCTTGTGCATACCCCGTGAATAGCAAGGCAATTAAAGCCACTGCCATCAAATCCACACCTTTTTTACAGGTAATACGTAAAACCACCCGGAAGTTCATTGTTAAGTGATTTGATCAAAAGGCCTAAACTAACCGGATATAATGTACCCATATTTTTCCTTTGAACCCCCATTGTGAAGTCGCTGCATGATCCATACAGCGTATTTATTTGAACATTGCAAATCCCCTGTACCCCGACAAATATCTGCACTGAATCCAGCACAGTTCAAAAAAAATACCTCAGCACGATTCTGAAAGGATTACGATGCCTCCCGGGTTTACACCTATATACCGATATCTGTGACTATACCCGTGCCTGTGCTTTTATTTGCCCATCTTTTCCCATAACCTTTCCTAATCCTTTGCCTGACCTTTGCCTACCCCACTACCACTGTCATTGCCTTTACCTATACCTTTACATTTACCTGATCCGATACACGCAGTTAAATACTGGTACAATATCTAATACCAGTTTGGCTTGATTCAAAACGCCAGGGTATTAACGGGCACTATCCGGGGGCTGACAGGATCCTAATAAATTTCAAATTGGTTCTCGCCTATCACATTCATGGTCAGCATATTCTCTTCACAAATATCACGTAAAACACGTTCGGCACTTTCCGGCCTGCTGTACAGCACCGAAAAACGCTGGTTTTGAATTGCTTCGGGATTGGCTTCGATCCGGGCGTCAAACCGGCGTTCGATTTCAGAAAAAATAAGTTCAAGCGGCTGGTCATTGAAAAACAATCCACCCTGTCTCCATGCCAGGAATCGCTCAACAGTAGCTTCCTCCGGCTCGGTCGGCCTTTCACTGAGCTCTTTGAGCCTGCTGAGCTGGCCGGGCTTCAGTAATACACTGTTGTCGGGGCGGGCACGTGGATAAAATTCGACCTCGCCATCTGAAATAACAACTGAAGTTTCATCTTCTGCCTGATCCTGGCGCGAACGCACATTAAAACTCGTGCCCATCACTTTGACCATGGCGTTATGTGTTTCAACGATGAACGGTCTCGAATCCTCCCCGATTTCAAAAAATGCTTCTCCGTTCAGCGTCACATGCCGAACAGACGATGAAAAACTGCGGCGGAAAGATATCGACGACCCGCTGTTCAGATCCACACTTGAACCGTCGGTGAAAACATAGGAAACCTGCTCACCATAAGCCGCATTCACATCTATACTACCGGTTATATACAGCATGTACCCAAGTGATGCTGCGATGGTTAAAACAGCTGCAGCTGCCCAGTAATAGAGTTGACTCCGGCCGGTTAATTCACTGTTTGTGCCCCGGTATTCCGGCTTATTTTGATTGCTGTCTTCAAACAGAATACTGCTTACAGCAGCATATGCCTCGTTCAGTTCATCTTCGGAAACATCCGGGGCAGAAGCGGGCAGTTCTCCGGTTTCAAGCCACAGTTTCCGGTAGATCTCCTGATCTTCGGGATCCTGTTCACTAATCCATCTCTCAATATCCGCTGGTATAAAATATTTTTCATTTTTCATTGATATCCCTCAATATTCATATCCTTTAAATACACTCTGAGGTTTTTCATGGCGCCGGTTATGTGATTATTTACAGTGGCGGGTTTACATTCCATAATATCGGCGATCTCGTCGTGCGTAAGACCTTCCTGCCTGCTCAGCAGAAGTGCCTCTCGTTGCCTTTCCGGCAACCTGGATACGATTTTTTCTAATAGTTCCTGTATTCCCATGTTCTCATTCATTATGTCAGGTTCGGAATTTTCCGAGCCCATCAGATTCTCGTAATTTTCTTCATCAAACCCGACAAGCCGTCTGTCTCTTATCTGGTTCAGGCATCTTGTATATACAATACGGTAAAGCAGTGATTTAATTGACCTGTCCGGGTCTACGGTGTCTCTATGGTTCCAAAGTGTGATAAACGCTTCCTGCACTACATCTTTAGCCGCCTCTCTGGATTCAAGAATCCTGCTCGCATACGCAAGCAACATGGCATAGAAATGGTTAAATATATTTTTAAACGCTTCCCGGTCTGAGGCTTTCAGGGCCTTGCTCCAATGAGCAACCATATTTGCAGTGTCTGAATCCATATAAACGGTTCATCAATCAGGGTAAGCAGGTTCTGTATTTGTAATGGTACGGCCAAAGCAGCAATTTTATACAACTCGATTGACTGTCAGCTTTGGTTACGTTTACATTCTGCCCGAACATAAGCGGAATATCCGCATGTATTGATGATAACCATTATAGTATTTAATTATCCATAGGCACATAAGGTGTTGCATACTCAAATTGTTGTTTTCAAAAAAAAAGTGATACACCCGTAGTCACGAATGTATCACTCTCTCGGGATACTGGTGGTCTGGCGCACACCAGTTATCTGTTACCTCTCTTGAAGGTACTATTCAGCTCTTTCGAGGAGTATATTCAACGTAACAGGCTCATCCGTAACTACGATTTCCTGCTCATAGGTATCATAACCTTCGAGTTCCACTGTTACAGTGTACTCACCGGCTTCCAGAGTTTCGAAGAAGAAGTATCCCTCTTCATCGGTTGTAGCCTTCATGTCGTGACCGACAATTTTGACCTCAATACCGGCGACGGGTGTTTCTGAAACAGCGTCCCAAACATATCCGGAAAGATGTGCATCTTCAAGAACTACGGGTTTGTCCGTTGTCACAGCGAATGCAGAACCTACAAGAACTGCCATGATTAAAACAAACGGGGTAAACATTTTAACAAACATAATTAACCTTTTTTTATTTAGCATTTTGATTACACCCCTATTACACATGAAATACCGGAGGTAACTAGTGTTAATTTGAAAAAAAAATAGATTAATGGTTTATTTCTGTTCTTTTAAGCAAAACGCATCGCTCATAATCTCTATTAAATCATTAAATAATAGATTCTTATAAAGATGCAAAAGATTTCCAACCTGCTTTGGTAATCCTTCAGGTGCGGTTCAAAGTTGGAGTGGATTAAGCCCGGAAAGCAACAATAGTGCGAACATCAGAAGGGCGATAATGGCAAACAGCAATAATTTCATCAGTACAATCAGATAATCTTCCCTGTTTTGCGGGAAATGGGGTACCTCATAACCCAATCGTTTCATCAGCCAGGCCGACCCGAGAGAGGCTGTGATAAATACGAGCAGGAGAATCAGGATGTTCAGAAACAGCATTTGGAGTGAATTATGTTCAGTGTTACGTAATATCGGCCGGTGGGCATTACCACAAACCGTTTAAAAAGCATATCCAATTCCAGCGTAAAAACGGATCATCTCTTTGCTGAAGCCAAGATCTCCCCTGAAGAATACATCCCTGCGTGTGGTTGCGATTACACCACCAAATCCCAGGGTCATGTGATGATCGCGGACCAGGTCATCCATGTTTACAGTATCAAAAACGCGGCCCCCATCCATAAATATCTGCCCGCCGAGCTGTATGCCCGTTGCCTCGTGGTGGAAAAACCAGTTTCTGATTTCAGCGCTGTAGTTTACTGATGCGTTGTCAAGGAACCGCCTGAAGGCATAACCGCGAAGGGTTGTTTCTCCACCGAGGGAGGGAAGTTTCCAGTAGGGCACCGTTCCAATAGCCTGATTATAGCTGATCTGCATGGCCAGTACCTGATCAAGCAGCAGCCTGAATCCGATATACTGGCTCAGTGATGTACGGATAACCGATCCACTGAAGTCGCTGCCCAGCAAACGGTGAGAGGCATCGATGCGAAGATCTGCCCGGTTGCCCCGGGTTGGCAGGAATTCGCTGTCGCGGTTTTCCCAGTTCAGCCCGATTCCCACCGTATTGAACCATCCTCCGCCAACACCAACCGGCGGATCGGTTTCCATAAGCGTGAGGTCGTTGGTCACGGCCCTTTCATAGCTTACACCAAGACCGGGAACCACATCCAGTCGCCGCTGCCCAGCCGACCGGCTTACCGGAATCCGTGCCCTGAGATTTCCGCTTGCCGAAAGGGATGTGAAAAAATAGTGGTCGCTGTTCCACAGGTCCGAATCAAAGGCCGACCCGTTACCGATGCCGAAGTACGTATCCTGCGGAAAACGGAATGCAAACAGATGCAGCGTGGTCCGCACATTTGAACCCAGTGTCCGGGTAACATCAGAGAACAATTCGCCCGCAATCAGGCCTTTTGTGGATGCAGCCAGTTTTAGCTCCCTGAATGCCCTGAAGGGTGAATGACCGCCCCTGAAATCGTACCGGTTCAGTTTAACCGCCCCGTAAAAGCCGTGATCGGAATTGTAGCTGAATCCAGGTAGTATGGCCACGTATACAGAATCACGGCCGGCAGATGCTGCCTCACCAATCTCAAAGGTCTCTGCAGGGGTCCGGCCAAAACCTTCAGCCAGTCGGGCCTCTGAAGTGGTCCGGCCCTCAGCACCCTTTTCTGAAGCTCCATTCTTTGAAACTCCATTGCCTGACGTTCCATCCCCTGACACTCCATTCCCTGACGCTATAATCACTGAAATGCCATACTCTGAAGCACCAATCAACTGTGCCGACAACATCACCGGATACAAAACAACCAGTAATAGCAGCAAACTGCGGATGTATAAAGATCGCGATCCGGTCAATTTTTCAGATTTCCCTCTTTTTCAAGAATTTCAAGTGTACCCACGGCGTGCCTCATATGCGGAATTACAATACTGCCTCCCACAATCAGGGCCACATTAAGTGCATCAACTATTTCATCTTTGGTCCAGCCCGCCTCCGCACACTGTTCAAGGTGGTAGTCAATACAGTCGTTGCACCGTAATACCGCAGAGGCTACCAGCCCCAGCAATTCCTTGTTCTTTCCACTTAAGGCCCCATCCCTGTAGGTATTCGTATCAAGATTGAAAAACCGTTTCACGCCCAGATGGTCCAGCTCCATGATCTTCCCGTTCATGGCCTTCCGGCTGCTGCGAAATTCATCAAGTCTGTTCATAGTAATCGTTTAATAGTCAACATTTAAACCAAAGCAAAAAATGCGGCAAATGCCTGCATCCGGTACGCTGCAAATCAGAACTGGCCCTCAACACACCGAAGCAGTTCCAAATTTACAATAAATTATCGCCCGAAAACCAGATCAAATGCAGCCCGGAATGGGCTGCAAATTTCGAAATCAACAACGGCGGCACTATAAGTAATCTTCAAATCAGGGAAGTTCAGAACAATAGTATTGTGAAGCGGTTTTCAGGATTTACTCCCGCCAACTTCTGCCTCACTCCGAATCACTTTTGCCTTTTGCCTTTTGCCTTTTGCTTTGTGTCTTGCGTCTTGCGTCTTGCGTCTCAATGTGTAAGTGCCTGAAATAGGTTGACATTTTTTCACCAATAAAAAGGAGCAAGAA
>RECM01000093.1 GCA_007694035.1 Balneolaceae bacterium
CACGGAAAAGGCACATCGTGGGCCAGTTTATATTTGAATCGATGATGATATGCATTATCGGCGGGTTGCTTGGTATTCTGATTGCCGGCGGTATCGTAACCGGTGTTCAGTCGTTACAGCTCGACGATGGTCCGGGGCAGTTTCTGGGCAACCCGATACTCTCTTACAGTACTATGATCCTGACGGCCGGTATTCTCACAGTTATCGGGCTGATAGCAGGTGTATTTCCCGCATTCAAAGCGGCAAAAGTCGATCCGGTAGAATCTCTTCGTTACGAGTAATCTTCTCAGACAGGTATAGAATAACCTGACAACAGCAACCCCGCGTCCTGAACAGGCGCGGGGTTCTTATTTTCCGCCCGGTTTATTCAATTGTTGCTGTTCGAATGCAGATAAAACCGTGTAACATGCTGCAATCTTTAGTAAATTACAGGTTTGACAAGAAGAACAGGAACTAATACACTTTTTTTGGCTACCGACCAGGAAATCCCAGTTAACCAGGATACCGAATTTGAGACCGTAATCGGCTTGGAGGTTCACGCGCAGCTGCTTACCCAAAGCAAGGCTTTTGCTCCCGTGAGCATCGCATTCGGTAATCCACCCAATACAAACATTACCCCTCTTTGTATCGGCCACCCGGGAACATTGCCCGTACTGAATGAGAACCTTGTGCGCTATGCCATCAGGATCGGGCTGGCCACCGGTTGCAGGATCGCTGAAAAGTCGATATTCGCGCGCAAGAACTATTTCTACCCTGATCTGCCCAAGGGATATCAGATATCCCAGTTTGAAACACCTATTTGTTACGACGGCCATGTAGATATTACGCTTGATGACGGATCCACCAAAAGGATCAGGCTGAAGCGGATACATATGGAAGAAGATGCCGGAAAATCTATTCACGATCAGGACCCCTACAATACACTTGTAGATCTGAACCGGGCAGGTACGCCGCTCGTCGAAATCGTGACCGAGCCCGATATCAGCTCGCCCCGGGAGGCCCATGCCTATCTGACCAAAATAAAACAGCTTGTTCAGTATCTGGATATTTGCGACGGCAACATGGAGGAGGGGAGCCTTCGCTGTGATGCGAATATATCCATCCGCCCGGTTGGCCGGAAAGAACTGGGCACCCGAACCGAGCTCAAGAATATGAACTCCTTCCGGAATGTTGAACGGGCGTTGACCTACGAAATCGAGCGACAGAAGCATGTGGTAAAAAACGGTGGCACCATTGTTCAGCAGACACTGCTTTGGGATCCCGTTAAAATGGAGACCCGGCAGATGCGATCAAAAGAGGAAGCGCATGACTACCGTTACTTTCCGGAACCCGATCTGCCACCCGTATTTGTGACCAGAGAGTTCCTGGAGGAGGTAAAAAAGGAGCTCCCCGAGCTGCCTTACGACCGCAGGAACCGTTTTGTTAACGAACTTAAACTGCCCGAACCGGATGCATCCATATTAACCGACGAACGCAGTATTGCCGATTATTTTGAGGCGGTACTTTCCTGTTGCGGTCCGGGGAGTGCAAAATCTGTTGCCAATCTCATATTGTCGGAAGTGAGGCGGGTACTCAATGAATCAGACCTGGATATCAGGGCTTTCAGTATCGGACCGGAGAGGCTGGCCGGGCTGGTGAAGCTGAAAGATTCGGATAAAATCAGTTCCTCGGCCATGCAGACAATATTCAATGCCATGCTCGGCAACGATCGTACCGCAGATGAAATAGCCGCGGAGAAAAACCTTCTCCAGGTCTCCGACAGCGGTTTCCTGCAGCCAATTGTGGATGAAGTAATTGCAGGCAACCCGGATGAAGTGGCCCGTTTCAGAGAAGGTAAAGAAGGTCTGATCGGTTTTTTTGTAGGCCAGGTAATGCGTCAATCGAAAGGCAAGGCAAATCCCCAGATGGTGAAGGATTTGCTGATGTCGCGTTTAAAAAGCAGCTCCTAATTTATTAACACACAAGCAATGCATATTCAAACCCCGATATATCATCTGATGATGGTAACCGCTGTAATCCTGTTACTTATTCTTACGGGTTGTTCAGATGATACACCTGATGATTACCTTGAATCGTACGTATACGGCAGGATTACCGTAAGTGCCGATCTCGATACAACGGCCAACTATTCCGGAATTATTCTTCTTGTTACCGACGGCAGCGGCCAACAGACCGATACACTGCTTTTCGCCGAAACTCAGCGTGACGGATCATTCAGTGGTAAGGCCTCATTCAGGGAGCGCGACCAGTATCCGTTGCAGATCAAACGGTATGGCAATCTTATTTCTGCATCCTACATAATCCTTGCCCCTGGCGATACGGTTCATATTCAGGCTGAACTTCCTGAATTTGCCAGGACAAGAAAAGTGAGTTCCAGAGAGCACGATGCGTTCAATGTGTATGAACGCCTACAGAGAAATTATGCCCGTATTGCCATGTTTATCAACAGTGGCGAGCTGCCTCAGGATACAATACCGCAGGTGCTCGATATGTGGTCGGAGCTGTTCTGGTCGGTGAGGGATTCATATCCCTCAACCCTTGCCGCAGAGTATTCGAGCCTTGCTGCGGTTGAAATAACCCTTGGCTGGGACGATGACAGAATGCTTGATTATATCGCCCGGGCGCTCGATCCGGAATACCAGGTATTTTCAACGCTGGCAACCTACGGTGCGAACGCCATAGCCAGGAAACATGGCCTTGATCGTGCGATAGCCTATCTTGATTCCCTTATTTCAGTAACGCCATACAGAGAAGACCAGGTTGCACTACAGATGAGGAAAATTGAATTGTTTGGCGACAGCACCCGATCAGAGAAGGCTCTGGCGGCGGTACGGGATCTTGGCAGGCAGTACTCCGATCAGCCCGGCATTGCGGAGTGGACGGAGAATATGATAACCGATCTTGAAAAATTCGCACCGGGAAAACCAATGCCGGAATTTTCACTGCAGATGGAAGACGGGTTGATCCTGTCGTCAGATATGCTGGCCGGTGCTCCCTATCTTCTGGAAATTGCCGAACTGGCTGACCCGCGTTACCAGGGGGAATATCCGTTAATAAATTATATGTATGTAATGTTCGCACCAAGCGGCCTTCGGCTTATAACGGTTCCGGTCGATGAAGACCCCATACTGATTTCCGCCTTTTTTGAAGAAAGGGAACGGAACTGGGCCCTGGCCAGCAACAATCAGCATACCGATGAAGAACTCTTCAGGAGCCTTAATGTGAAGGCCGTACCAACGAGGTTTCTGGTAGATGCTGACGGTATTATAATCCGCAAATATGTAGACCGGGATGTAAGCCAGGTGCTTATGGACCTGGACAATCTATTTAACTAAATTAAAATAAATCAATACTATGGGTAGAAATTATTTAATCGCCGGCAACTGGAAAATGAACAGTGGATCTGGCAAAACCGCACCTTTTTTTAACGAACTCGCAAAAATTATCGGTGATGTGCCCGGGCAGGTTGAGATGCTGATCTGCCCGCCATTTGTATCGCTGAACGAAGCTGCAAATGCGGCAAAAGCCATACCTGGCATGCATATTGGCGCACAGAACCTGCATTTTGAAAACGATGGAGCCTACACCGGCGAGATCAGTGCAGTAATGCTCAAAGATGCCGGATGCAGTCATGTAATTATCGGTCACTCCGAACGCAGGGAATATTTTGGCGAAGCCGAACAGGTGATTGGAAAAAAAATTGCGAAAGCCCTTGAAAATGGCCTCACACCTGTTGTATGCGTAGGAGAGGTTCTCGATCAGCGCAAATCGGGCGACCATTTTACGGTTGTTGAAACCCAGACGCGGGGTGCATTAGCAGGTTTCGGGGATGCAGAGATTGCAAAAATTGTAATCGCATATGAGCCGGTATGGGCAATTGGAACCGGAGAAACAGCCTCGCCGGATCAGGCACAGGAAATGCATGCATTTATCCGGAAGGTACTCACAGAAATAACCGGCAAAGAGGTGGCTTCGGGCATCCGCATTCTGTATGGCGGCAGTATGAAACCCGATAACGCGGCCGAACTGCTGGCACAAACCGATGTCGACGGGGGGTTGATTGGCGGAGCCAGCCTCAAGCCCGACAGTTACGCCGCAATAGTTCAGGCAGCAACCAAACTGATATAAAATGGAATCGTTGAATGTTCTCTTAATTGGTAGTGGAGGTCGTGAACATGCCCTGGCATGGTCGATATCAAAATCCCCGCTTTTGGGTAATCTGTACATTGCCCCTGGCAACCCCGGTACCAATGATCTGGGAGTGAATGTTGACCTGGATGTCAATAATTTCGAGGAGGTGGCCGAATTCTGTGAAGCCACCGATATCCACCTCGTTGTTGTTGGCCCGGAACAACCGCTTGTAGACGGGATTACCGATTATCTGGAGGATGAGGGCATCAAGGTGTTCGGCCCGTCAAAGAATGCGGCACAGCTGGAGGGGAGCAAATCGTTTGCCAAAGCCATTATGGAGGAATACGACATCCCCACGGCATCCTATACAACTTTCAACCGCCATGAATGGAGCCAGGCCGAAGAGTACATCAATCAAAATGAGACTTATCCCCTGGTACTGAAGGCCGACGGGCTGGCGGCCGGCAAAGGGGTATTCGTATGTGATAACCGCGAGGAGGCCATGGAGGCCCTTGCCATGATGAACGATGATGTGAACCTGAGTTCAGCCAGCTACAGAATCGTGATCGAGGAGTTTCTGAGCGGCGAAGAGGTTTCCCTGTTCGCCATCTGCGATGGTGAAACCGCCCGCATTATAATGCACGCTCAGGACCACAAACGGATCGGTGATGGCGACAAAGGATTGAATACCGGCGGGATGGGGGCCTATGCACCCACTCCGCTGCTTGATCAGGATGGCCTTAACCAGATCGATGAAACCATCATCAAACCCATGATGGCAGCTATGATTGAAGAGGGGCTTCCCTACAAGGGAATTCTCTACTGCGGGCTGATGATGACCGATCAGGGCCCAAAAGTGATCGAGTTTAACTGCCGGTTTGGTGATCCCGAGTGCCAGGTAATGCTACCGGCCATAAAAAGCGATCTGCTTGAACTGCTGATGACCTGCGTAAACGGAAAGCTGAGTTATGCCAGTCTGGACATCGATACAGGATTCTATACCGGTGTGGTAATTGCCTCGAAAGGTTACCCTCAGGTGTACGAAAAGGGCAAGAAGATTGTCGGTCTGGACATGTTGAGCGAAGATGTGCTCGTATTTCAAAGTGGTACTTACCGCACGGATAACGGTGATCTGCTGACCAGTGGCGGCCGCGTTCTGTGTGTAGTGGGGCGGGGCAATACCCTCAGGGAGTCGATATCAAAAACGTATGCTGAAGTTGAAAAAATTGACTTTGAGAACATCTACTACCGGCGCGACATCGGGGCCAAAGGCCTCCGGCGGGTAGAGCAGCCCTGATATTTTTCACATAATCACAACCGGAAGGCATGGGTATCATCTTTTACCTGCATATAGCAATACTTCTATTGCACCTGCCCCCGCTGGAACGGGGTATGGAAGCGGATACCAGTGTGAACCGGCTGCCCCTGCATGTTATTGCCGCCGGCCTGAACGATGCAAGCTCAATTTACATCACACCCGATAATGAACTCTTTCTGGCGGAATCCGGGGCCAACAGAATCCTCCGGCTCGATAAGAACGGTTTACGACTGGATTCTCTGGGCAGAATGGGGTTTGGAGACTACCGGTTCGACCGCCCGTTTGATGTTGACGCCACAAACGGCCTTAAAATCTATGTAAGTGATTACAACAACCGCAGAATTCAGATATTCGACCGCAGGCTGCAGTTTTTGTCGACATTGGATCTGGCAGACATAACAGGTCATGGCCGTGCATACCGACCGACCCGTATTGCGGTAAACGCTTTTGGTGAATTGTTTGTACTGGATGAAGAGCAGAAGGGCCTGTTAAAATACGACCGCAACGGACGGTTTGAATACAGTGTTGACCTGCAGTCGACCGGAATCCGTGATATGCCCGTATCCATGGCTTTAACCGATGATATGATTTTCCTGGCTGATCCCGCCGGCGGGGTAATCCACCTTGTATCAGACTCGGGAAGCTATGAGCGATTTATTGGCGGAATAGATCCGGTATATGCTCTAACAGCCTTTGGCGGGTCAGTATGGGCGGCCTCAGAAAAGATGGTATACGAACTTGACCGGCGCGGCAGGGTGTTACGTGAGTTCGGCATTGAAGGCGTGGATACGATTGTATCGGTAGCGGCCGGCAAGGAATACCTGTATTTGCTGGATTCGGGCAGTATCTACCGGGCTGTGATTCCATCGCGTGATTAGGAAAAATCAGACACTATTACTGCCCGGCTATTTTTGCAGAACAAGGTGATCGAGCGACCATTTCCCGCTGCCATAATAGAGGAAACTTGATAGAAGGAGCAGGGAGATTATGGCGGTTTCAAGCTGTAATCCGCTATTAAGGAGCCCGGTCTGTAAATGTACCATAAGCACGGCTCCGAGTATTACGGGTACCTGCAGTAATATTACCAACCGGGTGTAAAGCCCAACTGCCAGGAGCAGACCGCCTACCACATGTGCCGCCACAATATAGTGGATTAGAAGATCTGCGTAGCCGGGAAGTGCAATCAAAGTGACATAATATGCGATTTCGGATGGATTTTCGACATATGCATAACCTTTGCCAACCAAAAATAACCCGAATAAAATTCGGAGTAATTCAATGGCAAAGTGACGATATCCTTCAATTCTTTCTTTGAACACAATCAGTTCAGCGTACATGATTGTAATAGCTACGTGAGGCGTCAGATTTAATTGAACTAATGTATAGAAAGCGCTTTTCTTTCGCAAGTGGTAAAAAAACCTATATCTTGATATAAATTTTATTTAACACCTACACCGACACCGAAGCCGTTAACCCGGGTGGTCAGACTGGGAAAAATCACCGTTTATGGGTTGATTTAAACGTTTTGCACAAACCGGCATGAAGGCTGCCGGGCCGGCCCGGGGAAATTAGGGTGATGATCATCCGGGTAAAAATTTGTAAAACAATAATTTATAACTATGAAAGCACTTATAGCAGACAAAATGCCGGACACATGTCTGGACAATATCAGGGAACTCGGTATAGACCTGGAGTTCAATCCAAAAATGACGGAAGATGATCTCGGAAAGGGGATTCCCGGGCATTCAATACTGGTTGTGAGATCAACCGTTGTAAACCGGTCGTGCATCGAAAGCAGCCCCGAGCTGAGTTTGATCATCAGAGCGGGGGCAGGAGTGAACAATATTGACGTAAAGGCCGCAAATGAAAACGGCGTATATGTGGCGAATTGTCCTGGCAAAAATTCGGTTGCCGTAGCCGAACTGGCTATGGGAATGATCCTGGCCCTCGACCGATCCATACCCGACAATGTTTCGGATTTCCGGAACGGGAAGTGGAACAAGGCGCTCTATTCTAAATCGGAGGGGTTGCTGGGCAAGAAACTGGGAATAATCGGGATGGGTCAGATCGGTGAGGAGTTGGCCACACGTGCCCGGGCATTTGGCATGGACATTTGTGCCTGGTCGAGGTCGCTCACACCCGAGCGTGCCGGGGAAATGGATATCGACTATATGGCGTCACCGCTTGATGTGGTTTCCGAAGCCGATATTATCAGTGTCCACCTGGCTCTCAAGCCCGAAACACGCGGAATCATCTCCGCTGAGCTGTTTGCTGCCATGAAGCCGGGCACAATGTTCGTAAATACGGCAAGGGCCGAGGTCGTGGATGAGGACGCGATGATTGATCACCTCAGATCGGGCAAAATCCGGGCGGCGGTGGATGTTTTCAGTGGCGAACCCGAGCAGAAAGAAGGCCCGTTCGACAACCGCCTGCGGGATGTGCCAAACCTGTATGTAACCCACCATATTGGTGCATCAACGATGCAGGCCCAGAATGCTGTAGCCGCCGCGGTGGTCGATATAATTCGCACATTCATTAAAACAGGTAAGGTTAATAACTGGCTGAACCGCAGTGAAAGCACGGCTGCACCGTGGCAGCTGATAGTTCGCCACTATGATAAGCCGGGCGTGATTGCCGGTATTATGAACGAGCTGAAAGGCAGCGAGATCAATGCGGAAGAGCTTGAAAATGTGATTTTCGACGGGCAGATCACCGCGTGCTGCAGTATCAGGCTCAGCGACAAGCCCAGTGGCCGGATTATGGAGAATATCCGCGGTATGAAGGGTATGGTGATCAGCGCAACGCTGTTACAGGTGATGTAAATTACCGTGAAGTATACGCTTCGGAATGATGCCCGGGGGCAGTGTGCCGGGGTTGAATCCGTAGCAAATAATGTGGATTTTGTGCAAGGCGATCCAATACATCCGGTTTTGGATCGTTGCACTGTAAAATCGCTGTTTAGTATAACGGATAGACCATGATTGTACCCATAGGGGGCAAGCGCCCCAAACACAGACAGTTCAATTATCAGCCGAGATATTATGATCCGGAAAAAGAGGAGAGAGAACGCAGGCGACGTGCCATCCGTATAGAAAGTAAAGTGAGGCGAGGCCAGGGACGCAGTATTGCAATCTACGCCGCGATAATGTTTATACTATTTCTGATGCTGCTCTACCTGTAGCCTTTTGTGTAAAAAGTAACTGGCATGGTCGAAACACCACCGGTGTATTCGTATATTTACCGTTTAAACAATATTCAGGAATTACCCTTTCAAACTTGAGCCGGAATACCGAAATAAGTCAGTCTCTGATAAGGGTCTTGCCCCCCGAAATATGTAATAAAATTGCAGCGGGCGAAGTAGTTGAACGTCCGAGTTCTGTCGTTAAAGAGCTGCTCGACAACGCCCTTGATGCGGGCGCATCCTCAATCCGTGTTATTATAAAAGGTGCCGGAAAGACGCTGATACAGGTGATTGATAATGGCTCAGGAATGAATGCCGACGACATTCCCCTTGTTTTTCTCAGGCATGCCACATCCAAAATTGAGAAAATCGACGACCTGTTCAATATCCGCACGCTCGGGTTCCGTGGTGAGGCGATGGCATCGATAGCTTCCATATCGCAGGTTACGCTGCGCACCAAACGACGGGAAGATGCAACCGGCTATGAGTATGAATTATGGGGAGGTGAAGAGAAGCACCTTCAGCCGGCAGCCGTTGAAGACGGCACATCTGTGGCCGTACGCAACCTCTTCTATAATGTACCGGCACGGAGGGCTTTCATTAAAACCGATGCGACTGAGCTCAGGCACATCATTATTACCTTCCAGCAGGCTGCGATTTCAAATGCGGATGTGGCATTCGAGCTGGTTTCTGACAACAGTACCATCTATAAACTACCCGTACAGGACCTCGACGAACGCATTGCCGAGATTTTCGGCAAGCCCTACAAGGCCAGCCTGATAAGGGTACAGGAAGAAACCAGTATACTGAAGCTCACCGGCTATATCATTGACCCGAAAATGGTAAAAAAAACCCGGGGTGAGCAATTTTTATTTGTAAACGGCAGGCCCTTCATGCACCGGCATCTCAATTATGTTATACAGAGCGTGTACAATACCTGGATCCGCCCCGATGAATATCCCTTTTACGCCCTGTTCTATAAAACCGAACCGGCCAATATCGATGTAAATGTTCATCCGTCGAAGCTGGAGGTGAAATTTGAAGACGAACGGGCTGTTTCGACCCTTACAAGGTCTATTGTTAAACGGGCACTGAACGACAGGTACAACGTGCCGAGAATTGTTCCGGGCGAGACGGCGGCCACTTCCTTTGCCGGTAGCGATGCTTTTTCAAGAGGCTTTGATTTCAGGGGTGATAGGGTTTCAACTGGCAGATCATACGGTGAAGCATCAGCCAGCCGCGACCGGGGATTTATGCACCAGGCCGATATAACCGACCGCATTTACGGTGGATCACCATCAGGCAAAGCACGGACTGGTACCACATCGCAGCAGGCCGATACCCCGGAACCCAATGACAAACAGCCCAATTTTGATAAATTCCGTGGGTTCTGGCAACTTCATGACCAGTATGTTATATCGCAGACTCTCAGCGGATTGTGTGTAGTTGACCAGCATACCGCACATAAGCGTATTATTTACGAGAAAGCCCTGAATGCAAGCCAGTCGGGCCTGCCAAGTACCCAACAGCTGCTTTTCCCACAGAGTATCGATTTTTCCGCCTCCGATTTCACACTGTTGAAAGAGCTGCACCCCGCATTCCTGAAGATGGGATTCAATATTCAGCTGCTGAGCGGCAACTCGGCGATTGTATCAGGTGTGCCGGCCGATATAAAGATGGGCAATGAAAAACACGTAATTGAATCGATACTGCAGCAGTTTCAGAACTTCACCACGGCGGTGCGTTTGGGCAAGTCCGATAAACTGGCGGTTGGGGTGGGGATTTATGCGGAAGCGCGTGGGGGCCGTCTCCTCCGAGTGCGGGTCCGG
>RECM01000245.1 GCA_007694035.1 Balneolaceae bacterium
CCTCTGGAAATTGATGCCCCACTCGAGCTCATCCAGATCGGCGCTGAAGCGCAGCTGCGACAATGGGATGCGCATTTCGGCCGACCAGCCATTATCCAGAATCTGAGTTTTTGCCTCCCAGACGGCATCCCAGAGCACATCCTCGTTGGTGTCGTTATATACCAGGATGTCTTTCTGCACTCCCCGCGGATTAACGGCGAAGGTGAATGCCGTGCGCCGGTCGTTGTAACTGTCGAAGCTTACATACACCCAGTCGCTGGGCAGATTGCCATCCCTGCGGAAAAGCGGTGCCATGATCGAGTCGGGGGCCGAATCATATGCCATTATCCCGACATAGATCGCATGGTCTGTGTATAGAATCCGCACCTCGGTCTTCTCGGTGGCTGGCTGCCCGTCATGGGGGAAACGCTGGGTAAAACGGGTTGCAACTGGTGTATTCCGCCAGGCCGGGTCACTGAGAAATCCGTCAAGAACCACCGGCTCACCAGGATGGAGCCGTACAGCCTGCATTACCGGGTACTCGGCCGTTCCGGGACGCATATCCAAATTCTTTTCAGCAGGCGGTATGTTATCATTACCGGGCCGCACGGTTGCCGCCGGTTGCGTGGTAACCTGTGTATCGGTTGTATTTGTTTGAAGGGAGAGATAAGCCTGCATTTCTGAAATGAACATCACATGCAGGCAGAACAGAGTGAGGGCTGTACGAAATATTATCGGAGGCATGGTGTTTTCCTCTTGGCGTTAAATATTGGGGAGAGTAGAGAGGGTGCCGGCCTTGCTGCCGGCCCCTGATTTTTCGGAACGGACTCCGGGAATGGCCAAATTTATTGTGCCGCGGATGTCCGCCCGCCTGCTTCGGCCCGAACACTTAAAAGAGGCCGATTAATACGTCTTGTGAAAGTCTCTTACGGTAAAGTTAACCGGATGTTACCAGGGTATTTAACGGCTTCTCAGGTAGATATTGCCGCGCAGGGTCCTGAAAAGATATTCTGGTCCGCCGCCATTCACATCGGCAATCACCCAGTTATTCATCTGTACCCTGAACCTGCCGTTGCGGGTGTGTTCATCCGTCCTGCCGGATTCCTGTTCATTAAAATCGAAATCGGTGAACATTTCCCCCATTTCCGACCTCATTTTGGTTGAGAACCGGGTATTGGCGGGCAGTGTTACATCGATCCGCCCGTTTATATTGCCGAAAGACATTGGTTTGTCGGGTGTTACACGGCTGAAGGTCGCGATGATGTTGCCGTTAACGGTATTTACCACAGCTGAACCGCTTATATCCCTGAGTTCAATATTGCCGTTCACGTGGCTGATCTCATGATCACCGTGCACGTTTTCGACTGTCAGGTAATCGCCATTAACCGAGCCCAGGGTCAGCGAAAACCGGGTTGGCACCAGTATCTCAAAATCGACCGATCTTACAGGCGAAATTCTGCTTATGGTTACCGTATTGTTATGTTCATTTACCTCGAATCCCGAGGCCGGACGGGAAATCCGGCGGAGACCTTCCCGGTCTTCATCGTTGTCGGAATCGTTCATGAGGGCCATTCCACGTCCCAGATCGGTGTGGCGGATCACCACTTCGTTGCCCTCATATCCGGTTACTTTTATGGAGCCCAAAACAAGTTTGAGGCTCAGTTTTCCGGGCTGGCCGGGGTTGCTCAATGGCACCGCGATCTGCTCCTGTGCCAATGAGGTGCCGGCAAAGATGACCAGTGTCGCGATTAGTGTAAGAAGGATAGTTTTTACTGTTTTCATGGTTGCGATCTGTTTGTAGAGTGTTGTTAAATTTCTGCTGATAAGCGGCGACCGCTTTACGATCCGCCCCGCCGTATAAATACATCACCGTTCAGCACATTGAAAGTGTATTACCGGCCGCCATCACCTATGCGAACCGGTTTGATCTGCTGCATGGAGTTGAATCGTTCATGGCGTGATAGTTCACAGTAATGCGATTATCGTGTTTTCAAGTTTGTGGCGCACGTTCGGATCCATTGTTTCCTGCTCCAGAAGCAACCGGAACTGCCCGACGGCACTGCGCTCCTGCAACTCAATCATGGCGTCGGCCAGGGCGATCTGAACGAGCGGCGATTCCTGCCTGCTAATGGAGCTCACCAGGCCCTGCCGCACAAACGCACTGCTGCCGCGTTCCACCAGTGCATCGACCGCGGCGATTCTCACGTTTATGTTGGTGTCGTTGTTCAGGGTATTGAGCAGTGCTTCGGCCACGCGTGTGTCGGCAGCGGGTATCTGATGGCTTACATTCACGGCCCGCAGTCGTTCAACGGGTGAATCATTTTCCAGCAGGCTTATCATCAGTATCTCGCGCATCTGGTATACTTCGCTGCTGAGGCGCTCAATCTTGTCGTCGCGGTTGCTGAAAGGGGTGAACAGGTCGCCGGCCAGCAACCCGACCAGAAGCATGCCGAGCGCCCAGGCAAGTCCGGGGCTGCGGAAGCTGTTGATGACCGGCTGAAGCCAGTCCCTTGTTTTTCCGGTTTCCGTTGAGGATGCTTCCATCGCAGCCGTCTCCTGATCAAGCATGGCGTAGAACCGCTGGTGCATCTGGCTTCCCGGTTCAGGTACCGGGATAGTGCCAAGCTCCCGGTACATTTTTTCGAGTTCAATAATCTCCGAAATATCCAGGCGCCCCTCTTCAACCAGCATCCGGAACTGCTGCTGTCCTGCCTCGGAAAGGGTACCCCGCAGATAGTCGGTAATCAGTTCAGAGTAGTCTTCGTGTTTCATAGTCTTTCCTGGTTTCTGAAGGCGGTTATTGTCTCTTTCATCTCATTGAGGGCCCTGAAGACCCTCACTTTAACTGCCGCCTCCGAGCAGTTCATGATGGCAGCGATTTCACGGTATTTGAAGCCTTCGTACCGGCTGAGTATCAGCACCTGTTTTTTATCCGGATCCAGCTTCTCAAGTGCCCTGCGGACGAGCAAATGGCTGAGGTTTCCATCGGAATGGTCCGGCGAATCGGGGCTCTCAGCGGCAATAATATCGAGGTGGGCCTCATCCAGTGCTATATCGGCCGGCCTGCTGTTGTTGCAGTAGTCGATATGAAGATTCCGGGCGATCCCGAACAGCCATGACGAAAACGAACCCTGGTCGGAGAATGAATGCCGGTACTTCAGAATTCGCTCAAAAACACCCTGCACTAGGTCTTCGCTTACGTCACGGCGCGCAGTAAGCCGGTAAAAGAACGCGAACAGGCGGTGGTGATAGCGCTCGAACAGTAAACCGAGACGGTCTATGTCGCCGTTTTTCACCTTCATCATTAATACATTGTCTGTTGTGGGGTCCAAAAGGTTTTCCATGTTAAATGTTGGACTGTTCTGAATGCAATACCGGATTGCGGGCTAAAAGGTTACCGGCTTCAGAATTTTTTTTTCAGTGCCATTTTAAGGTATGTTGTAATCGCTCACAGATGATGCCGGCAATAGATTTTTCGGTTTTTTTTGTTGCATATTCTTATATTCTAATAGAAACATTGCAATTTTGTGCACGGTTAATGGAAGAATGTCATGGTTATATTCCGGCATTTCAGGTCATTGTCCGTTGTTATTACAGCATGTATCATCAAGACGCTGTTCAGGCCTGATACCGCCCATCCATGGCAGAACACTCTCGCAAATGGCATTCACAGCGGTTACAGTTCTACTATTGTGTACCTCACGCCAGACCGCGGTACAGCCAGCCATATGAAACCGCAGATTTACCGAAACGGAATCCGCACTGGAAAGGAGGTATGATCTGAGAAAAGAAAAAGCTGAAGATCACGGACTACCGATTAAGGGACGGTTCGCCACGCGGTATAAGTAGATGGTGGATGAACCATCCGCAACCGGGAACCAGAAAAAGGAGGGCACATCACAAAAATGAAAATTTTGCGAAAAAAATCTGAAATAGCTTCAGATTTGTAATCCTTTAACCCATTAACTCACCGCTTCCGGAAGCAGTATGATATGTTCCGGGAGCGGTTTTTTTTTCGGCATTTGCCGTGCCGCAATCGGGGTAAGCAGATTCATCGCTCAACAGAATCTTGATTTATGACCAGTTACGGGGAGCTGGTTATCTTCAGAGTTCATTCATTTCATTTAGTTCAAAAACTATTGAACCAAATGAAAACAGTTCGTATATTATGCCTGAACAAACAACAGAATGGAATCATGAATAAAGAAAAATTATCCTACATCGAAGAAACCGGAATCCTTTTTGAGCAGCTTGGTATGACCCGGATGGCCGGCAGAATCTTCGGCCTGTTGATTGTGAGCGACCAGAACACGGTATCATTTAACCATATACAGGAGGTGTTGAATGCCAGCAAAGGCAGCATCAGCGGAACAACCAAGCAGCTGATTGCCGTCGGATTTATTGAACCCGTTTCGCTCTCCGGCGACAGGAAAACCTACTTCCGCATATCTAAAATGAGAGCAGGCACGATTCTCAAGGCCCGGCTCAGCCTTTTCTATAAGTTTTCAGATGTAATCGACAAGGGCAATGCCCTGAAGGAAAAGGAGGATGAAATTTCTGACTGGCTGCGTGAAATTTCCGCTTTCTACAAATGGCTGGGCGGTGCTGTTGATGAACTGATCATAAGGTGGGAAGTGGTTAAAGACACAATAATGGAAAACCAGGCCAAAGACCATGAAAAGAGTGAAAAATAGATCTGCAATACCAGTTAACTGGCTGACCGCGGCCTTGAAGCGTGCCGACAGCTGCATCGGGATGTGGATCAGACATTTAATCGAACAGTTCGAGGCGGTTAACAGATCATAAAACCTAATTTTGATGTTAAAAATTTCTTTAAAAATTAAACGGACAGAACGATGAAGATCAGGAAAGGGTATACAAAATTGATATTCAGTGCTTCAATGGCACTGATTATGGGTTACACAATGGCAGTGGCTTCTCCGGCAACCGACCGGGATGCCGCAGAAATTATTAAACGCATGGAAGATACGATGCGCGGCGAGTCGAGTTACGCCGAGATGACCATGACCATAGAACGTCCACGCTATACAAGGGAAGTAAGCCTTAAAACCTGGGCGCTGGGCAATGATTTCTCAATGATTCTCATAACCGCACCGGCACGTGATCAGGGTACATCATTCCTGAAAAGAAAAAGCGAAATTTGGAATTATGTGCCCAACATCGACCGAACCATTAAAATGCCGCCCTCAATGATGGCGCAATCCTGGATGGGTTCTGATTTTTCGAATGATGACCTGGTACGCGAAAGCTCAACGGTCGACGATTACGAACACCGCATACTTAGGGAAGAGGAATACGAGGGCAGGCAGAGCTGGGTGCTGGAACTGATCCCGAAGCCCGACACGCCCATTGTTTGGGGTAAAGTGCTGATGTGGATTTCAAAGGATGACTACATACAGCTGCGCGTGGAGAACTATGACCAGAGGAATGAACTGGCCAACACAATCCGGTTCTCTGAAATCAGGGAAATGGGTGGCAGAATGCTGCCGACAAAGCTGAAATTAACCCCGGCCGGCTCTCCCGGGCAGCATACGATAATCCGGTACGATTCGATGGATTTCGGTATCGATATCCGTGAATCGTTCTTTACCCAGCAGAATTTGAGAAGGTTGAATTAGCTCATTCAGAAAATCATCCTGAACACGGTTGGGTACCGGTTCACAGCTGAACTGCCGCAGCCCGGGTAAACCAAATGGCTGCAATCCGGCGGCGGACCAGGAAACCTGAAACTCACCGGCAGATAGCCGCCAGTCGGTTTCAGGGCAGAACAAGCGGGCAGCCATAAGGCACCCTCCGGGTAAATCAGTATACCCGGATTTCAACTACAACACTGGAAATATCAGAAAAATGTACACAAAACTTGCCTGGCGAAATTTATGGAGAAACAGGAAGCGTACCATGATTACTGTTTCGGCCATTGTGTTTGCAGTAGTGGCCTCTGTATTCATGCAGTCGATGAACCGGGGTTCTCACGAAGTTATGATCGACAATATGGTGCGTTTTCATACGGGCTATATTCAGCTGCAGGATTACCGATATGAGGATGAATCTTCGCTGGATAACTCTTTCCACTACAATCACGAAACGGAAGAGCGCATCAAACGGGTACATAACCGGATAGGGGAAGTGCTCCCGCGAATCGAAACGTTCATGCTTGCCGGCGACGATGCCTCAATCAGGGGTGCTCTTGTTCTCGGCATTGATCCCGACAAGGAGCATGCGTTTAACCGCATCAGGGATCACCTCACTGAAGGCTCTTTCTTCGGGTTAAATGACCAGACAGTGGTTGTGAGCGAAGGCCTTGCCCGCCGGCTTGGTCTTGGGGTTGGCGATCAGCTGCTGCTGCTTGGTCAGGGGCGTTTTGGCATGACGGCCAGCGGTCTTTTTGAGATTGCCGGCTTAATGCAGCACCCGCTCCGCGACATGAACAATCAGACGGTCTATATGGCCCTGCCTGCTGCCCAGAACCTGCTGTCTGCCGACGAATACGTAACCGCCGCGCTGATAGAACTCACTCGCGAGAATGCTGCCGGGACGGTGGCCGCAGCACTTTCTGAAGAATTTGCGGATGACAATCTGATCGCATGGACCTGGCCGGAACTGATTCCGGAACTGCTGCAGCTGCTTGAATTCGACCTGGTTGGAGCCTATTTCATGTCTGGTGTTCTCTACCTGGTAATCGGTTTTGGCTTTTTCGGAACCATTCTAACCATGACTCTCGAGAGAATGAGGGAATTCGGAGTACTGCTCTCAGTGGGTATGAGCCGCCGCAGGCTCGCTTCTGTCGTTTTTCTTGAAACACTGTTCATCAGCATTATCGGCGTTGCAGCAGGTGTAGCCGCAGCCTGGCTGATTATCTACTACTTCTATCTGAACCCCGTGCAGTTAACGGGCGATGTTGCAGAAACAGTGATCGAAATGGGCTGGGACCCGGTACTGCCGATGTCGTTTGCGGCAGATCAGTTTTATATGCAGGGCATTATTGTATTTCTGCTGGCCATGGTGGTATTCCTGTTCCCGCTTGTCAAGGTATTTAAATTGAACATTTTAGAAGCTGCGAGGCGCTGATATGAAAACTATACTGATTATTGCCTGGAGAAATATCTGGAGACATCCCGCACGCAGCGGTGTGCTCCTGGCAGCGGTGATTGCAGGCCTGTGGGCCGGTGTTGTAACCGTGGGCACCATGAACGGCCTGCTGCAACAGAGGGTCGACTATGTGATAGACAGTGAACTCGCCCATGTTCAGATACATCATCCGGAGTTCCTTGCCGAACGGCGGCCAGGCGACTATATACCCGGTCATCAGCAGATTTTTGACTGGCTCGGCAATGATGATCGGGTTAAAGCCTTTAGCCCGCGTACCATGGCCGATGGCATGATTCAGTCTCCGTTAAAAACATCGGGAGTGAGAATACGTGGCATCGATGTGCCGATGGAAACCCAAACCACCACATTCCACAATCACCTCACCGAAGGCGATTATCTCAATGCGGGCACCAGGAATCCCATACTACTGGGCAAAGCGCTGGCCGATGACCATAAAATGGAAATCGGCGACAGGGTGGTACTTTTTTTCGAGGATACATCAGGCGAACTCACATCGGTCGCTTTCAATATCGCGGGATTTTTCAACTCGGCATCAACCGACTACGATCAGCGTAATGTGCTGGTGCGTTCATCCGATCTGATGCCCCTGCTGGCGGGATATACCCATTATCATGAAATCGCCATATCGCTTCACGGCGATGCCAACCCGGCACAGGTTGCGGCAGACCTGAATGCGGCGTTTCAGGGAATCGAAGCGGAAACCTGGAGAGAACTGTCGCCGGAGCTGAATACCCTTGTTGAACTGGGCGGGGTAATGCTGTACATCGTAACCATTGTGATCATGCTGGCCCTGGCATTTGGAATTTTAAATACCATGTTGATGGCCTTGTTCGAGCGGATGCGGGAAATCGGAATGCTCATGTCTATCGGCATGAGCCGCAGCAGGGTGTTTATGATGATACTGATTGAATCGATAATCCTTACGCTTGGCGGTGCCCTGGCAGGCATGCTGCTGGCCTGGGGTTCCATCTACCACCTGAGCGGCAGCGGGGTGAACTTCGGCATGTTCGCCGATGGAATCGCCGAGCTTGGATGGGACCATATGATCTATCCGGTTCTGAGCATGCCCGAATACATTACCATTCTAGGGCTGGTGGTTTTCGTAACCATGATTTCTTCCCTTTATCCGGCAATCAAGGCAATCCGGATCAACCCGCTTGAAGCGGCAAAACAGGTTTAATTAATCATTTTTAAAGAGCAATGTCATGAGTATTGTAAAAACTGAAAATCTGTCGAAAGTGTACAACCCGGATACGGTTCCCGTACACGCACTCAAAGATGTAACACTGAGTTTTGAGCAGGGGGAATTTACCAGTGTTGTTGGCCCGTCGGGCTCCGGAAAAACCACCCTGCTGAATATGATCGGCGGTCTCGATAAACCGACCTCCGGTTCCGTCGAAATTGACGGGTTTGTTATTACCGGTTTAAAAGACAGCAAACTTATCGATTTCCGCCTGAATAACATCGGTTTTGTGTTTCAGCACTACAACCTGATTCCCGTATTCACAGCCTTTGAAAATGTTTCATTTATCATGCTGCTGCAAAAAAGAGATAAAAAGGAGTTGAAGCAACGGGCTGAAGAGCTGCTGAAAGCGGTAGGCCTGGGCGACAGGATGGATGCCATACCGTCCAAAATGTCAGGCGGTCAGCAGCAACGCGTGGCAGTAGCAAGGGCGCTGGCTTCGGAGCCAAAATTCATCCTGGCAGATGAGCCGACAGCCAACCTCGATTCGGAGGCGGCCATGAACCTGCTGGATATCATGGAGGTGATGAACAGGGATAAGAATATCACTTTTATCTTTTCCACGCACGACCAGCGTGTTATAGACCGCGCCCGCAGGGTCATTACCATGGTAGACGGTGCCATCTATTCAGATGAGGTAAAAGAAGTGGCACTTGTAAATAATTAATAAATAAGTACTTACAACAGGTGATTGTAGTAATTTTCACAATGAATAACACCTTCATCACCATACTCCGGAAAAAACTGCCGGGCCTGGTATCTGCCGTAATTCTGATCGGTTTTCTGCAGGTACTCACCGCACAGGCCCGGCAATCCGGCGATGTAAGGATCGGCGGATATTTCCAGGCGATGCCGGTTCGAATCTCGGCCGAACTTCCCCCGCCAGTCGGCGATAATGTGTTTTGGGAATACCGGCTTCAGAACCGGCTGAATGTACAGTGGTTTGCATCACAAAACGTTACACTAAATGCCCAGATGCGTACACGTTTTTTCGCGGGCGACCTGGTGAATGATATTCCGGGATATGCCGGTACTATCGATAACGACGATGGCCTGTTGAACCTGTCGTGGCTTGTTGCAGACCGCAGTACCTGGCTGCTCCACTTCATACCAGACCGGTTAAATGTCGACTGGTACAGTGCCGACTGGCGTATAACTGCGGGCCGGCAGAGGATCAACTGGGGCATCAACACCGTGAGCAATCCGAACGACCTGTTTAATATCTATTCCTTTTTTGATTTCGACTATCCGGAACGGCCTGGTACAGACGGCGTCCGTATTCAGCATTTTCTTGATTGGGCGTCGCGTATAGAAGTGGCGGTATCGCCGGCCCGCGACATGCGGGAATCGGTAGCGGCAGCAATGTATGTTTTTAACCATCGCGGCTATGATGTGCAGCTCATAAGCGGGTATTACCGTAACCGTTTCGCTATTGGCGGTGGCTGGGCGGGAAGCATACGTGAATCAGGCTTCAAGGGCGAGGTGATGCTTTTTACCGATCTTGAGAGTGAGCCGGCCGGCCTGGGTACCAACCTGGTTGCAGGTTTATCAGCAGATCATATGTTCGCTAACAGCCTTTTCCTGATTGTGGAAGGTTTGTACAACCAGGCGGGTGGAGGTGACAATTTTGTGCTTTTCGGCCAACAGCCTACCCCCGACAATCCTTCATTCTCAAGGTATCAGTTCACCGCCAGGGGTATCTACCCGTTCTCGCCCACATGGCAGGGATCGTTAACCGCTATTTACTTCCCCGATGAGGAGGCGGCATACATTTCACCCTCAATTACATACTCGGTATTGCAGGATCTTGACCTGAACGTGTTGGCCCAGATGTTTACCGGCAGCAGCAAATCCGCATTCAGTTCGGCCGGCAACGTACTTGTCGCATCACTGAAATGGAACTTTTAAGAAGCATGCGTAAAGCAGGTTTATCATTTTGCAGCATAATATCCGGCAAAATGACTGGCAGAATACCCGGCAAGAAATCTGGAAGTATCTACAGCAAATTGTCCGGCAGAAAACCCGGCAGCATACCTGGCAAAATACCCGGCGGGAAAACGGCATAATATTTCTCGGT
>RECM01000247.1 GCA_007694035.1 Balneolaceae bacterium
ATTGTACGGTTGGGGGGGATATCAGATCAGTTTTTCGTAGAGTGCTGTTAATTTTTTTCCTTCTGTATGCCAGCATAGATCGGGGGCCGCGCGTTTTAAGTTTTGCTTGATTTTGGAGGAATTTTCAGGAATTTCGAGATCGTGGAGAGCCTGTAGTATTTGCTCTTTGTTGCTGCAAATGTAGCCGGTTTGGTGCTTTTCTATAAGGTGTCTGATTTCCGGCAGATCAGATCCTATAACGGGAACTCCGGCCTGAACGTACTCGCTCAGTTTGTTTGGTAGGGCAAATCTGTAGCTCAGGGAGATCGGCTCGATGTAGCAGAAACCGGCATCGGCAATTCCGGTTACTCCGGCCAGTACGTGATGCTGAAGCTGCCCGGTCATAACAATCCGGTCTTCGATTTGCAGTTCAGCGATTTTATGATTCAATTCTTCGGCCATCGGACCACTGCCGCAGATTATTAAACCCCAGTTTTCGGCAGACTGAATAACTTCCGTGATGAGATTGAGGCCACGTCCCTCGCGTAACATACCCTGATAAATTGCAACAAAAGGCATGCGGGATCTCAAATCCCTGACCTCATCGGGAATGTCCGACCCGGATATTAAATCCATTTTCGGGGAAATGGCAAAATTACGGATTACCTCCGGTTTCCGCTCAAGTTTGTATTCTTTTTGCAGGTAAGCTGCGATGCTTTCGCATACGGTGATCACTGCAGCGGCACGATGGATCAACATCCGTTCAAGTACAGCCCACACTGCACGGATCAGGCGGCGCCCCCGCAGGCCGGTCGACTCCAGGTAGAGTTCGTGAGAATCGTAAATTAGCGGGATTCCCCTGCTCCTTGCGAATCGCCAGGCCGGAAGGAGGGTATCCAGATCGTGTGCATGGATGATGTCGGGCTTCAGGCTTTTAAGACGGCGCCAGAAGACCCTCATCATCTGTATGAACCTGCCCTTGCCTGAATGCGAGCTGATACGGCATGTTACAACCTCTACACCGTTCTGGTATCCTGTAAGGAATGGTTCACCTTGCCCGGTCTCAACTGCAAGTACGGTAACCTTATAGCGTTCTGCTGCCAGCAACTCCGCTTCACGCACCACACGGTTATCGTGGTAGTAGTCGCTGTGCACAAGCATCACTACATGGGCCATACCTGCCAACCCCTGGACTAAAGATTAAAATTATATTGCAGGCTGATGGAGTGAACAGTACCAAAACCGGTATCGAAGGGTACAAGCGCATAATTAAATTCGACCGGCCTTACACTGATTGATGCCCCGAAACTGATGGGGCGGGCCGTGTCGCCTGTGCGGTATCCGGCACGAAGGGTTACCAGTTCATATACCTCGGCATTAAGGCCAAACGCAGCATAAGGATCGACCTGAATCAGGTTACCCGTAGCCGGGTCGGGACGTTTTTGGTCAACCGGTACCACAAAATCGCTGCTCACATAGACCAGAAGCGGGATTTCGGTGGTTCCTATGGCCGAAAACTGGATCAGCTGGGCGGAAATACCTGTTTTGAAGAATGCCGGAACCTCTGAACTGGTGATATTCAGTTCATTCATCTCGCCGTAATTGAGCAGAGCGGCAGATGCGCGAAGTCGTTTGTCTAAAAATTCAGAGGAAATGCCTGCGCTGAAAGCGAACCCGGAGGCGTTTTGTTCAAAAAACTGCTCAAACAGATACATCCCCGTTACGCCTACCGCAACCGGGCCAACCTGCCGTGAATAGGATCCTGCCAGGGCCAGGTAGCGCACAGAAAAATCATCAAGGGCCGGGCCGGGTTGCTGACGGACAGTAATATCATCGACCACACTCGAAAGAATACCGAAACCGAAGGCATCGTTTTCCCTTTTGTAATTGAATGATGCCTGGGTATTGTAGGAATCGCCCAACCACAGGGTATATGCCAGGCCCATGTTCGACTGGTCTTGCAGCACCAGATTGGCAGGGTTTGTGAATACATTTTCGGCACCCAGTAAAACGGCCGTATGGGCCTCGGATATGGCAAGGCTCCGTGCATTGGGACCGATATTCAGAAACTGAAGGCCCGGTGATTGATTCTGGGCTTCTGCCGGCAGTGCATACAAGCCCATTGTAAACAGCAGCAGAACGTAAAACGGCGGATATCTTTTCATCAGAGATTAAATCGGAGTGCAAAAACATGCATCAGGCTCATGCCATCAGGTTCCTGAACAACGGCATAATCGACCGACGGACTAAACCGGTCGAAAGGCAGGTGTACCGAGAACCCGGCTGAATACTGAAAGCTTTCTTCAATATAGTCAAAATCGAGTATCTGTAACCCTGCTCTGAGTGAAAAGCGTTCATGCACATGATATACACTGCCAAAACGATACTGGCTGCTTGATGTGGTGATCTGGTCGGTACTGCGAAGAATACGGGGGCTGCCTTGACCGGCGAATACCTGTGTGGAGATCACATCCGAGCGCTGGCTTCTTATTTCATACTCTGTGCCGATCATTATTTTTTGATTGGGGAATACATAGCTCAGAGCGAATTTGTAGCGGGTCGGGAAATTATCGTCTTTCCGTGTGCTTCCTGCCGTTCCGTACAGGTCTGAAGTATCCCAGCTGAGGGATGTGAGAATATCCTGAACCGCAACCCCCAACGACAGACCGGTTGCAAGCCGGTAGGTGAGACCCAGATCTATACCAAAGCCCCACGGGCGGTTCACATCATCGAAATAGCTTGCGTGCACAACCTTGGCGGCAAATCCCAGGTTCAGGCGGTCATTTGCCCGTAGGCCAAAAGCCACAAACAGCTGATAATCGTTTATGGAAAACCGTTCAGTGGGATAACCACTCAGTGTACGACCGTCGAAATCTGACACTCCTGCATGAATGATCCCGGCATTGATCCCGGCGTTGGGAGGCAGAGGGAATGTAGCATTAACAGAATTCAGCATTCGGTCGAACGACATCAGCGATGATGAAATATCGATCTGGTTTCCCCGGGTAAAGGCGGCCAACGCGGGGTTATAATGGGCGTAGATACCATCAAAGCCCGTCGATGTAAACACATTACCGGCTCCGATGCCCCTCGCACCAATACCCATCCGTGAATAGGAACCGGCGAAACCGCCGGATTGAGCGGCGGCCGTATCGGCAAGTAAAAGGGTAAATGCTGCCACCATCAACCAGCCCATTCTGGCGGTACTTTTTTTGATCAGTTTCTTCATCATTCCAGTACCAGGATTTTGCCGGTGGTGTGATCATCTCCGACCGATATTCTGTAGAATACGGCCCCGTTGCTCACTTTCCGGCCAGAACTGTCGGTACCATCCCAAACGGCTTCGTACTTGCGGCCTGTAATAACCTGGAAATCGGTTTCAAGCTCTCTTATAAGATTCATGCCGAAATCATAGAGACGTATAGTGGCCATACCTGTAACCGTCGCTTCAAACCGGAACCGAACGATTTCATGGATGGCCGGTGAGAACGGATTGGGATAGGCATAAGCGCTCACATCCCTGCCGTCTGGAACCAGCTGGTTGCCTCCGCGTAGTGGATACTCCACGCGCGTTATGTTCCAGGTCAGGCCCTTGTCATTGGTTGATGCCAGCCCATCGGTCGTTCCAACCCATAATCGCTCTGTGGTATGGGCCAGGCTCAGATAGTTGGCTGAATGCTTGATAATGGCATTATTACTGCGTATTTGGCCGATCTGCTCCCAGGTCAGGCCGTTGTTCCGGCTAATGAACAGGCCGTTGTCGCCCGATGCGTAAATGGTTTCCCCGTCAAAAGCCAGATCATAAATCCGTTCACCCTCAAGATAGCGTGCAAAGGTAATTCCCTTGTCAGCAGTACTTACAACACCCTGGCGTTCACCCTGTGAGGCTATCCAATTAGTCATCCAGACCCGGCCGTCGTACGGGTTCTCCCGCATTTTTATGACCCAGTTACCCAGCATGCGGTCGATATCGGGCCCGGCCCAAACACGGGACCAGCTGATACTGTCGGCAGGTGCCGTTAGGGCATCCCGCGATATGTTTATGCCTCCTGCCGTACCCGCCCACACATAGCCGTCGCGGTCTACAAGCACAGAGAAACCGAGAAAATTATTGTCGAGTCGCGGATCGAACACGAAATCGTAACTCCGGTTTGGCCTGAGTTCCCTCAGAGTAGCCGGTGGCAGCAGGATACGTTCCCAGTTCTCGCCAAAATCACGGCTTCTTCTGATACCGGATGCCCAGCTGGCCGAGAAAATGGTACTACCTGAAAAAGTAACATCAAACGGAGGTGACTGTTGTGGCACAATAATTGGTACCGTTTGAATGAGCCGGCCTCCATAGAGAATGGTTGTTGAATCGGGATCATCGAGCGGAAGCGGAATGAAGTTCCATGAGATCGCACCATCGGTTGTGGTATGGAAACCAAGTCCGGTCTGTACCGATTCTCCTGCAGAATCGTCATTATAGCCAAGGCCTGCTACAACCGTATCGGGACTGACACTGATGGAAAACAATCTGCCGCGCCCATTTAGCACAGAATCGGCACCATCTGGCGCAAAAAAATTAACCGTTCCCTCCAGTGTATAATAGAGAAGCGGGCCGGTCCAAAGCGTGTCGCCAAGAGCTCCCATATTGGAAATGCTGTTCTGCGTGATGCTCGAAAAACGGTCGATCACCTCACCGGATATCTGGGCGTTGGAAACCCGGGATGTGCCAATCAGAACAATTGACGCAAGAAGTGATGCACTTAGAGCTGTTCGCATGATTGAATACAGTTTGTTTCTCACAGTCATCTCCAGATTACAAGGTTTGATGACACTGTATCACTTGAGGCACCGAAACGGTCAAGGGCGTGATAGCGCACAGTCAGTTCGTCGGGCTGATTTACCGCCCCGATGGAGAATCGCCGGGTATACACACTGTCGCCAGCAACAAGATCGCCCGATTCATCCAGGCGGCCATCGTCGAACAGTTCAAACGGCGAACCGCTAAGAGCATTTCCGGAGTTGTCGATCAGGTCAATCAATACCCGCGAAATATTACTTTGCCCGTCGGGATGCACAACTTTGGCCTCGAAATTAAAACCTGTTGAACCTACAGCCGGTATCTGAACCGAATCAGGATTTTCAACCCATAAAATCTGAGGTGGTGAGGTTGAGAACCCGGTGATATTAAAATTACCCTGAACCTTGCTAAGCCTGCTGCCTCTCTCATCCTGCAACCAGGCAAAAATGGAATATTCCCTGATCACAGTAGTCTCGGTTTCAATCGTTACGATTTGAGACCAGGTTCTGCTCTGTGCCAGAAAATTGGAAAACTGACCTTGACGTATGATGCTGCCGTCGGTGTTGTCGATAATATGATATTCGGGAGGGGGGGATGTGGTGAAGCCCGAACTGAGTTTAACCGTGAGCATGATATTCAGGGTTGTATCGGTAATACCGGCACTTCTATCGAAATCAACACGGTTTGGAGATATCTCGAAAGAAGTCAGCGACGGCAGATCCGACAGATAATCGGATGGGCCGGGGGGATTGTCACACTGAATGAGAAACACAAGCGCGATTAGGGCGAAAAAAATAAAACGGACGCTCAACTGAGTATGGACCTTTTGATGTTAGTTGGAATAATTGCGGTATCTCTATGTCAATAAGCAGATGATCAGTTTATTGTTACACGAATATTCATTTAATTGCCAACGCAATATTAGGGCAAGCATCCATGAATGTCAAATAAACGGCCGGCCGGAAAGATATATTTCTCTGGTCATGTACGGTTTACGCTACATTTACGTATAACGCTAAAAACAGGGATTCAGTTGGCAGTAAAAAACGCAGTTGTATTCGGATGATATTTTTGAGTTGACCGGAGTTCTTGACTTTAACGGCATTACGGTATAAATTCCGCCGCAATGATTTTTCCAAACGCACATATCAATAACATCTGGTGGTGGTCAATTCGCTAAGCGGACTGACTTTCCTGTGCGTACAATAGGATTTTTTTAACCAGCCCGCTTCAGATCTCTGCAGCGGGTTTTTTTTTATCGGTACATGACATTCGAACAATTCAAAAAACTGGCAAAAGACTTCACAGCCATTCCGGTTTACCGCCGGCTGCTTGCCGATACCGTTACACCGGTTTCCCTCTTTCTGAAGGTCCGCGAGGAGGCCAGATATCCTTTTCTGCTGGAATCAGTGGAAGGAGGGGAGCATCTGGCGCGCTACTCATTCCTTGGCCGGAATCCATTCCGAATCCTTACCTACACAGGCGGCAAAACCACGCTTTCGGAAAACGGACATAATGAAGCCCTGGCGGGCAATTATTTCGACCACCTGAGAGAGCTAACTACGCAATACCGTGAACCCAAGCTTAAAGATCTGCCAAGCCTTACGGGCGGAGCTGTTGGATATTCAGCCTACGATACCGTGCGCCTGGTTGAACACCTTCCCGATCCACCCCCCGACGACCTGAACCTTCCGGAAGCGATTTGGTGTTTTTACGACCAGATCTATGCATTCGATCATGTAAAGCATCAGATCATCCTTATTAAAACCGTATTTCTGGATGATGCTGCCATAAAGGGGTCTGATGCCAATCTGAAGCAGATATACGATACTGCGGTAACATCGCTTGATAATATGCAGGCCATTACAACGGGTGAGGTGCTCTCCCAGATGCCCTTTTCACTTAGCCAGGAAGGCATCGACAGCAATACCGAAAAATCCCGGTTTATGGAGATGGTAGTTAAAGCCAAATCCTGCATCTATGAAGGCGACATATTCCAGGTCGTACTTTCCCAGCGCTTCCGTACCAGCTACACGGGCGACCGTTTTATGCTCTACCGCGCCCTGCGTATGGTCAATCCGTCGCCCTATCTGTTCTACCTCGATTTTCACCAGTTCGCCCTAATAGGTTCATCCCCTGAGGTGCTTGTTCGTGTTCAGAACGGGAAAGCGGAAGTGCTTCCCATCGCCGGAACACGGCCAAGGGGTAAAACTGAGGAAGAAGATCTGTTCTATGAAAATGACCTGCGCAATGATCCCAAGGAGGTGGCCGAACACATCATGCTGGTCGACCTGGGGCGCAATGACCTTTCCCGCATCTGCAAATCCGGTACGGTAAAGCTGGTCAGGAACCAGGTAATTGAACGCTATTCCCATGTGATGCACATTGTATCGGACGTAACCGGCCAGCTGAAAGATGAAGCCACTTCGGTCGATGCCCTGATGTACTGTTTCCCGGCTGGTACCGTGTCGGGCGCTCCAAAGGTGAGGGCAATGGAGATTATCGACGAGATGGAGCCGACCAAACGCGGGCCCTATGCCGGAGCGGTCGGCTATTTCGATTTTTCCGGAAATATGGATACCTGTATCGCAATCCGGACCATGGTGGCTACCGACAGCGACATCTATATTCAGGCAGGTGCAGGTATCGTGGCCGACAGTGTGCCTGAAAGAGAGTACGATGAAACCGTAAACAAGGCCCGCGCCCTGGTCGAAGCACTCAGCGTAGCCCTCGAATTAAACACTCCGGCCACATGAAATACCCATGCCAATTTTATCAACAAACAGGCAAACAGATGAAACATAACCACAGATGAATCACCCATGGCAGCCACTGCACCAACTCAGACCGATGAATGTATTCGCCATGGGTGCTACATCTGACCTTAGACATCAGGAATATTAAACTCAGATGAAAACAATTTTAAGCGGCATCACCCCCTCGGGCCGCCCGCATATCGGTAACTATTTCGGCGCCATCCGCCAGCATATCACTATGATAGGGGAGGGCGATGCGTTCTATTTTATCGCCAACTACCATGCGCTCACATCGCTGAACGACCGCGACAGGCTCGATGAGTATTCGGTCGGTATAGCTGCCGATTACCTGGCCCTTGGCATGGATCCCGAGAAATGCACTTTTTTCCTTCAGAGCGATGTACCGCAGGTTACCGAACTGGCATGGATACTTGGCGCACTTACACCTGTAAGCCTGATGGAAAAGGCCGTTGCCTACAAAGATAAAGTGGCACAGGGGCTGCCCGCCAACATCGGTCTGTTCACCTATCCTGTTCTGCAGGCCGCCGACATTCTTATATACCACTCCGATGTAGTACCGGTTGGTGCCGACCAGAAGCAGAACCTGGAAATCTGCCGTGACCTGGCCGGGCGTTTCAACCACGTTTTCAAAGGCGAGTACCTGAAGCTGCCAGAACCCTTTATTGTCGAATCGGTTGCGACAGTACCCGGCATCGACGGGCGCAAGATGAGTAAATCATACAACAACACCATCCTCATTTTTGATGAAGGCAAGGAGCTCAAAAAGAAGGTGATGTCAATCGTTACCGATTCCAGGCAACTCGAAGAACCCAAGGATCCCGGCACCTGCAACGTATTCGCGCTCATCAAACTGTTTGCCACGCCCGTGAAACAGGCAGAAATCGCGGCCCAGTACCGTGCCGGCGGGTATGGCTACGGCCACGCAAAAAAGGAACTTCTGGCATTGATTCAGGATTATTTTGCAGAGGCAAGAGACCGCCGCAGGAAGCTTGAAAACGACCGGAATTACATAATGGATGTTCTCAGGGAGGGTGGCCGGAAAGCCCGCCTGAGGGCTGAAACTGTGATGGCACCGGTCCGCGAGGCGGCAGGCATACTCAGAAATCACTGATATCACCTATTACATATATGGTTCTCATAATCGACAATTACGACTCGTTCACCTACAATCTGGTCCACCTGGTGGCGCAACATACCGACAGCTATGAGGTACACCGCAACGATGCGCTCAGCCTGGATGATGTGCGTAAAATGAAGCCCGACTGCATCCTGATTTCACCGGGACCTGGCCGCCCGCATGATGCCGGCATCTCTGAGGCACTGATACGGGAATTCGGCAAAACAACCCCCATTCTGGGTGTCTGCCTCGGCCATCAGGCCATAGGTGAGGTTTACGGGGCTGAAGTTGTTCATGCACCATCGCTGATGCATGGCAAAACATCGGTGATCCACCACGACGACAGAACCATATTCAACAGTATAGCCCAGGATTTCATAGCAACACGATACCATTCACTCGTTCTTGATCCCGATACCATACCTGAAGTACTTGAGGTAACTTCCAGAACGCCCGACGGGGTGATCATGGGCGTGCGCCACCGCGAGTATCCGGTTGAGGGCATACAGTTCCACCCCGAGAGCATCCTTACCACCGAGGGGCCGAACCTGATCCGTAACTGGCTGCGGGCAGCTCTTAAAAAGTAAATAATCTGGCATTAAGCCGGCAGTAACCAACATCCAAACGAATATAATGACCGATTTTACCGACATCCTGCACAAACTCGTTACCGGAAATGATCTGAGCTCTGAAGAGGCTTCGTTTGCGCTCAAAAAGATCATAGCAGGTGAGATACCCGAAGCAAGGATCGCAGCTTTTCTGTTTGGAATGCGAATGAAGGGCGAAACCATCGAAGAGCTTACCGCATTTGTTAAAGTGATGAGGGAGGCCGCCATCCACGTAGATGTGAACACGGAACACGCGGTGGATATGTGCGGAACAGGCGGTGACCACTCCAATACCTTCAATATTTCGACCGGTGCCATGTTCGTTGTGGCCGGTGCGGGTATTCCGGTACTCAAGCATGGCAACCGCAGTATTTCCAGTAACAGCGGCAGTGCGGATGTACTCGAAGCGCTCGGAATAAATGCATTGCTTCCGCCCGACAAGATAGCAGCCTGTTTCGATCAATCGGGCATTGCGTTCATGTTCGCTCCCTTTCACCATCCTGCCATGAAGCACGTAATGCCGGCACGTAAAAGCCTGGCCATGCGTACATTTTTCAATATTCTGGGTCCGCTCATGAACCCAGCCGGGGTCAAACGGCAGCTTATTGGCGCGTACAATCGGGAAACGGCCGAAACGATGATCCGAATCCTGGCCAATCTGGGAACCGAGTTTGCCTATACGGTGAATGCTCACGATGGCCTCGATGAATTCAGTACCACAAGCCAGTCGGATGTGTTCGTTCTTAAAAACAGTGTTCACTCCGAATCAATTCTGTTCGATCCCGAAACCCTCGGGTATAAAAAATGTACGCTGGATGATCTCAAGGGAGGCGACAGCCATGCCAACGCAGCCATCATATCAGACCTGCTGAACGGAAAAGGCGACCGGTACCACCGCGACATCGTTGAACTCAATGCAACATTCGCCATCCACGCATCCGGAAAATATTCAACCCTGGCCGAGGCCGGCAATGCAGCCAAAGAAAGCATAGACAGCGGCGCCGCAGCCATCGCCCTGAAACGCTTTACCGACTGCTCAAATGACCTAAGTAAATAATTGACTCAATGTCTCAATGTCTCAAGTGTAAGTGCCTGAAATAGGTTGACATTTTTTCACCAATAAAAAGGAGCAAGAA